>JADJRI010000006.1 GCA_016712275.1 Planctomycetota bacterium
CCCGGCAGCGACATCGGAAATCGAGAAATCGATGCCATTCAGACGCTGGCGGCGAGCCGCAAGGTGATCCTGGATGAATTGAGCAAGATGATCGTCGGCCAGCACGAGGTGATCGAGCAACTTCTGATTTGCATGTTCGCGCGGGGCCACTGCATTCTGGAAGGTGTTCCGGGTCTGGCCAAAACGCGTGCCATCAGTTCATTGGCCGCCACGCTGAGTCTTTCATTTAACCGCATCCAGTTCACTCCCGACCTGATGCCTAGCGACATTACGGGAACCGAGATTATCGAAGAGAACAAGGCCACCGGTGTTCGCTCGCTTCGTTTCGTTCAGGGACCGATTTTTGCCAACGTCATTCTGGCCGACGAAATCAACCGCACGCCGCCCAAGACTCAGGCGGCGCTTCTTGAAGCCATGCAGGAAAGCCAGGTCACGGCCGCCGGTTTTACGCATCGGCTGCCGCTACCGTTTTTTGTTCTTGCCACGCAGAACCCAATTGAGCAGGAGGGCACCTATCCGTTGCCCGAGGCGCAGTTGGATCGTTTCATGTTCAAGGTGCTGGTGGACTATCCGAGCGAAGAAGAGGAACTGAAGATCATCGATTTGACGACATCGGGTTCCGAGGTCGAGCTCAAGCGTGTTTTTTCGAGCGCGGACATCATCGCCCTTCAGACCGTTGTTCGTCGCGTGCCTTGCGCGGACCATGTCATGCGATATGCCATGCGACTGGCACGCATGTCACGACCGCAGATGCCGGGGGCGCCACAGTTCGTGAAAGACTACGTCAGTTGGGGGGCGGGTCCGAGGGCCTCGCAGAATCTCGTCCTGGCGGGCAAAGCGCGGGCCATCCTGCACGGCCGATTCTCAGTGTCGACGGATGATATTCAGGCCGTCGCGCATCCGGTTTTGCGACATCGCGTTGTGACAAACTTCAATGCGGAAGTGGACGGCATTTCGTCGGATCGCATGGTCGACATGCTGGTGGATGAAGTGCCGCGCGCCGTGACGCCGGAGTTGGATGCGATCGGGGCGGGCCGGGTGCTGGGGGAATAGCATGGTTCGGCCATCCTCCGATTACCGTAATTATCTCGATCCCGCGGCGCTGGCCCGCGTTCGGGGACTGGATCTTCGCGCGCGGCTGGTCGTGCAGGGGTTCATGAGCGGCATGCATCATTCGCCGATGCGGGGAATCGCGGTTGAGTTCGCCGAGTATCGGAAGTATTGCCAGGGCGACGACCTTCGCACGCTGGATTGGAAGGTCTTCGGCCGCACGGACAAGCATTACATCAAACAGTTCGAGCAGGAAACGAATCTGCGATTGCTGCTCGCGGTGGATTGCTCGGAGTCGATGGGATATCGGCATGCCAATTCTCCCCTGTCGAAGCGCGAGTATGCCACGACTGCGGCAGCGGCCATTGCGTACTTGGCGCTTCAGCAATCGGATGCGGTTTCATTGGGGATCTTCGATTCCAAGTTGCGCAAATTGACCCGGCCGTCGAGCCATCCCGGGAAAATGGAAGCTGGTGGTGCAGGAATTGGAGATGGCGGGCGGAGCGGGAAAAACGGCGCTACGTGCCGTCTTTGATGAGATCGCCGAGCGACTTCACGAGCGGCATCTTGTCATTGTGTTGAGCGATTTGTTCGGCGACCCGGAGGACGTCGTTCGAGGCGTGAAGCATCTTCGGCATCGCGGGCATGAGCCCATCATTCTGCAGGTCCTGGATGACGCGGAATTAACATTTCCATTTGATCAGCCGACGGAGTTCGACGGCCTTGAGGGCGTCGGACCGGTGTTGACGGAGCCGCGGTTGATGCGCGATCGCTATCTTGAGGAAATGAAAGCGTACATGCGGGTCATGCGGCGCGGGTGCCATTCGCAGGAAGCGGACTACGAAGTGTTGAACACCAGCGCGAAAATGAGCCTGGTGCTGAGCTCCTATTTGGCGATGCGGGCCAAGCGGTCGCGTCACCGAAGGTGAGCGTTTGTCATTACTGATCCGCCGATGCGGTCGGGGCGACGGGTGGCGAAGCCCGCCCAATGCCTCGATCGTCGGGTCGCGGAGCGATTGAGGTACGCTTGTGTGGTTCGCACATCCGGGCATTTTGTTGGGGGCGGTGGGAGCGGCATTCCTGCCTCTGTTGATTCATTTGATCAACCGGCGTCGCTATCGCCGCGAGCCCTGGGCGGCGACGATGTTTCTGCTTCGGGCGCATCGACAAAGTAAGCGACACATTCAGATTGATCATTGGCTGCTGCTGGTGGTGAGAACACTGGCACTTCTGGCATTTGGAATTGCCATTGCACGGCCCTACTTGTCGTCAGGTCAAATGAATTGGTCGATGACGCGTTCCGCCATCGACCGTGTCATTGTCCTGGACGACAGTCTCTCGATGCAATCGATGCGTGAGGATGGGCAAACCTCATTTGAAGCAGCGGTTCAGGCCGCGACGCAAATCGTCTCGGACGTCGAAAGCGGCGACGGAATTGGGCTGGTCAGTGCTTCGTCACCCGCCTCGTCCTTGGTCGACCGGCCTTTGCAGGACGCGACGGCATTGAGCGCGATCATGGATGAGCGCAGGTGTTCGTACAACCAGACTGACTGGGCCGGCGCTATTCGGACCGCGAACGAGGTGTTGTCTCGCGGCAAAGCTTCGAAGGGCGGAAGGGTGGTGTACTGTGTGACGGACCTTGCCGGCGCTTCCATTCCCGTCAGTGACGTCGCGACGGGTCAGGAGGACATCGATCGAATCGTGATCGTGAATGTGGGACCGACAGCACGGGGCAACATCGCTCTCGATTCGCTGCGACTCGAATCGCCGGTTATTGGGCCGGGCGTCTCTTCCCGCGTGCGTTTTCGCATTGCGAATCTTGGCAGCGAGCCAGCTCATGACATTCGGGTCCAAATCACCGTTGACAAACACGCGGGCCAAAGTGTGGCGATTGGGTTGCTGCAGCCCGGACAGAGCATTGAGCCCAAGACGGATGTGACGTTTGAATCGGCCGGCTCACATGTTGTTACCGCTTCGATCACCCACTCAATCGGAAACGTTCTGGCGGCGGACGACATCGCCCATTTGGCCGTGGATGTCGCGGAACGCCTACCGATCCTGCTGGTGGAGCCGGATTCGCAGGCATCAATTTCAGATCGAAGCCTGTTTTGCCTTCGCGTCGCGCTTCGCTCGCGCCAGGCTCGAAGCGACAGAGATTTGGATGCCGTGCGCACGATTGCTCCCTCCGAATTGGAAGGCGAGATTCTGGATGAATTTCGCGTGATAGTGTTGGGAGACGTGCCGAGGATTTCAGAACGGTCAATGGCTCGATTGCGACGCTATGTGCTTGATGGCGGTGGACTCATTGTCGCAATGGGCCAACAGGTGGATGGGCCGGAATACCAGAAGTTTCTGTTTGGCGGCCGTGAATTTCCAACCGCAACTGGGACGAGCGGCGAACCGGATGCATGGCGGGCGCTTTTTGAAACAGGTGAATATCGCCTCGACAGGTATGTTCGCGCCGATGAATCCGATTCAGTTGTGCGATTCAAGATACCGACGCTTGGCCATGGCGTCCTGGCGGATTTCGAGGGTCGCGACGACGGCGGTCTGAACCAGGCCGTTGTTCGTGGCTATTGGCAATTGGGATCTCAGGCGGGTGATAAAGTCGCTCCGGATGCCGGGGAATTGCTTCATTTTGAAAATGCATTGCCCGCGATGCTCCATACAAGACTCGGCCTTGGACGAGTGATCGTTCTGACGACCGGCCTGAGCATGTCGGACACCACCCTGCCCGCCAAGCCGGACTTTGTTCCTTTCGCATTGAATCTAGTTGCATTTGCGGCCGGTGATGCCGGCGATCGATTAAATGTTGAGACTGGCCAACCGCTGATCAGCCGGGTCGCATCGCAAACGGACAACGAATCCACTGTGGGTCTTGGACCCAATGGCGAATCTCATCCAGTGAGCATCGAGGCGCAGAATGATTCGCTTGTAGCAGTGTTTCGCGAAACGCATCAACCGGGCATTTACCGATTGCGTCAGGGGTCGCGTGAACAACTGTATGCCGTCAATCCGCGGCAAGATGAGAGCGACCTGCGGCTGGCCGATGAGGGCATCGTGAAGGCGGCATTCGGGCCCTCGGTGACGATTGTAAGCGGCGCCGTTGAGGCGGCCGTCGGAGTCCATGAAGAATTGCCACGCGAATTGGCGGGCACGGCAATGTACCTGTTGGTCGCGCTTGTCATCCTGGAAACTTGGGCCGCGACATCGGCGGGATCCCGTGCATGAATACGGCGTTTGAATGGCTGCTCGGACTTGAACGCATTCGGCTTGACGCCGATTCGCCGATTTCGCTGCGCTTTGCGACTGCGCCGGCCGCATGGATCATGCTGATCGGGGCTGTGGTCGCCGCCATCATGGTGTTTCGATTGTATCGAAGGCAGCGGGTGGCGTCGCGCTGGCGCTGGGCGTTGATGGGGCTTCGATTTGGCGTCATCATGACGGCACTTTTCATCATCAGCCGACCGACGCTTGTGTTGCAGCGAAATGACGTGGATCCATCGGTCGTTGCGGTGCTGCTTGATACTTCGGCAAGCATGGAAACGGCCGATGCGGCGTCGAATTCATCCCGATGGAACGCGGCACGCGGCGCTGTTTTGTCCCAGTCCGATGGAATGATTCGTGATCTGATCCAGCGGCAGACGGTGGAGCTGTGGTCGTTCGATTCATCGGCCGAGCGAATCGGTCGAGCGCGACGCGTGGACGAAATTCCGCATCTGATTTCGGAAGCTGCGAAACGCGGTCCGTCGGGCGGCCGGACTGATCTCTCGGCGAGTGTTCTACAGGTGCTGGATGCGATGCGTGGGGATCGACTTGCGGGACTGGTCGTCGTCAGTGATGGTCGGCAGTCCACATTGAGTTCGCTTGAAACAGCGCTCGGCGCGGCTGACGCCCGCGCGGTTCCGATTCACGCGATGGCGGTCGGATCGGACAGACCTCGATTGGACGCGGAGGCGATTTCCGCTTTCGCCACGGAGGATGTCTTCGTGCAGGACCCGGTTCGGGTGCAAATGCAACTCGAGTTCCGGGGGCTTGATGGTTCGACGCCATTTCTACTTGAATTGATCGACAAAACAAATGGCGAAGTTCTGGCCAGCCGCGCCGGCATGGCCGACGGCGTGTCGTCGACCTGGCGTGGTGAACTGGTCTATCGCGCGATGTCCGAAGGCCGCCGGGTGCTCACTGCCAGAGTCGCACCACTGAGCGGCGAGGAAAATACGGCCAACAACGGGATCGATCTTGCGATCACGGCGCACGATGCGAAAGTGTCGGTGCTCTATGTCGAAAGTGAGCCGCGCTATGAATACCGATATTTGAAGAACCTGCTGATTCGCGAGCAGACGTTGGAAAGTTCCTGCCTGTTGCTGAGTGCGACGCCGGGATTTACGCAGGAAGGCACCCGGCCGATTTCCCGATTTCCGCGCAGCGCGGAGGATCTGGGCCGATATGACGTCGTTATTCTGGGGGACGTCGATCCGCGCGGCGATTGGATGAGTCCGGTGCAGGAGTCGATGTTGGTCGATTTCGTGTCGGAGCATGGCGGCGGCATCGCCTTTATTGCGGGCGAGCGCAGTATGCCGCAGCGATTGAAGCGAACCAAGCTGGCGAAGCTGCTACCGGTGCGGATTGCCGCGACGGCCGATAGTGGAAATGAGGCCGACCTGATCGAGAACTTTGTTCCGAAGATTACGGTTGAAGGCCTTGAGAGCGGTATCTTTGCTTCGAATGGCGGCGGCGGCGCGGACGTGAATCCGATGGGGTCGATGCCGGGATGGTACTGGCATGCGGATGTCGATGGGCCCCAGGCGGGTGCCGTGATTTTGGCATCGCATCCTTCGGCCCGTGGTGCGAATGGCCCGGCGCCGCTCGCGGTGCTGGGACGTTTTGGCGCGGGAAAGACCTTTTACCTGGGCAGCGACGATTTGTGGCGCTGGCGTCAGCATGGCGGCGACGGGTTTTACAACCAGACATGGTTGCAGATCTTACGAACTTTGGCGCGAGGCCGGCGCTTCGGCCGTGAAGACGGCATGCGCATCGAAACGGACCGCCGACGATACGAGTTGGGCCGGGAAGTTCGCGTTGAACTCATTGCCGGCGCCGGGGCCGAGGTTTTGCCGGCGCGACCGACCATTCTGGTTCGCGATTACAGTGACAACTTAACGGCACGCATCGAACTGGTTCGCGCGGGGGCCGGTTCGAATCGGGCGCGCGGTGAATTCACACCGGCGCGAGCCGGTGCGATGACACTGGCCCTTGAAGAGCCGGTGAGCGCCCGCAAACCCGGATCGGTCAAACGAACCATCGAGGTTTTTTCGGTGGATCGGGAACGCGACCGGCCCGAGGCCGATCCCGCGTTTCTGCGAACGATTGCCGAGACAAGCGGCGGATTGTGCCTCGTCGAGCATGACGATTGGTCGCGGTTGGCGGCGGCGATACCGGATCGCAGTATGCAGATTCCGGCGGATGTGGAGGAATCGATCTGGGACACGCGATTGATACTGGTGTTGTTTACCGTGCTGATCGCGGCCGAGTGGATTATACGGAAAGGAATCGGACTGAAGTGATTGCGTCTCGCATGAGAATTGGATTGGGCCAGTGAACGATAGACAGCACGACATACTCAAGAGACTGGCATCCGTACGCCGCCGGGTACGATTGCTGCTCGCGGCGGAGGGCGCTGCCATTCTGTTTGTGATGGCACTGGCATGCGGCGTCTCGTTTGCGCTTTTGGATTGGTGGGTCGATTTTCCGGGGCTGATACGCGTTCTGGTGCTGGCGGTGGGGTGCGGACTGGGCGCCGGGTGGTGCTGGCGACGGGTTGTTCGCCCGCTGGTTGCGACGATTCCGCTGGATCAGTTGGCGCTTCGGCTTGGGATCATGAATCCCGAGGAGCGCGACGAGCTGGCCGGCGCTGTCTCATTTCTAGATGGTCATGGAAGCGGCTCAACGAAAATATGGGAACGCGTCGTTGCCACAACCAGTCAACACGCGGCCGAGAAATCCTGGGGGCGTGGGCTTAATCCGAGGCGCTCGGCGCGTTCGGTGGGCGCGGCAGTCGTTTTGTTCGGTGGCGTGGCGTGGACGGCTCACGTTCTACCGGAACTGGCCGAAATCGGGCGATCGAGGCTGCTCGCGCCGTGGGTCTCCGTCGAATGGCCCCGACGCGTGCAAATCATCCCGGAGACGCGCGACGTGACGGCGGCCTTTGGCGAAAGTGTCACGCTGGCGATGCATGTTTCGCGGGGCGATGATCCGTTTCTTCGGGCTTATGTCGAATGGGGGCCGGCTGGCGGCGAAATGCGCAAGAGCTTGATGCAGCGCGAGGCGGATGGCACTTTTCAATTCGCGATCGAGGATGTGCGCGTGCCGCTGGAGTATTCCTATTCGGCCGGTGATGACAATACGAAGCAACGGCCTTTTCACATATCCGTGGCGCGGCGACCTGAAACGGACAGTGCCCGCATAGCCATCCGCCCGCCGCCCTATGCGCGCGGCGCCTCGACCATCATGCATGAATTGACTGGCGCGCCGGTGTCGGTGGTGCGCGGTTCGCATGCACGTGTTGAAGTGCAGGTGCGTCACGGCGATTCCGCTGTGCGAGAGGGCAGCATTCGATTTGCGGGATCGGATGAGACGATCGCACTTATTCCCATGGCGGGCCGCGAAAGTGAATTGACCGCCGAATTTGAGGTGGCCGATGGCGGTTCTTTTGAAATTGGTTTGATCGATGCCGATGGATTGGAATCGCGAACGAGGCAAATGTATGAATTGGTCGTGAAGGAGGATGAGTTGCCGGCTGTCGAGATTCTCTCTCCGACGGATGACATTGATATGACACCGCGCGGTGTGGTGGAGGTCAGCGTCCGCGGTCGCGACGATTTCGGGCTGGCGAGCTTGTTGGTTTATGCCGGCGTGGATGAAGACCCGCTGGAACCGGCCTTCGACTTACTGCCCGTCGAAGATGAGGGGCGTAAAGCGGAACCGGCGATTCGCGAAACGAAACGATCGATTCAATGGCGTTTGGGTTTTATGGAGCCCCGAGTTGCGCCGGGCAACGTGATTGAATACGCCGCGGAAGCAGGCGATCTATTCGAATTGGATGGCGTGCGGCACGAGGCCGTGCGATCCGCGACACGACGCATTCATATCGTGTCGGAATCGCAGTTCGCGGAATCGTTGAGGGCATCCCTGTCCGCGGCAACAGCCCAACTGCGCCGCCTCGCATCCGAAATGCGAACGGTCAGGTCTGATACGGCGCGGTTGAATGAAGGTCCGTTGGTTCGACGATCCATGGGAAACAGGGAAAGGGAGCAGGCAAGCCGATTGGCGCGCGAGATGCGGCGAATCGCCAAGGCCGGGAAAGAAACGAGCCGCCAATTGGAGGAGATTGCCTCGCGGGCGGATGAAAATCGGGTATCGCGACTGGATGTCGCGCTGCAGGCGAAGCGACTTGGGCGACGCATTCGATCGATGGCCAAAGAATCCATTCGCGAAGCCGGCTCGGCCTTGTCGCGCGCCTCGGAGTCCGAGCGGTTTGAGCAACAGGGCGAAGCATTGTCAAAGGCGCTTGCGGAAGAGGACAGTGTACTAGCTGACATGATGGAGATGCTTGATTCGCTGGAGCGCTGGAACGATTTTGCGGACATGGCGCGACTGATTCGGGAATTGCTGGACCGGCAGGAGGATCTGGAGCGGGTCTGCGCCAGATTGGCGGGAGCAGGGCGGTCGAGCCATTGAAGAATTGTCGAGCGCGGATGTTCTGCCGATTCGGGAAGCAAAGTCTGCCCAGCAGCGGCTGCGCGAGGAGACCTCCGCGGCCATTCGATCCATGGGCGAAATGGCGAAGGGCCTTGAATCTTCAGATGGCGCCGCGGCGGCGTCACTGGACCGTGCCGTGGAACAGTCGACGCGCAGCCAGGTTTTGGAACACATGGCGACCGCAACCGGCGAGATCGATCAGGCCCGGCTGCGTCGCGCTCGGGAAAGTCAATCGAAGGCCATTGCGGGATTGCGAACAATGCTCGCGGCCATGGACGAGCGTCCGGAGCGCGAACTGGCGGCACTCGCGAAGAAGATGACCGATTTGGTAGCACAGCTTCAAAGGATTATTCAAGAGCAGGAGAAACTGATCGATGACACCCAGGCGGCGCAGGGACAGAGTGCGCAATCGGCGTTGTCGGCGCGACTGGCCGGTCGGCAGCGGGCGCTGGCCTCAACCAGCGAGGCGGTTTCGATCGATGGAATCGGCGGTGACTCCATGGCCGCCAAGTTTGCGATCATGACGGCCGTCGCACACATGGGTGCCGCGGCCGCGCTGCTCGATCGGGGTGATGCCACGTCGTCCATCGAAGAACAGGAACATGCGCGGGTTCAGCTCATTGAGGCGATGGAATCGCTCAAAGAGATGCTGGAGCGCGAGGAAAGAGAAATGGCAGAGCGGTCGCTGGCCGCGATTGTGGAGTCATTGGCTTCGATACGAAACAACCAGCATGACCTTCTGCAGGAGACATCGCTGATTGTGGATCGACAGGGTTCAGATGAGCGCATCAGTCGGGCGGATGGAATCCTCCTGAAGTTGGCGGCGCGAAAGCAGGGCGAGTTGACCGGATCGCTTGTGGAAGTCATGGAACGCATGAGGGGCAGCATCGTTTTTCGCAGAGTTTGCGAGCGGACCCGCGAGCGAATGTCGACGGCACAGGCTCAAATGGATGCCAGCGAACCGAGACAGGCCGCCAAGGAACAAGCGGCGATTGTGGAAAGTCTGGATCGACTGATTCTGGTGCTTGACAGTCGGCCTAAGAAGAAAGGCGAGGGATATGTCGATCAGGATGCCGGCGGGGAGGGGGCGGCGCCGGCGACCCAACCAAGGCGAGACCCGTACCGCCCCTGGCGGAGCTAAAGATGCTTCGCGTCTTGCAGTTGGAGTTGAATGAACGGACTCGACAGCTCAATGAATCCCTGCCGAGGGAATTGCAACGCTCGGAGGATCAATTGCAGAACATCGCGAAATTGGGGGAAGATCAACGGGAGATTCATGAGATGTCGGTGAAGCTGATTGAAGGTCAGACCGGAGAGTGAATCTCCAATTGAGGGCATTGCGATGAAGTGTTGGATTGCCTTTATTATCGTTGCAGCCGTTTTTGTCGATGGCGGACTTGTGGATGCGTCCGGCAAGCCTGAGCCCATGACGCAGCCTGCTAAAAGAAAGCCGACACGAAGAATGAGTCGGCCGATTGATGATGTCATAGATTTTGAATTGGTGGAGGAATTGTCGGGCGGCCGGTCCAGCGCGCGGGATACGGTTGATGTCATGCTTTCGAAAATGAAGCGTGCGACCGGATTGCTTCGAGATCAATTCGATGCCGGCAAGGAGACACAGCTATTGCAAGAGAACATTGTGTCGGGAATTGAAGGAATGATCGACACCGCTGAAAAATCGGCGCTGTCCGGCAAGCCGACTGGCAAGAAGCGCAAGAGCAGTGTTCGACCGCCAAAGGCCGGTCAAAAGCCGGAGAAGCAGGAAAAAAAGCCCGCCTCGGCAGGCACAGGGAAAAAGGGAGGCGGCGCGCAGGAAAAAAGCGGCAAGTCGGTTGAGAAAGAGGGCAAAGAGGCCGACAAGGCCGATTTGGCGAGACGCTGGGGTTTCCTTCCGGAACAGGACCGCGAGGCGCTACTACAGGGATTTGATGAGAATTTCATGCCAAAGTTCCGCGAGGAGATTATGCGCTATTACCGTAATCTCTCCGTGGAAGCGCAGGCTGAATGAGGCTTGTTCAATTCGAATTGGTTGGCTGATGCAAATGTCGATCAGTAAAAAGTTTGAAAGTTAGGCTGTCTTAGTTCGAATGGACCCAGGGTGAACACGATGCACCGAATAATGAGAATTGAATGCAAGAGTGTGGTCGCGTGTGCTGGGCTCCTGGCAATTCTCTTGCATGCAATGATCTGTTTGGGAAACGCCGCCGCGCAGGAGCCTTCATCGCAGCCGGCCGATGGGGCGACGAAGGTACTGCGTGAGAATCTCGACAAGAAAAACGGCAGCGATGCCAGGTCTGTGGACCAACCAACACCGGAACTGACCGCCTCGGTGTCGAGCGGATTGGAATGGTTGGCGAAACAGCAATCGCTGGATGGCTCGTTCGGCGGGCAATCTCAGTATGGACGGCATGTCGGCATCACGGCACTTGCATGCATTGCATTTCTCAGTGATGGAAGCATGCCGGGGCGGGGCCGATACGCCCACAATGTGGATCTGGGACTTCAATTTGTTCTTGAATCGTGTTCCGAACAATCGGGGCTTGTCACCGCGGAAACGTCCTATGGGCCGATGTATGGCCACGGTTTCGCGACACTTTTTCTGGCCGAAGTGTATGGCATGTCCAGGCGGTCCGATTTGCGGGAGAAATTGCAAAAAGCGGTTTCGTTGATCATTCGAACGCAAAACGAGCAGGGGGCTGGCGATACCACCCGGTCCGGGCGGATGCGGATATTTCCGTGACGATCTGTCAGGTGATGGCGCTTCGGGCCGCGCGAAACGCGGGCATTGCGGTCCCGAAGAGCACGATCGATCGGGCCATCACCTATGTTCGGCAAAGTCAGGAAACAGACGGTGGATTCAAGTATATGTTGGATTCTACCGGCTCCATGTTTGCCCGATCGGCGGCCGGTGTGGCCGCCCTGCAGTATGCCGGTTTGTACGACACGACGGAAATCGAGAGCGGCCTAAAGTATCTCGAACGGTTTTTGCCGGGGAAGACGGAGGAGCAGACGCACTATTTTTATGGCCAATACTATGCGGCCCAGGCCATGTTTCAGGCGGGGGGGCAGCGATGGAACCAGTGGTGGCCGGCCATTCGCGACGAGTTGATTGCCAAACAATCCGATGACGGCTCATGGCGCGGCCAGGCGGGTAGCGAATATGGCACGTCGATGGCACTCATCATTTTGCAGATTCCGAAACAGATGCTGCCGATTTTTCAAAGGTAAACTCCGATGGTTGTGCGGTGGGGAGGGCGAGGCGTATTGGAATTGCGGACGGCAAGTTTGGATCATGTGTCGTATGATTGCGCAGTCGGCTGATAGTTCGCAATGCTTTCCCGGAGTTCTCATGACGACTCTTTGATTGGGCATATTCCGTTGACCAGAATCACAACGATCCTTGTGACACTGTTGTTCATGGCTTCGGCCCTTCCGGGAGCGGACCGGCCCTCGATTTCTACGTCAACGTCGATGCCTGCTGATTGGACGATGGTCGTCACGACGCTGGGCGGCGAAAAACACGAGGGCACGCTCATTCGATGGAAGTCGCCGGATGGGTTGGTCTTGCGAGACGTTTTGGGTTCGTCGATCGAAATCGGATTAAATGAGCTCGATCAAATCCATGTGAAAGGCGTCGTTGCCGCGACGGCGTTCGGGGATTGGGAATTGACGCTGAACGACGGGGGTCGTTTGTTGGGCTGCGTTGTGGGGCAAGACGATGAATCGGTTCGATTTCGATGCCCGGCAATCGGTGAAACGACCTGGCCGATCGAGGCGATAGGTCAGATAACCCGGCGCGGCGGATCAGCGATCAAATCAGCGATGGACGGCGATCGCGTTTTGTTGCGAAATGGCGATGAGATCCGGGGGACCGTTTCGGTCGTAGACGAAAAGGGGGTCGTCGTCGTCGGTGAGGACGGCGAGTCCGATGAACCCTTGAATTGGTCGTCAGTCATGGCCGTTCAATTTCGTGTGACGAACCAGCGAAACGCGGGGATGTCGCCCGGATTTTGCATTCGTTTGATTGATGGCGGTGAATTGGTCGCCTCGTCGATCGAATGGCGCGATGGCGTTTTTCTCCTGACAACGGGCGATCAGCAGGCAATGCGTGTCGAATCCTCACAAGTTGAATGGATCGAGTCTTCGAATTCGGCACGAGCCTGGCTTTCAAATGTGCCACCCGTTCGTCAAGAGAGCATCCCATTTTTTTCGACGGATTGGCCCCTGCGGAAGGACGTAAACGCGGCCGGTGGACGGTTGGGCATCGCAGGTGTGACGTATGGACGCGGTCTGGGAATGCACTCGGCATGTCGGGTGACTTGGCGCCTGGAGGGGCAATATTCAAGACTGACGGGCCTGGTGGGAATTGACGATTCGGGCGGGCCGCTGGCCCATGCGGACTTTCTGATTCGGGCCGGCAGCGTGGTCTTGTATGAGGCAAAGGCCCTGCGGTGGGGCGAGCCGGCAAGATCCGTCGACTTGGATGTGAAGGATTTGGCGGAAATCACGATTGAAGTGGGTTTCGGCCGCAACGGGGATGTGCAGGATCGTGTGAACTTTGTTGATGCGGCGCTGCGAAAGTGATTCGTACTTTATCTCTGCGAGCGATCGGGCCTGCGACTCGATTTTCTTCGACGCGTCGTGCGTGCTCTGTTTGCCGAATAAGACTTCGAACGTATGGATCAAAGCAGGCTCACCGGCTAATCTCTGATTGAATTGAGGAACACCGGCGATCAAGTCGCAAGTTGATGCAGCGATGAACTGTGTGGGTGGGTAATTTAGCATGTGTGGCATCTGTGGGTATGTCGGCGAGCATCGACCAGAATTGCTGGAAAAGATGTGCTGCGCCATGGTTCACCGCGGTCCGGACGATGAAGGTGTCTGGCACGATGCGGCCGCGAAGGTGGGGCTGGGGCAGCGGCGGCTATCGATCATCGATCTTTCTCCCGGCGGCCATCAGCCGATGTCGAATGAAGATGGCACCGTCTGGATCACCTTCAACGGCGAGATTTACAATTTTGTGGAAATCCGCGAGGGGCTGATTGCGCGCGGCCATGTTTTTCGCGGGCAGAGCGACACCGAAGTGCTGGTGCATTTGTACGAGGAAGAGGGGCCGGAACTGGTGCACCGGCTCAACGGCATTTTCGCGTTTGCAATCTGGGATGTGAAGAGGCGGCAGCTCGTTCTCGCGCGGGATCACGTCGGCATCAAGCCGCTCTATTATTGGGAAAACGCGGGGCGGATTTTTTTCGCATCCGAAATCAAGGCGCTGCTTCGTGTGCCCGGCATGCCGCGCGAATTGAACGCGGCGGCGCTCAATGACTATCTCACATTTCTCTGGGTGCCGGGCGAGCAGACGCTGCTGAAGGGCATACAAAAAATCGAGCCGGGCCATCGGATGATCTGGCGCGAAGGGCGCATCGTCGAGAACAAGCGGTGGTTTGTGCTGCCGTACGAGCCGGATGAATCGCAGAGCGAGGCGTATTGGATCGAGCATGTGCGCGAGACTTTTTTGCGGACGACGCGGCGGCAGATGGTGTCTGACGTGCCGCTCGGCGCGTTTCTTTCGGGCGGGGCTGATTCTTCGAGCATTGTGGCGTGCATGCGAAAGTCGTTTCCGGAGCGGGAGATTCGTTGTTACACCGCTCGCGTTCCGGCCGAGGACATGACGTTCGATCAGTTCGAGGACGACTATCCCTATGCCGTGAAAGTGGCGGAGCGGCTGGGTGTCACGCTGAAGTCAGTGGATGTGCGTGCCGAACTGGTCTCGTTGCTACCCATGATGGTTTACCATCTCGATGAACCGGATGCGGACCCGGCAGTGTTCCCGTCATATCTTATCTCTAAGCTGGCGCGGGACGATGGTACGACCGTGTTGCTCTCGGGCACCGGTGGTGACGAGGTTTTCTTCGGCTATCGCAGCCATGTGAGTCAGCGGCTTTATTCACGATTGGATGCGGTGCCGCGATGGCTCACGGCGCCGGCCATGGGGGCGGCCGTCGCGGCGAGTACGGCCGTGTTCGGCGCATCCAAGGCGCTGCCAAGGCGACTGCGCAAGTTTCGGCGGGCGCTGCTGGAGAGAGGCGTGGCCCGGTCGATTGCGTTGGCGGACTGGTCAAACCCGGACACGCGCACGGGACTTTACTCGGCATCGTTTACGGATCGGCTGGCATCGTCGAACGGCTCGCGAACATCCGGAGATCATGTGCCGCCCGCGATGAAGCGCTATTACGACGAGTTTGTCGGGCGCGGAAGCATGAACCGGCATTCGCATGTGCTGATTCAGGGGTTTCTTGGGGCACATAATTTTCTTTACTCTGACAAATCGAGCATGGCCACTTCGATTGAGGTGCGCGTGCCGTTCATGGATGTCGAGCTGATGCGGCTGGCCGCCAGGATTCCGGAGAGATACAAGCTGAGCGGTACCGTGACGAAGTCGATTCTCAAGAAAGCAATGGAGCCGCTGGTGGGTCGCGATATTCTCTATCGCAGCAAAACGGGCTTCGGCGCGCCGCTGCGAAAATGGATCACGTCGGATCTAAGGAATACGCTCGACGTTTTTCTAGGCGAGCGGCGGGTGCGCGAGCGTGGGTTGTTCAATCCGGCGGCGGTGCAGCGCGTGCTCGGCGAAAATGCAAGCGGGCGAGCGGACCATGCGTATCTGATTTATGCCCTGTTCACGCTGGAAATCTGGATGCAGACGTTTCTCGATCGGCCGGGCGAGCAGGTGAGCCTATGAGCGACGGCGTGGTGTTGCCGCCGATGAAGCCGACGCCGATCGGCGCGGGGCGCATGCTGCATGTCACACGCGAGGGTGCCGTGTATTTGGCACGCGGCTATTCCATATTTCGCTCGGCGGATGAGGGCTGTTCGTGGTCGGAGGTTTGCGACATGCCGCAGTCGATCGTACGCCGCGCGGCGTCGGCATCGCGAATGGCGTCGCGTCTGTTGCGACACGAAGTCAAGGCCATGAATCTTCTCTCAGATGGCACGCTCGTTGCCTCGAACCGCGAATGGGTTTATCGATCCGGGCCGGGCGAAACGCGGATGACGCGGAGCAAAGTTGATGTTGATTCGCAGCCGTTGGCCCCGCCGATGACGATGACGGTCGGCCCGAACGATCGCATTCTCTGGGGCGAATACAATTCGAAGACGGCGCATGGTCTGCCGGTGCGGCTGTTCGTTTCAGACGACCGTGGCGCGACGTATCAAGTCGCACGAACATTCGAAGGGGGCGGCATTCTGCATCTCCATAATTTGCAGCACGACGCCCGGCACCGTTGCTATTGGGTGCTGGCGGGCGACCACAATCATGAGCCGGGTATTGGTCGTCTCTCGGAGGACTTGCGCGAGTTTGCGTGGGTTGCGAAGGGCGAGCAGCGGTTTCGTGCGGTGCAGGTGTTCGATGTGGGCGACTGCCTGATTTACGGAATGGACACGGAGCGTGAGAAGAACGCAGTAATACGATTTGAAAAGAAGACCGGGCGGTTTGAGCGAGGGCAGGAGCTGGATGGGAGTTGCATTTATGGCTGCCGGTTTGGCGGCGTGTTTGCGTTGACTACGTCAGTTGAAGTCTCTTCGGTAAATCTGGGTCGCGAGGCGGGGCTTTGGATTTCGCGCGATGGCGAGAAGTGGACACGCGCATTTTCGGCGACGAAGGATCGATGGCATCCGGTTTATTTTCAGTTTGGCTCGATCGTACTGCCGCGCGGGGCGAGCGAACGAGAAAACGGTGTATTTCAGCGGACAGGCGCTGGCGGGGATTGATGGGAAGGCGTTTGCCATGAAACCGGCAGAGCGTGGCACCGGCTATTAGCCGGTGCCAAACTCTGCCGGTTTGAACATGCGTCACAAAGGGCCGCGATTGCTATAATCAGCACCATGTCCGCAGATTTCATCACCGTTACAGTCCTTGGCTCCGGCACGTCGCACGGCGTGCCGATGATTGCCTGCGACTGCCCGGTCTGCACATCGACCGACCCGCGTGACAAGCGCATGCGGCCGAGCATTCTTATTCGATATGGCGACACCTCGGTGCTCGTCGATACCACGCCGGAGTTGCGGCTTCAGTGTCTTGCCCATGACGTTCGGCGCGTCGATGCCGTGCTTTACACGCATTATCACATCGACCACGTTGCCGGCCTTGACGATTTGCGGCGGTTCAATTGGCTTCAGGAGGGAGCGATTCCCGTGCATGCACAGGCGGCGACGCTTGATCGATTGCGCGTGATGTTTCCTTATGTGTTCGAAGCGGCGAATTCGTATCCGTCGGCCGTGCCGAATTTGACGTTGCACACCATCGACGGGCCATTCGAGATCGGCGGGCGGACGATTACGCCGATTCCGCTGATGCATGGCAAGATGCCGGTGCTGGGCTTTCGTGTGGGCAACTTCGCTTATTGCACGGACGTGAATTACATTCCGTCGGAGTCGTGGCCGATGCTGCATGGACTGGATGTGCTGATTCTCGACGCCTTGCGCAGGCGGCCGCACCCGACGCATTTCAATCTCGATGAGGCGGTTTCGCATGCGAAGCAGATTGGGGCGAAGCGGACGTTGTTTACGCACATCGCCCATGAATTGGGCCATGCCGAGACGAATGCGGGCCTGCCGGGGGGGATGGAATTGGCGTATGATGGGGCGGTGATTGAATTGCGGTAGTACATTGGAGAACCATGCGACTGAATGCAAAATGAAAAGTGCAAAATGTAAAAAGGAAAGCAGCTAGCGACCCACACGTTCTACTTTTTGCATTCTACATTTTTCATTTTGCATTCCAGCGGAACCTTCATGCCTCTCGACATTGCCGACTATTCCTCCGTCCTTCGCCATTCGCGCGTTCGCGTTGTATTTGGCGATGGGACTCTGCGCAAACTCGGCGCGCTGGCGGTTGATGAGGGGGCGACGCGCGTGCTGCTGGTGACGGACCCCGGCATTGTGCGGGCGGGGCATGCGCAACGGGCGATGGATTCGCTGCGCGAAGCCGGCGTCGAAGTCACCTTGTTCGACGGGGCGTGCGAGAACCCGACGACGCGCGAGGTCGATGCGGGGCTGCATATCGCCCGCGAACTCGGCATCGATTTTCTTGTCGGCCTCGGCGGCGGCAGCAGCATGGATTGTGCGAAGGGCATCAACTTTCTGCTCACAAACGGCGGCGAGATGATGGACTATTGGGGTGTCAACAAGGCGACACAGCCGATGCTGCCGCTCATTTGCGTGCCCACGACGGCCGGCACGGGGAGCGAGGCGCAGTCGTTTGCGCTGATTACCGACCCGGACACGCATCAGAAGATGGCGTGCGGCGATGAGAAGGCGCTGCCGCGCGTGGCGATTCTCGACCCCGAGCTGATCGCGACGGTACCGCATGGCGTAGCGGCGGCGACGGGCATTGATGCGGTGGCGCATGCGATTGAGACGGCGGGTTGCAAAAAGCGAACGGCGGTTTCGCGAGAGCTGTCGGTTGCGGCTTGGGGGTTGTTGGAGCCGGCATTCGAGAAAATTATAAGCGAGGCCGAGCGGTCGACTCCCTCTCCCTCGAAGGGAGAGGGGAGGGGTGAGGGTGACGAGCGCAGAATGAACCTGTCGAATTCAGAACCAACTATGGCCCGTGCGCGGGCCTCCATGCTACTCGGTGCCCACCTCGCCGGGGCCGCCATCGAGAAATCAATGCTTGGAGCCGCTCATGCTTGTGCCAATCCACTGACAGCTCGGTTTAATATCACGCACGGCATCTCCGTCGGGCTTATGCTGCCGCATGTTATTCGTTTCAATGCAGCGGTGGGCGAGAATCCATATCACGACCTGGCTGACGCCAAGAACCTCGCCCGCCGCGTTGAATTCATGCTCGCTGCGGCGAAGCTCCCGCGTTGCCTCAGCGATGTGAGCGTTTCCCGCAATTCGATTGCCGCCCTCGCTGACATGGCCGCCGAGCAATGGACCGCGAAATTCAACCCCAGGCACGTTGAGTCGGCCGACATGCAGCGACTTTACGAATTAGCGTTGGAATAGAGCAGTTCGTGCGGGTTACTCCATGCATATGATTATGGACATAGGAAGGCACTCGCTGATCGCCGGCCATCAACTGATCCGCGATTCGATCGGCGACACCGCTGCGTTCTGCATATACGTTGCGATGGTTGCCATGACCCTTGCATTGGGCATCGCTCATGGCCGAATGAAGCGCAAGAGTGGCCTGATTCGCAAATAAGGTGACGAAATCATGAAGTGGATGGGCGTGCTGGTGACGATCGCGCTGTGGCTGGCGACCTGGCCGCAAATCCTCCCGACTGACGCCGACCTGCCGCCATGCCATATGATGGTGCTGATTCTGGCGAGCGGATTCTGGACTTTGATGGAATTTAGGCGTGACCGATTGAGGCGCCGACCGCTTCCCGGACATTGCGTGGGATGCGGCATCGATTTCAAGGGGGGCGACTGGCCCAGGTGCCCGAAATGTGGGGCGTGGCAGAAGAAAGAGGATGTTGAGACCGAGTGAGGGTATTCGCTGGCGAAATGGGCGGTGGAGCTGCGTACGGCGAGGATTTATCCAAGAGAAGGATGATGTTCACGTTCTGGGTGGCGTCTATCAAGCCTCAATAAACCAGATCCCCCAAAGAACTATTGAAGAGCACTTCCCGTTCCCCATACAATTGTGTTTCGTAGAGCGAGTAATTGTCGAAGGGTCGGAGTTGGCACATGCAAAGCGTCTCAAACTTTCGGGAACAATCGCGATGCTCGTCGTCGGCAAAGCGCATGAGCTCAACGTGGATCCGCAAAGTCAAGACTGTCACGCTTAACTTCCTACATAGATTACCATTCATCGCGTTGGTACTTGCGAGTGTAATACAGCCCCCAACACTAAATGCTGATTGTAGCTACGAGTGGACGGGAAGCGGCGGTGCCCCGGGGCTTGCCGGATTCATCAGTTCTGGATACGGCTCGGCAACTGCAAACTGGGATCCGGATGGACCGGGTCCAGAAACAGACTTGCTCGTTATTGGCGGAAATTTTACTCTCGTCGCCGACTTACCGGTAAACAACATTGTTGCTTGGAATGGATCTACCTGGCTTCCACTTGGAACCGGAATGAACGGGGCCGTAACCGCGCTTGCGGTGTTTGATGGTCACCTAATTGCCGGAGGTACATTTTCATTTGCCGGAGGCGTGTCGGCGAACAATATCGCTGAGTGGAATGGTCAAGAATGGCCGCACTCGGCTCAGGTGTTAGCACGATAAGCGGATTGCCCAACGTCGACACTCTCAGGATATTTGACGGAGATCTTATCGCAAGTGGAAGGTTTGAAACAGCCGGTGGCGCGATCGTAAACAATATTGCTCGTTGGGATGGCGAAAGCTGGCACGCTATTGGCAATGGGTTCAATTCCACGGTCGACACGGTCGGTCAGTTCAATGGTGAGTTGATTGCAGGCGGACAGTTTACCTTTTCGGGTTCGGAACCAATCAATCGCATAGCACGATGGGACGGATTGAACTGGCATGCCCTCGACACAGGGCTTAATTCCAACCCGAATGACTTGTGCGAATTTGCAGGCGAGCTTTACGTTGGTGGCGCCTTTACGACAGCTGGAAGTCAGGCTTGTAACTACATTGCGAAATGGAACGGAACAATATGGCAGCCCTTGGTCGGTAGCACACTAAATGGCAGTGTTTACTGCCTAGGTGAGTTCGAGGGAGAATTGATAGCAGGCGGAAATTTTTTCAGTAGTGGAGGAGCGTCTGCCAATTACGTGGCACGATGGAATGGGTCATTTTGGAGCACTCTTTCAACCGGAACTTGCGGCTTGGTGGAATCGTTTACTCCGTACCAAGGGTCACTCATCGTCACTGGTTACTTCACTTGTGCATCCGCACTTAAGACTCTTGGCATGGCCCGTTGGTATCAGGGAACCTGGCATCAGCTTGTTCCAGACATGGGCACAAACGGTCGAGTGACCCATTTCTCAGAGTTGAACGGCAATCTAGTTGCGAGCGGGTACTTTGGACTGATTGACGATCAGAATGTGAGTCGATTAGCGACCCGCGTGGAAGACACATGGCAGTCTATTGGATCAAACTTCACGCCAGTTTTAACGGACTCTGCATGGTATGATGGAAATTGGTTTGTTAGTTGGAACTGGGCTGGGCAATCGTATAACGGCATTTCCGGAATCGCAAAACTAACCGGGTCCAATTGGTCATCTGTCGGTAGCCCGGGGACATTGTTCTCGGTTCATGCCCTCTTGGATTATGCAGGAGACCTGGTTATTGGCGGTCCCTTCTCAAGCGTTGCCGGTAATACTAACGCGAAGAGAATCGCGCGATGGAACGGAACAAGCTGGTCCAACCTTGGCACCGGCATGAACGGCGCCGTTCATTGCCTCGCCCAACTCGATGGTGAATTGATTGCGGGCGGGGTATTCACTATTGCAGGTGGCGCTGAAGCGAATCGTGTAGCGCGATGGAACGGAACGAGTTGGTCAGCGATGGGCGCTGGGTTCGATTCCCAGGTATCTGCGCTCGTCGTAAACGAAGGAGTCCTTTATGCAGGAGGACTATTCACCCATTCCGGAACAACAAACACTAGCTATGTTGCAAAATGGGAGAATAACGAATGGCGTCCCGTAGGGGAGGGGTTCAATGGTTATGTAAATGATCTCGAAAGCTTCCATGGCCGGTTATTCGCAGGCGGTGATTTCACCTGGTCGAATGACGTCTCCGTGAATCGGATTGCTGAGTGGAGTGGAACAGATTGGGTTTCGCTCGGAGCGGGCATCGGTGGAATTACTGTTCAGACTCTGGAAGTTGTTTCAGATACCCTATATGTCGGCGGGGGGTTTGGCACGGCAGGTGGGCAAGCCTCAGCGTTCTGGGCTCGATGGGGTCTTGCCTGTTCACGTGGAGACGTAAATTGCGATGGACAGATTGATGCTGCCGACATGGCACCCTTTTGCATGACGCTCGTACAACCACTTGACGCGATGGCTTGTGAATATGTGCTGTCGGACATGAATTCCGACAGGGTTGTTGACATGCTGGATATTGCACCGTTTGTCGCGAAACTCCTGGACCCCTAAGTTGACCGGATAGATAGAGTTAGACGCGTACGAATGCCTTCCCCTATCTGAATTGGAAACTCGGTTGAATACTGTTCGAAACCCCTTTTTCTGCACTTTTCAGAATATTGAGCTCGTTGTAACACGCCCGTAACTCTTCTCCCCGTTCGATAATAATCCGTGAAAATTGAAGGCTCGGCCCGTTCGGACTACCATAAAGTCTGAACCATGCTCGAACTCCCTCAAATCACGGCCCCCGGCGAAAAGCGCGAAACGCATATTGGCAGCTATTTTGTCGCGAATTATCCGCCATTCTCGGTTTGGAGCCGGGAGCATGTTCATGAAGCTGTCGAGGCGCTGAACGCAGCGCCAAATCGCCAGATTGCGAATCCCTCGGCCCCTCGGCCCCATGGCCCCTCGGCCCCTTTGGGTCTTTATCTCCACATTCCCTTCTGTCGCAAGCGCTGCAAGTTCTGCTACTTTCGCGTGTACACCGACAAGAACGCCAGCGAGGTGGATGTCTATTGCGATGCGCTGGCTCGCGAGATCGAGCATTATTCGCACATGCCCGCGCTGCAGGGGCGCCAATTTGAGTTCGTTTACTTCGGCGGCGGCACGCCTTCGTTCCTGAGCGAGAAGCAGTTACTCAAGCTCATTGAGCGCATCAACCAGCACTGGCGGTGGGATGCGGCGCGCGAAGTCACGTTCGAATGCGAGCCGGGCACGCTAAAGAAGCACAAGCTCGAAGCGATCAAACAGATTGGTGTCACGCGCCTGTCGCTCGGCGTCGAGCATTTCGACGACGAAGTGCTCGAGCACAACGGCCGGGCGCATCACTCCGCCGAGATTTTTCAGGCGTATGAGTGGGCCCGCGAGGTGGGCTTTCCGCAGATCAACATCGACCTGATCGCCGGCATGGTCGGCGAGACCGACGCGAAATGGAAGATGGCGGTCGAGAAGGCGCTGGCAATGCAGCCGGACTGCCTGACGATCTATCAGATGGAGATGCCGCACAACACGGTGCTCTCGCGCGAGAGCAAGACGACGGGCGACCCGGTGCCCATCACCGACTGGCCGACGAAGCGCGGGTGGGTGGATTATGCGTTCCGGCAGTTCGAGGCGGCGGGGTATGTGGTGTCGAGCGCTTACATTGGTAAAGCCGAGCGAGCACAGCGGCTTTGTCTATCGCGATTCGTTGTGGCATGGTGCCGACCTCATTGGCACGGGTGTCGCCTCGTTTTCGCATTTCGCCGGCGTTCACTTTCAAAACGTGGATGGCTGGGAGGAATATGTCGCGGCCTGCAATGCGGGCGAGTTGCCGCTGAATCGGGCATTTCCGATGTCGCCGAAGCAGCTTCTGATTCGCGAGTTGATTCTGCAGCTCAAGACCGGCAAGCTGGATGCGGCCTATTTCCGCGGCAAATTCGGCGTGGAGATTCTTGCGGAGTTTCGAGAGGCGTTCGACTCGCTGGTGCGCGATGAGTATGCGACGATCGAGGGCGACCGGATTCAACTAACCCGCGCCGGCCTGCTCGTGGCCGACCCGCTGTTGCCGAAGTTCTTCGAAAGCGAGTTTCGCGACGTGCGTTATACGTAGGAATAGTTTCGAGTTGCGAGTTACGAGTAGCGAGTTTTCGGATTTCAGTTTCCAGATAGAAGAGTTGCACCGATTCATCATGCATGAGATACACGGCGCGGCCGACCATATCAGCACGATCAACGATCCGCGCGTGGCCATCGAACATCTCGCGGGTACGTTCTTCGGACTCGATCTGGCAAACGATGCGAAACTCGTTGCGCCGGGTGACGTGCCGCCGCCGTTTCACGGCCTGCTGGTCCACAACGAACACATGACCACCAGCCTCGAAGAATATCATGGGCAGCCGGTGCGGCTCGAAGTCATTGAGGATCGGCTGGATCGCGACATGTATTGGCGGAAAATCCTGCTGTGCGTCGGTGAAAACCAAGTCGTCGAAGTCGGCGTGGTGCGCATTCATCTTCGGTATACGTCCGATGCGGTTCGCGAGGAAATCCTCCATCGCGAAAGGCCGCTCGGTGAAATTCTGATCCGTCACAACGTTTTGCGGCGCATCGAGCCGAAGTGGTTTTTCAAGTTCGAAAGCCCGTCGCCCGTGGTCGCGGCGTTTGATCGGCCGATTGAGGGGCCCGTGTATGGACGGGTTGGTCTGATTCATTGCGACGGGCAGCCTGCGATCGAGCTGTTGGAAGTGGTGAGCGGGGATTGCCTGTCAGAGCCGCGCACGTAAGTAAGCGGTCGGTGCTGTACTCGAGAAACGGATTGACGACTGAATCAAACATGAATAGACCAATGGCCTTGGTTTGCATCCGACTGCAGAGCATTTGCCTCGATACGGGAGTAATCGAAAATTGAATTCGACGTGTGCCATAATTCAGGCACGCCGACCGCTCCCTGACGGTCGCGGCTCTGTTAAGAGAATGTGATGAAATCGAACTACGACGTCATTGTGATTGGAGGCGGCCCATCCGGCTCGACGGTTGCGACACTGCTTGCGAAACAGGGGCATCGCGTGCTGATACTGGAGCGCGCGAAGTTTCCGCGCCATCATATCGGCGAATCGCTTATTCCCTATACGTACTTCACACTTGAAAAATTGGGCATGCTGGAGCGGCTGAAGAAGTCCGATTTCACCATCAAGCAAAGCGTTCAGTTCGTCAATTCGCAAGGCAAGGATTCCGCGCCCTTCTTTTTTCCCGATCTCGACCCCGGCGAATGGTCTTCGACGTGGCAGGTTACGCGATCCAAATTCGACGAGATGATGCTCAACAACGCCCGCGAAAACGGCGTCGATGGGATTGAGCAGGCCAACGTCAAACAGGTTTTATTCGAAGGCGAAACGGCGGTCGGCGTACAGGCAATCATCAATGGCGAAACCAAGGAGTTCCGCGCCCCCGTCACCATCGACGCCACCGGTCAATCGGCCATGATCTCGCGCCAATTCAAACTGCGCTACGGCGACGAGAAACTCAAAAACGCCGTCATCTATGGCTACTGGAAAAACGCAATTCGCGACGAAGGCCGAAACGCCGGCGCAACGCTCGTGATCGCGCTGCCCGGAACGCAGGGCTGGTTCTGGTTTATTCCGCTCGAAGACGGCATCACCAGCATCGGAGTCGTCGCCCCGCCCGACCACATTTACAACGGCCGCAGCGATCAGCCCGGCGAGATTCTCGACGCCCTCATAGCGGAAACACCCGGTCTCGCCCGCCGCATCGTCGGCGCCGAGCGCGTCGGCAACATCTACACGACCGCCGATTTCTCCTATCGATCCCGCCGAGCAGCCGGCAACGGCTGGGCGCTGGTCGGCGATGCCTTCGGCTTTCTCGATCCGCTGTACTCTTCCGGCGTGATGTTGGCGCTCAAGAGCGGAGAACTGGCGGCCGAGGCGATTCACGAGGCCCTTGTCGCCGGCGATTATTCCGAAAGCGCCCTTGGCAAGTATGGCCCCAAGGTGGCACAGGGCATGCAGCGCATTCGCATGCTGGTTTATGCCTATTACGACCCGACTTTTCGAATGGGGCCGTTTGTCCGGCAGTATCCGCACCTGAAGAACGACATCACCCGCGTTCTGGTCGGCGATGTTTTTGAGGATGACCTTTCCGAACTTTTTGATACACTAGGCCGACATCTGACGCTTCCGCCCGAGATCAAGATCGAGGAGACGGTATCCGCGTGATGAGAGCCTTGGCCATTCTGTTTTTTCTGGTGCTGGTTGTGGCCCATCAGGACTTCTGGTGGTGGCATACGCATGAACCGCTCATCCTGGGCTTTATTCCCATTGGGCTGGCATGGCATGCGGGTATTTCGGTTTGCGCCGCCGCGCTGGGCGCGTTTGCCGTGAAGTACTGCTGGCCGACGGATTTGGAAGAGGCCGTCGCAAGCGACATTTCCAGTTCAACACACAATAGCCGCGAAGGCTCGGAGCACGCGTGAACGCCGGTCAAATCTCCTGCGTCGTCATCGTTGTTTATATGGCCATGCTGATCGGCATCGGCGTTGTCACGCGCCGAATGTTTCGCGGCACGACAGCCGACTACTTTGTCGCATCTCGCGGCATCGGATCGTTTCTGCTGCTCATGTCGCTCTTCGGCACGACGATGACCAGTTTTGCCATCATTGGCAGCAGCGGCGAAGCCTTCAAGAGCGGCATCGGCGTCTATGGCCTGATGGTCTCATGGTCGGGTATTTTTCACTCCTTTTGCTTTTTCTTCATCGGCATCAAGCTCTGGTCGTTCGGGGCGCGATACGGCTACCAGACGCAGATTCAGTTCTTTCGCGACCGTTTTGAGTCGGACAAGCTGGGCATTTTCCTCTTTCCGGCGCTGGTCGGGCTGGTGACGCCCTACATCCTCATGGGCATCATCGGCGGCGCGACGGCCATGGAGAAAATCACCGCCGGTGCGTTTCCGGTTCAATTCGCCGCGAGCGCGGGCGGCGTTCCATTCTGGCTTTGCGGACTGGTGATGTGTGTCGTCGTGCTTATTTACATCTTCTTCGGCGGCGTGCGCGGCGCTGCGTGGGCCAATGCCGTTCAGACAATTCTGTTCATCGGCCTTGGAATCGTCACTTTCTTCGTCATTGCCGACAAACTCGGCGGCATGGAGGAGGCGACGCAGCGTGTGGTGGAGAACAATCCGTCCTATCTGAAGCTGGACGCGACCGATCAGGACAAGCAGATTCACGCCGAACGGCTCGCAGAATTCAAGGCGGGCAATTCAAAGGCCCCACCAAGGGCGGTCGATCATATTCCCTCGCTAAAATTCCTGACCTACATATTCATCCCGTTTAGTGTCGCCATGTTTCCGCATCTCTTTCAGCATTGGCTCACCGCCAAAAGCGCGAAGGCATTCAAACTCAGCGTCATCCTTCACCCATTGCTGATGATGCTCACCTGGCTGCCTTGTGTGTTGATCGGTGTCTGGGCAACATCGGCCGTCATGCCCGATGGAACACTTGTCGTCCCCCCCGGCGTGCCCGAAAACGGGGTATTACCGCTCATGGTGCGCAAGCTTTCAACACCCGTCATGGGAGGCTTGCTCACCGCGGGCGTATTGGCCGCCATCATGTCGAGCCTGGATTCGCAGTTCCTCTGTCTTGGCAGCATTTTCACGAACGACATCGTCGGCCACTACATCGGCCACGAGAAACTCTCTGATCGACAGAAACTGCTCATCGGAAGATCGTTCATTGTCGTCATTGTCGCGATTTGCTACGTCGTTTCGCTTTATTGGCGCAGTGCCAGTGTCTTTGCGCTGGGGACTTGGTGCTTCACCGGGTTTGCCGCGCTGGCGCCGCTGGTGTTCGCCGCGCTCTACTGGAAGCGCGCGACGAAAGTCGGGGCCTATGCGTGCATCATCACCGCGGCGGCCGTCGGACTGTACTTTTTCAGCAAGTCAGATTTGAAGAGCAAGGGCGAATTTCTCGTGGCCGGCATGATGCCGGTGACGTTTGTCATCGCCGCCTCGACCGCGGCACTCGTGATTGTGTCACTGGCGACAACCCCGCCGTCGGAGAAGACCGTTAAGAAGTTTTTTGCCCGCGCGGCGTGATTATGTTCAACGGTTGAACGACTCCCATCCCGTCACCGATTCTTCACTCTACAAGCCGTTATTCCGGCTTTTTGACTTCGCCATGCACCGCGCGCTCCAGCGTAATTCGTCGAATCATGGCGAGAATCGAATCGATTTCCAGGGGCTTCTTGACGATTGTATAGGCGGTTCGTTTGACCGCTTCCTTGGCGAGCTTTTCGAATTCCGCTTCGTTTCCGGTCAGCATGATGGCGACCGCGGTCGGAGTCAGTTTGCGGATGGCGAGGTAGAGTTCCAGGCCGTTCATGATCGGCAACTGCGTGTCAATGAACACAACGTCGAATCGAATCTGCTCGACCAGGTCGAGCGCGTCGTGCGGCGAATTGGCCAGACTGACGCGGTACCCATTGTTCTTCAATGAATCCGTCAGCGCCAATGCCACGCCTTCGTCATTTTCAACGATGAGTATGGCTGTATCGTGCACTTCGCCGATCATCTGCACAACCTTCTGCACATCGAGCGGCTTGGGCAGAAAGGCGATGGCGCCTTCATCCAGGGCGGCCTGCTTGAGATCATCCACGCTGTAGGCGCTCATCATGATGACGCGCACACCTTCCCGGTGCCGTCGAATTCGCCGAAACGCCTCAACGCCGTTGATGCCCGGCATGCGCACATCCATCAGGATCACGTCAAACCCGTGCATCTCGCACATGGCGACGGCCTCTTCGCCGGTTGAGGCGGTAGTGACGTGGTAGCCCTCCTCCATGAGAATGTCGGAAAGCGTGATGCGCATGTTCTTTTCGTCGTCAACAATCAGAACGGTGGTTGATTTGGTTTGTGTGGCCGGCGCGGTCATGCGGATTCCCCTTGTGTCACATCTAAGGCACGCGGAAGGCGAATGCGAAACACCGCTCCCCGGGGGCTGTTTTCGATCAAATCGATGCTGCCGCCGTGTCGCTCGATGATCTGGCGGCAGATCGTCAGGCCCAGGCCGGTCCCCTTCGCCTTGGTCGTGAAGAGCGGCTCGAACAACCGTCCCCGATCAATCGGCGAAACGCCCTCTCCGTCGTCGCTAAAAAGGATTACATCGTAATCGTCCGTCCGGTGCGCGTCTATTCGAATTTCTCCGGAATGCCGCATCGACTGCACTGCATTGGTGAACAGATTTGACACAACCTGCCGTAACTGGCTTGGATCGGCGTTCAAAGTGAAAGGATCGGGCTGCATCGTCCTTCGGATTGTCACATATTCCGGAACGGGCGTACTGGCAATGATCGACTGGAGAATCTCGCCGAGATTCACGAGCTGCTTCTCCGGCAGCTTGGCGCGGGTCATTTCCATCAGATTGCTGATGATTCGATCCGACGTTTCCACCTCGTGTTCGATAATGGACAGATATTGTGTGAGCTTTTCGTCGTGCACGCCCGCCCGCCGCTTCAGGAAATAAGCGGCATTTCGAACCGCGCCAAGCGGGTTTCGCAGCTCGTGGGCGATGCTGGCGGAGACCTGCCCAATTGTTGCAAGTCTCGTTTTCAAGACAAGCTCGTCACGCAGTTTCTCCAATTCCGCTTCGACACGCTGCGTTTCCTGCCGCTGCTGGTCCAATAGCGCCTGTCTGGCTGCGATAACGGCCTCATCGGCACGTTTTCCCTCCACCGCAACTGAAACAAAGTGTGCGGCTGTCTCGATTAATTCCACATCGTCCGGCGAGGGCAGGCCCGGATCACGGCGATAAACCGCAAATGTGCCAAGGACTTTCTCGCCGGCCGACGTGATCGGAAAAGACCAGCAACACGCCACGCCTGCCCGATTCGCCAAGTCCCTGTAGGGCGCCCAGTTCTCGTGGGTCATCACATCGGCCACGATGGTTGGCCTGCCGGCAAATGCGGTCGCACCGCATGATCCGACTTTTTCGCCGATTTCGACGCCATCGATGGCTACGTTATAAAAATCGGGCAGACTGGGCGCGGCCCCGTGTTTGAGTCGCCGACCCGTTTCATCCAGCAGCAGAATTGAACACAACATGCCAGGCCGCGCTTTATCAATCTGGCGGGCCACGCCATCCAGAATCCCCTCTAGAGGCTTGCCGGCTGTCAGCCCCTCCAACATAAAGGTGCGAATTTGTTCGAGATGTTCTGCCTGCTTGCTTTCAGTAATCTCCTGGCAGACGCCAATCATTTTCAGGGGAAGTCCAGCGTTGTCTCGAACAATATCGGCTTCAGCATGAACCCATCCCACGTCGCCGTTTCGGCGGACAATGCGGTGGTCGATGTTGAATCTGCGCTCGCCGCGTATGGCCGCATCGAGTTCTGCTCGAACAAATTCACGATCGTCCGGATGAAAGTAATCCATCAGCGACTCCATGCGACGGTCGAATTCATCTTCTGACAATCCAAAAATGCGATAGGTTTCCTTTGTCCAATTGAGTTGATCGCCGGCCGACGGCACCCACCACCAGCTTCCAATTCGACCCACTTCCTGGGCGCGTTCGAGCATTTCGCGGCTTTCCTGCAGTTCGCTTTCCTGGCGCAATCGCTCGCTGATGTCTCTCAAAATGACCGTAAAGAAGTGTTCACCGGCCACGTCCATCTGGGAAATCGACGCTTCGATCTGAAACTCTTCGCCGTTCGCCCGAATTCCGCTCACCGTGCCAAGCGACCCCATTTTTCGATTGGTGGTGCCGGTTTTTTGAAAAACGCGAATGTGCTCGGCATGCGATGAACGAAATCGGTCCGGGATCAGCCGTTCGATCGACTGTCCATGCACTTCCGATTGACCGACGCCGAACATCGTCTCGGCTGCCTTGTTAAAGAGGACGATTCGATGGGAATCGTCAATGCTGATGATGCCGTCCATCGCGGATTGCACGATGCCGGCAAACCGCTCACGGCTTTCTTGTGCCGATTGCTCCGCTTGTTTCAGTGCGCTGATGTCGGTAAATGTCGCAATCGATCCACGTACAGCTCCTTCTGATGTTCTTAGTGGTGCGCCGCTGATCAACACGCGTTTCTTGGTTCCGCGGCGTCCGATCAAGTCAATTTCATAGGTGGACGCAACGCCGTTGTTGCGTCGGCCGAACTCTTGATTGATTTGCATCCATTCGTCGGGTTTGCAAAAGCTCGAAACATGAATGCCTTTTAGCTCCTCTTCTGAATCCACCTCTAACAAGTCGCACATGGCCCTATTCGCATAAATCGACCTTTGATCGAGTCCGACCTGCCAGATGCCGACGGAACCATGATCGGCAATGCCTTTGAATCGCTCTTCGCTTTCCTGCAAAGCGGTCGAGATGTGTTTCTGGTCGGTGATATCCAGATTAATCCCGCGCACCAGAAGTCCCCGGCCGTCCTTCAGCTTGACCGCATAGCCGCGCGACATCCACCAGCGATATTGCCCATCGCGGTGCTTCATTCGAAATTCCATTTCAAACGGTTTTTCCGGATTGGCAACGAATTTGTCAAAATGCGCCACGATGGCGTCGCGATCGTCCGGATGAAAAAACGAGTGTGCAGCCTCGGTGGTGGATGGAAAATCGCCGAATTTGTATCCAAGGAGCTGGTACCACTCCGGCGAGAGCTGTAAGTCCTGCGTCTCGATGTTGAGTTCCCAGAATCCGAGCCGAACGGCCTCAATGGTGGCGCGCAGACGCTCTTCGCTCTTGGCCAGTCGCGCCTGCGATTCCTTTGATTCGGTCACATCCAGCATCAGCCCGCGAAGCTTGACCGCTTTGCCGTCGCGAATCTCCACTGCGACAAAATCGTGAAGCCAGGCATCTTGGCCGTCCTTCTTGACAAATCGGTACTCGAAATCATGGGGTATACCGCGCAGAGTGGCGTTCCTGCAGAACTCAACCGACCCTTCCCGGTCGTCGGGGTGGATGTGGTTTACCCAGAAATCCGGGGCGTACCATTCTTCCGGCTTGAAGCCGGTCACACGTTCCGGTTGGCCAGTCACGAATGTGAATTGTGTGGTCGCAGGATCGGCTTCCCAAGCGACCACATCCATGCTCTCGACCAATACGCGGAATCGCTCTTCACTTTGGCGGAGCGCCTCGCGTGCCTGCACCCGCTCGGTGATGACCTCCGTAAACATGATGATGCCGCCGATTTCGCCCGAATTGTGAAACCAGGGGAGCGTTTCCCAGCGGACCCAGTCAATCGCACCATCCTCTCGCGGAAAGATATCTTCGGCGCAGGATTCGACGGAGCCGGCGAGACACCGCTCGTGCACATGCCGCCAGCGATCCGGGAGATCTTTGAAAACGTCATAGTGCGATCGGCCGACGATCGAGGCATCGCTCAATCGATAGTCCTGCATCCACCGCTTGCTTGCGATGATATACTTCATATCGCGATCCAGCATGGCCACTGCGGCGGGCGTGTGCTCGACGAATAGTTGGAGCTGGGTCTCGCGGAGTTGCAGTTCGTTTTGTGCTTGAATGCGCTCGGTCACATCCACGTCCATGCAGACGTAGATCACCTGTCCTGATTCGCCGGGTATGCTGAAAATCGTTGACAGGCATTGGCAGGCGACACCGTCGCGGCGTTCGAATTGAAATTCCGTCGGACCAACGCTTTTTCCGGTCGCCTTGATGCTGGCCAGCGCTTCCAGGAATTCTGCATGCTGCGACGAATTGAGAAACAAGTCGCACAGTTGCTTCCCGGTTGCTTCGGAGGTACTCCATCCAAAAACACGTTCTGATGCATGATTCCAGAATATTACCTTGCCGCTTTCGTCATACCATTGCATGGCGATGTTGGGCGACGTTTCGATGCAGGACCGCAGCCGCCGCTCACCCCGCTCAACCGCCAACAAACTGCGGCGTTGGTCTTCGAGGATGCGCCCCAGATAGAAGACACAAGGAATGGCCAGCAAACTGGCTAAGACGCTTGGCAATTCCTCGAGTGATGTCCCCCACGATTGCTCGGATAACCAGACGTTCGCCGGCTCGCCGGCATAGTGAAACACCTGTCGCACCGACGTGAGAATGAGTATTGCCGCCAGAAGCAGAATTCGATAATCGCGAAATCGCAGGGCTATGCGGATCGACATGAATGCGGCGATCAGCCTGAGGGTAATGGAAAGGAAAAGGATGAGGTTCATGTCGGCTCCATCTGGAGTATCGAGAGATTGCCCTTGGAATTATGCCATTTAGGTGACATTACAGCGTCCGACTTACGCCAGTCAATCAAAAATCGGTTGATACCTTCTATGTGAAACGCGCATGAGTGTGTCCATTCGACGGAATATCGCATTGCCGCATGTCAGGATGACGCCGTTGACCGACTATTGTAAGTAAAGGCACTTCCGAATAGTCTGGCAACTGAATTATCGACAGTGCCGTAGTGTTCCCGGCCGGAGGCGCAACGTGGCCGAATCGAATCAACGCAAGCGATTCTCCAATGTACTGATCGTCGAGGACGACGATGCCCAGCGTGCCACGCTCAGCGACATTATGGAGCAGGAGGGTTTTCAACCCTACACGGCCTCGAATGGCCTGGAGGCCCTTGATCTTGCCCGCCAGCGGAATTTTGGCGTCGCCATTCTTGATTTTCGCCTTCCCGATATCAGCGGAACTGAATTGCTCGAGCGCATCCATTCCATTAATCAAAACGTTCGCGTAGTCATACACACCGGAAACGGTTCGTTCGACTCCGCAAAGGATGCCGTGAATCAAGGCGCATTTGCCTACGTCGAAAAAGCAGGTGATCCCGATGAGCTTCTTCGGCATGTTCATCGAGCTGTTCAGTCTCAATATGACACCTATGCGGGTGAATTGGAGGCGCATGTCGCCGAACGAACCGCATCACTGGGTGAGAGCGAGGAACGTTATCGTTCCCTGGTGGAATTCTCACTCGACGGAATTGCACTTCACACCCGGGCAGGACTGATTTACGTCAATTTACCCGGCGCCCGATTTCTCGGCGCCGCTCATCCAAACGAACTCATCGGAAGACGACTTCGTGATTTCGTGCGTTCCGATCAGCAGGACGCCATTGACGAACGCATTGCACGAATCATGAACGAAAAAACGCCGGCTGAAATCGGCGAAGTGAACATCTTAACAGGAAGAGATAACGAAAAAATACTCGAAGTGCGGGGCATTTACACGGCCATTGCCGGTGAGCCGGTTGTGCAACTTCTGCTGCGGGATGTGACCCAGGCCCGGAAGGATGAGGAAAACCGACGCCTGTTCGAAACGCGAATGCGTGAAACCCAGAAAATGGAAGTGGCCGGGCAGCTCGCCGCCGGAATCGCCCATGACTTTAATAATCTATTAACAGTTATTCTGGGCAGCTCGGAGCTGCTTCGTGAGCGAATCGCCGCCGACCGCGAAACCACCGAAGTTCATAAAAACCTGATTGAGCAGATTGATGGTGCGGGACAGCGTGCGGCGGCCTTGACGTCACGTCTGCTCACGTTCAGCCGGCGACAGCCGGTGCGGCTGGTCCATGTCAACATCAATGAAGTGATTCGGGAGATGAAGCACCTGCTCAGTGGCGTTTTGGGCGATTCGGTTCAGTTAAACCTAAAGCTCTCCACGAATTTGCCGCTTGTCCTTGCGGATATTTCGCAGTTGGAACAGGTCATCATGAATCTCACGGTCAATGCGCGTGATGCGATGCCGAATGGAGGGACATTTACGCTCAAAACCGGCCTCTTTCAGCCCGACGAGCGTTTTGCTTCGCAGCATTCTTGTGTACTGGCCCGCGGCCAGGGGGCACACCGACCAAGCCGGTGAACAGCCAAAGGCCATCGTCCAGTCCGGTTCAGGCACGATTCTACTTTGCGAAGACGATGATGTCGTCCGACAAGTGACGACTCAAATGTTGCGCCGCCGGGGCTTTTCCGTCATTCCGGTCGAATCGGCAAAGGAAGCCTTGAGTTTGGTAAGGCAAAAGGGGAACGAAATCGACATTCTACTGTCGGATATCATCATGCCGGAGGTCGATGGATTCGAACTGGTTAATCGAATGAGGCGGGACCATCCGGACATCAGTGTCATTCTCATGTCAGGCTGCGCGTCGGATGAAATGGACTCAAACGGCAACGTGTCACACGGAATTCCGATTCTGCAGAAGCCCTTTGGATCAGATCAACTGTACGAAATGATTGACCTGACACTCAAGTCGCGAAAGACCTGAGGCCTTGGCCGGATTACAGGCGGCGGGAAACTTATGAATCCCTGGCGTGTCGGGGCTCCGAACCCAAAGCGACCGACAAGTGCACCATTTCCGCGATTGAATTCACATCCAGTTTGCGCATTCCATTTGCCCGATGAACGTCAACTGTCTTTGGACTGAGCGAAAGTTGAAATGCAATTTCCTTCGTCGACTTTCCCTCGACAAGCAGGTCGACCACCTCGCGCTCGCGCGCACTCAGTCGAGCAAAACGGGTTCGCGCATCGTTCGCAACGGTATTCCGGCGGCGCAGGTCGATATCCCGCGCCAGGGCGCGATCGATGCACTCCAGAAGTTCAGCATTCTTGAACGGTTTGGTCACGAAATCGACGACCCCGGACTTAAAGGCCTCCCGCGCCATCCCGATGTCACCCGCGCCGGTTAAAATGATGATGGGTATCTCAATCCCGCGCGACACCAGTTCCTTTTGAAGATCCAGTCCGCTCATGCCGGGCAGGTGAATATCCAGGACAAGGCAACCCGGCGTGCCGGGCCGGTAGTTTTCCAGAAATGCCCTGGCCGTCTCGAAGGTCATCGACGGCAGTTTATTTGTTTCCATTAATTGCGCAAGAAAGGTGCGGACTGAAGCGTCGTCGTCGACAATGAAAACAATCTGTGGTGGCGTGACAGCGTCTGTCATCTCAGGTCTTGCTCCCGAAACGTAGTTTGTCGGCCGATTCGCAATCCGTCAGCCCAAACACAACGCGATTGCGCGATCATCATAGGGTAGTACCGCGTTCGTCCACAAGCCTGCGACGAAAACGGCCCCGGTTCGCAAGTTTACTCGTGAGGCGCGGCGAGACAACCTTGCTTGCGAATTGGCTCTTTGAATCTTCAGACGAACATTACAATGTTGAAAGCAAGAGTTGTCGTTCGACCCAAGCATTGTGCCGAATTGCCCATGCTGAGCCGTGCTCACCGCTCGCAATGGATTAGCGACTCCCGAGACAACGAGAGATGTTCAGGTGCTTACGCAATTGAAAAGGCTGAGTCACACTCAAACTGTCCCAAGTATGGGACAGTAATTGCTCGATCTTATGTGCAATCAAGGCTCGACGAATTGAAAGTCGACTCGAAACCCACCGGGTGAAGCGGCATCCGGCTCGAAAGTGAAAAGAAGCAGGCCGGTGCCCGTCGTTTGGCGGATGTCGGTGCGGGCGCACGAATAATCAACGCCGACCAAACGCACCGAGCCCTCGGCCGTTCCTTCGGTCGGCTCGGCTTCAAGGGGGTCACCCAACGGCGCACCCGAAAAGTTGACGCCCTGAATCAGCGCCCGCTCATCCGGGATATTAATTTGCGGACTGTTTCGGTTTTCTTTGATCAACCGAATCAACTCCGCGCCGCCCACGGAAAAAGTCCGACGGCAGGGTTGCGTAAACGTTTGGCTCGAGGTCAGCGCTTCCAGACGAACCTGTCCGAGATTCGTGGGGATGGTGTTTTGATTCAGTTGGTCATAAGCGCCAAAAGTGAAAATCGCACGGAAGTTCGTATTGTTGATGAATGCCACGCGCAGCACGCGCGGAATGGGCTGGCCATTGGGGGAAAAATCCGACGTGGCCGAAGACAAATTCCCAACGACATTCGTGCCGCAGGTTATGGATGAAACGATGCAGGCGCACAATCCCGAATATGCCGCAAACTTGACTAACCGGCCGTTGAATTTCACGAATCATCTCCACGAAGTGCGAGGGAATTCGGACAAGCGGCCTTGAATATGAAGGCGCCATCCACCTAGTTTCAATCGGCACAACGCACGGCTCGCGTCAACAAACAAACCGCCGCACGGCCTGCCGTTCCATCCGGCGGGCCGTGCGGCAGTTTTTGCCGATATTTGGAAGTAACAGCGTCCCCCTTCATGATCCAAGGCGGCGGTCGATTTCCTTGAACAGATTCTCCGGCAATCTTGCTAACGGTGCTGCCGCTCTCGCCCACGCGTGTCCTCAACGTAAAAGGTCGGCGTGACTTCAAGGACAATGCATCGCCCGAAGTGCGATCTTCATTGATTCGCAGCAATTCACCGTCTCCAGCGAGACAATCGTCATAGATGTCGAGATCGTTACCCAGCGAGTCGGCGACATCTCGCATGCGCTCGTCGGTCAGATCGCTCTGATCCGAAAAAAATCTCTTCGACATACTGAAAGAATGCATCCTCGTCCTGATTGGAAATGCACTCCGCCGCCTCGGCCAATGGAATGGCCCGTGGATGCGAGTTGAGCGGGTAATGGCGATAAACGTAACGGATTTTGCCGGTGTCTATATAGTCCGTCTTGAGCTGGTCGAAAAAGTTTCTTGCGAAATTCCCGCAAGCCGGGCACTGCAAATCCGCATATTCGACGACGGTTATGGTCGGCGCATCCCCATCCCAAACCAGAATGTGATCGCGGGAAGGGTCCACGACCGGTTTGCGGCCGGTGCTGTTGTTATTGTTATTATTGTTGTTGTTTCCCGACGGTCCATCGCAGGAAGCGCTGTCCATTCCGACAGCCACAAACAAGAGTGCGAACAGCATCGTCGCACGAACTAAAGCAGCTCGAAACCGGCCCGCTCGAACCTGAACATGGGGTTGTGACGTTGAGAGCATTGATGACCTTTCTGGTTTTTCTGAGAGTGTCGCTCGCCGCCGTGTTTTTCTCACATCGGCAAGCAAGAATAGCAAGGCATGACCTTTCGCGATGGCATGCAGATCCCCATTTTTCAGGGCGCAGCCGGTGCGAATGCTCACTTAGTTTAGATAGCCCCAGGCAAAGGGTCAATGAATTGCCTGCAGGGAAGGATCAAATTCGCCGGGTTTTCGGCAAGACCTGCCGGTGATCGACCATGCATCATAGGAAACCTAACGGCCAATTCCGCACCGCCCCATCCTTATTCGGAACTTGAGCCCCGATTGCAACACAGACGATGAAAGAAGAAAGGCCCTGATTTGACATTCCGGGACGAATTCGCGAACAATCATACAGTCTCGCGCTCGTTGAAGATGAGGAACCCCAAGTGCCACGCAATATTCGACGCCGTTTATTCTTGCTATTTTCGACTTCGGTAACGATTGTTCCAATCTGTGTCGCGTTCTCCGCCGGTTGCACCGGGCTGGACCTTTTCCTCGGTCCCATTCTCAGCCTCTTTGGAAACGAGAACGCGAACGACAACCAGGTCAATCTGGGCATTGCTGTCGCCGAGCCGGCGGCCCCGGTTTCGGCGGCGCCGGGCGTTTCCACCATCATCCGTTGGGCCGACATTGCCGAAATCGATGGTACGGTTGTTCGCATTACCGCGCAGCGCCGCAGCGATGAAGAGGAAGATACGGCCGACCCGATCGAACTTGTCGGCGACGGCACACTCGGTTCCGGTCGCGATGCACTGGCCGATGGCAACAATGACATTTTCGAATGGGATGTCACGGGCGTTCGCGTCGGGACCTATGTCATCATCGCTACGATCGAATCACCGGACGGCACGATGAAGACAGTGATGTCTCGCGATCCGGACCGCGAGACCACCGGTGTCATCGTTGTAACGACCGCGCTGCCCGTTCCCACTTTCACTTTCACTGCGCCGGGTGCTGCGGATGAGACGGTCGTCACCGGCAATGCGTTCAACATCACATGGACCGACAACGGCACCGACAATCCGGATGCGGTGGTCACCCTTGGACTCGATCCGGACTCCGACCGCGAAAACGGTAACGAGATTATTCTGCTCACCGGCCAGCCCCTGAGCGAAAACGGAGACAATGGCACATTCGTTTTCAGTTTTGTGGATACCAACGGCGACACGGTGCCCGACGACATCTACAACGTTTTTGTGATCGTCGATGACAATGCAAACGACCCGGTCCGGCTGACCGCTGCAGGCCAACTGGTGCTTAATCCTTGACTAGAATTTCGGTGATCATCATCAGCTAAGTCTTCCTCTTGCACTCCGCTCCGCCAAAATAAAAACGGGCGGAGCACTTGAGGACGATACATCGCAAGTTTTCATTATGAAGATGTAAGATGCCCTTTTGATTTCTACTATCAATTAATCACGGGCCACAATCAATTCCGGTAGTGCCGGAAGCTCCGTTAGCACCCCTCCTACGCCACCTGCAGATCCACTTACACCATCATTACCCGGCCCAAGATCCCCATTTCCCTTCGGTCCTTTACCGCCTCCAGCGCCAGCGGTTGCATTTCCAGCGGTCCCGCCTGCCCCCCCTGTACCGCCTCCACCCAATTTGCGCCCACCATTCCCACCATTTCCACCTGCACCCGCATTACCCGCGCCTCCGTTTCCACCGTTTCCGCCGTCACCACCAAATCCGCCTTGTCCATATCCACCTGGGCCGCCAACACCCCCAACTCCTCCTGTACCGTTACCACCGTCTCCACCTTTTCCACCGTTACCAGCAGAACCGGATTGCGGTGGGCAACAATCTCCTCCATTACCGCCAATGCCACCCGCACCGCTTTGTCCAGTGCCGCCCACGCCACCTACTCCACCAGTTCCACCGGGATCACCCCTTCCGCCGCGCCCGCCCTCACCTCCAGCACCACCTGTAGCATTGCCTCCGCCCGTAGCGTCAGTTCCGCTTGTGCAATTTGCACCATTCGCGCCGTTACTTCCAGTTCCACCCGAACCAGTTGTTCCAGGAGGACCACGCTCACCTGGCGTTCCGGGACCACCTCGGGGCGACTCTTCATCTACAGTCGATATTCGTGGCCAATTCATAATCGTTGCGTTCCCACCCGAGCCGCCTTCGCCGCCCGTGCCGCCTTGTTGACCTCGCATACGGGGGCTGCCTTCCCCTCCAACTCCGCCGGCACCACCAAATATCCCCTTTCCGGAGAAATCTCCTTTCACAATAACATCTCCTCCGCTTCCTCCATTCCCAGCGGATGCTCCGCCGTTTCCACCTCGACCTCCCATTAATTCTCCGCCTTCGCAGCGTACAATTGGGGCCTCAAGTACCAACGAACCACCATTGCCAGCTTCTGTAAGTTTCCCAAAGGCGTCTGCGCCATCGCCCGGTCGAAGTACTCCGGATACGACAATTTCTGTTTCAGATCGCAATACAATAGATACTCCATCCAATGCCCGATCTCTTGACAGAATACGCCCTCCTATCAGTGCTCCTTCAATATGAATTTGACCCTTGCAGTTAATTTCCAAATCGTTAACTGCTGTCAATGAAGTTGATGGAGAAATATGGAATGTGTCAGCACGAACAATTCCGGAAATTGAATTTGTCGTATTGTATTCAGTAACTTGTTTTGAAGTGTTCTGCCCAAAGGCATTAGCAGTGTATAAGAATAGTGCGCTTATTGACAAAAAACTGTTCCATATGAATAGCCATTTTTCTTATGCATTAGTGATCGCTCCATATTAAGAATCACAGTCCGAGTAATATCTGGACTTTTTCTCAGGTGCCGTCAAAGAAGAAAACACAATCGTAATTGTCCTGCAATGGCTGCCAATTTACTCCGGCAGAAACTCGGGGGACCTCGGCAATAAATAAATCCCGATCCACAAATGAACTCGTTGAAGAGCAAATACATGCGGGGACTGTTTAGGAATGAGCCAGGTGCAACGTGGGTTGGCTTTAATTTTGGATAAGGCGACGGGGGGGGGGGGGATCGAGTCGACGTAGTAGAGATTCGCCAAGGTCGGCGAATTTCTTGGAGAAGGATGCACGAGGCCAGTGTGCATGGTTTCTCACAAATAGTCTTGATCGCCCGAATGCCATTTTACCGCTTTGATTGATCCGTTGTCAACGAAAATTCAAGCTGTTTCATTTTCAGGCTTCTCATGCAATACCTTGCATTCTTGACATCCCCAATCCCCTGAGATACGTTAATCGATCCTTCGGACGACCCTGGGTCGCCCGAATCCCGTGCTGGGGCTGTAGCTCAATTGGTCAGAGCGCCGGCCTGTCACGCCGGAGGTTGCGGGTTCGAGCCCCGTCAGCCTCGTAACCACCCAGCAAGCCCGGACATTCAGTTGTTCGGGCTTATTTTTTGCATCACGACGGGGCGATCGATTCGCAAACACGAATCACCGCCACCATGTCCGCCACATCATGCACCCGTACCATATCCACCCCGGACAAGGCACAGCTAGCCACTGCCGCAGCCGTACCCATCAGCCGGGAATTCGATTTAGCCGCGCCGTGCGTCGATGGATTCGATTCTCCGGCCAGGTCCCCGATGAATCGTTTTCGCGACGGACCGATCAACACCGGCCACCTGACGCCGAATGCGGCCGACGATTCGCGTAACAACGTCAGGTTGTGCGCAAGGGTTTTTCCGAATCCAATTCCCGGATCGACGATCATCTTGTTCGCCACGTCAACGCCTACGGCCAACAGCGCTGCGGCTCGCTCCTCAAAAAATGCTGAGACGTTCTGGACGACATTCTTGTATTGCGGCTGGTTCTGCATGTTTTCCGGCGTACCGAGCATGTGCATGGCGACAAAAGCGGCGCCGCTTTGTGCCAGCATGCCGGCCATTGCCGGATCGTGCCGTGCGGCTGACACGTCGTTCACCATGTCCGCGCCCGCATCCAATGCCGCCGCCGCGACCGCCGCGCTTCGCGTGTCAATCGAAATAGGCAGAGTTAGTCCGGATATCCGGGTTTCACGAATCACCGGCAACACCCGCGCCAGTTGCTCAGCGTCGGAGACTCCGACTGATCCCGGCCGCGTCGATTCGCCGCCAATGTCAATGACATCAGCGCCCGCCGCCGCCATCGCAATAGCATGCTGAACGGCCACATGTGTTTTCGCGAATCGCCCGCCATCGCTGAAGCTGTCCGGGGTCACGTTCAATATGCCCATGATCAGGCACCGCTCGCCGAATACGAGTTCGCCATGCGGCGTGGCAATGACGCGCTGAATGCGATTCGACCGTGCTGTGCTATGCTGAATCACGCCACCATGATAGGCTGATGCGTGGTGACCTCAAAGCTGAACCAACTTGGATGCCGTGCTTCAGGTCTTGCGTGTGGAACAGGCTAATAGCCTGTTCCACACGCAAGACCTGAAAAGGCCTTCGATGTTCACTCATGACATAATCAAACATGACAGACAGCCGTGAAAGCAAAATCCCACAGTCCCTGGTACTGAAGCCCCCGCGCCAGCAAATCGCGATCATTCTCCTCGCCACTTGCGTCGCTGCTCTACTGGCAGGCAGGCCGTCGCTCAATTGCGGCTTCACCAGCGGCGACGACCAGCGGTTCATCACCGATCATTCCCTCGTCGCCCACCCTTCGTTGGACAATGCCCTGAAGCTCCTCACCATCGTCCACGGCGATCTTTATCAGCCGTTGCCCATGCTAACTTTTCAGGCCAATTTCGCACTGGCCGAAAGCCAACCCAAAGATCGGTTCGGCATCAGCGCGTTCGTATTTCACCTCACCAACGTCGTGCTGCATGCGTTAAATGCTCTATTCGTGACATTGATCGCGCTCCGAATGTCCCGCCGCGCGTCCATCGCACTCATCACCGGGCTTCTATTCGCGTGCCACCCGTTCGCCGCGGAAACGGTGGCATGGGTTTCGGGCCGCATGATGCTTCTCTCCACGACGTTCGCACTTGTTACGATATGGCTTTGCCTGTCTAGTCGGCCGCATAAACGATTTGCGGCCGGTGTCACATGGCTATTGTCGCTCGCCTCCAAGGTTCAGCCGGCCGTTCCGATTGCCGCCGCATGGATCGACTACAAACAGCATGGAAAATTCGACCGCCGCACAACGCTTACACATTGCTTCCTGCTCCTCATGGCCCTTGCCGCGTCCGCTTTTGCAATTTTCACGTCGCGCCAAGCCGGTTTTGTCGGTGACGATACCGAGTTCAAGAGTTCGCCGGCGGTTCGAATTTTGCTCGCATCTCGCTACTATCTCGAAAACTACGTCGTTCCCGCCGGCCTTTCGCCTTGGGTGCCGCCGCCGGACGGTGTCGCCCTTGCTTCAGCCGAGTGCCTGATCGGCCTGGTCGAATGGATCGGCCTCCTTTTCATCGCGGTGCTTTGTCGCAAGCGTTTTCCGATCGCGACGCTCGGAATTGCGGCGTTCGCCATATTGCTGCTCCCATTTCTTGCTGCGCCCGCGGCACGTCGTTTCCTCGCGGCCGATCGCTATATGTATCTTCCCATCTTTGGTCTTCATCTCGCGGTTGCGTCACTGCTCGTCGCATTTTCCGACGCGGTCGACCGACTGCTCAACCCGTCATTCATACATCGATTTCTCATCCTGCCAACGGCGGCCATTCTGCTGCCTTGCCTTCTTCTCTCCTGGACCGATTCGCTGGCCTGGACCGACACCATCACCCGCGAAGAGCGCGCCGCTTTTGTCTATCCCGACAACCCTCTCACGCATTACGAACTGGCCAGCCTACAACTTCACCGGGCAGCCGCATGATGCGCTTGATGTCATAACAAGGGCACGGAAACGCTGGCCCGAACACCCGCGATTGGCGGCGCAGGCTGGCGAAGCGTTTCGACTCTTGGAGGATTGGCCCGCCGCGGAACGCGACCTGCGGGAGGCCGCCGAAAAAATGCCCGGCCACACGATCACGCATTATCACCTGGCGCTTGTACTGGAACACCTGAATCGCGACGAAGAATCCGTCCGGATTCTCGAATCACTGGTCGCAAGGAACCCCGGCTTTTTGCCCGCATGGACCGCAATCGGCCGATTGAGATGGGCGGCCGGTGACGCTCAATCCGCGATCGATGCCTACGAATATGCCTTGAAAATCAACCCCAACCACCGCGGCGCCCTGTTGTCTCTCGCTGGGCTCTATGCTTCCAAACAGAATTGGCCCGCGGCGATTGATTTGCTCAACAAAATCACTGCCAGTGATTCAAGGGATGCACAGGCCGGCTTTCAACTCGCTGTTGCGCTGGTTCAGGTTGGGCGGCTCTCGGTGGCGTTTGACATATATTCCCGGTTGATTGAACATGACGACGCCAATACCGCACTGCGGTTCAATCGTGCCGCCGTGGCCGAACAGTTGGGCAACACGGCCGTCGCCGAGCAGGATTATCTATACGTTATCGCCGAGCGGCCGGAATTTATGGAGCCCTATGTCGCGCTTCACGAAATCCTCGCAGCGGAGCGACGGTTCGATCGAATGATAGAGCTGTGGCAGCATCGGGAGGCGGGGTTGCCGAAACACGATGACGCGAACGCGGCACTGATTTGGGCCTACTTACTCGCGAACCAGTGGGAGCGTGCCGCGCCATTGCTTGAAGGTGTCGCCGACCATTCCCCGGTGGCAGGTATGGTGAGATGGGCGACGGCCTGCCATCTACTCATGGCGGGCGACGATGCGACACTTCGCGAATGGATCATGCAGAATCAGAGCGGCGGATTATCTGCTTTTGTGGCCGATGCCTCCGATGATTGGCGCATGCGGATCATTCAGTCGTCGATCGACGCGCTGCCCGATTCGATTAAGAAGTCCCGCGCGGGGCATGTATTTTTGGCGGAATTCCTCGTTATGCGAAATCAAATCGATGCCGCCACGACGACACTTGAGCGAGTCGTCGCGGAGAACCCGGATGACCAGTGGGTCTCTTCGCGAATGACCGGATTCGCGAACTCAAGATGGAAAAGAAACGCCGGCACTACACCCGTGATAATCAATTTGCCCATTCGGCGAGCCGCTCAAATCGCCTTTTTCAACATGTCTATCACGCGATCGATTTCCTGCTCAGACGTCGGTCGGCCAACGCTGAACCGAATCGTTCCCACCGCCCGCTCGACCGAATAGCCCATCGCAGTCAACACGCGCGAGGGCTTGGCATCGCCCGCGTGACAGGCCGCCCCGGTCGATGCGTAGACGTTGTCCAGTTTCCCCAGAATTTCTCCGCCGACATGCCCCGGAAAGCTCACGCTCACCGTACTGGGAACGCACTCTGTCGCATGCCCATTGAGCATTACCCGCTCGCCGAATGTCGCTTTCAGCCTGGACCAGAAGTGATCGCGCAGCCGGTGATGGCCCGGTTTCTTAAAATACTCAATTGACAACTCCGCCGCCTTGCCAAGCCCGACGGCCATCATCAGATTTTCCGTCCCGCCGCGTCGGCCGGATTCCTGCGCCGCGCCATGGATCAGCGGCTCGATCCGTATCCCCTTGCGAACATACAAAGCGCCAATGCCCTTCGGCCCATAAAATTTGTGTCCGGCAATCGACAGAAAATCCGCATTCATTTCATCTGCATTCACCGCAACTTTGCCGAGCGATTGTGCCGTATCGACATGAAACAAGATGCCTTTTGCGCGGGCAATCCGACCGATTTCGACGATCGGCTCCAGCGTTCCCACTTCATTTTGGGCATGCATCACGCTGATGAGAACCGTGTCGGGCCGAATCGCCGCCCGAATCGCCTCCGGATCAACCCATCCGGACATGTCGGCACCAACCTCGGTATGCGTGTAACCCCATCGGCCAAGCCATTTCATCGGACCCAGTGTGGCCGGATGCTCGACATTCGTTGTCACGAAATGACGGCCGGCCGACTCGCGAAGCAGGGCCGCGCCCTTGATCGCCATGTTGCTCGCTTCGGTACCGCCGCTGGTGAAGATGATCTCTTCGGGCAAGCCGCCGACCATCGCCGCAACCTGCTCACGCGCTGTCTCAATGGCCGTTCGAGATCGCTTGCCGAATGAATGGCCGCTGTTCGGGTTGCCGAATTCTTCCTGCATGAACGGCATCATCGCCTCGGCGACGGCCGGATCGACGGGGGTGGTGGCGTTGTAATCGAGGTAAATCATGACAGTCGTTTCGAGATACAAGTTCAGGGTATCGAGTCAGGAATCTGTATGAGTGGCGATTCGAACATCGGGACGAAGTTCCTAATTCAATGAGTGCGTCACCAGGCCGATCGATTGCAACCGATCGCCCTCAATCGCCGATGACCATTATATGGCGAAGCTTCGCACCAGCACACCCGCTCCGCGCGCCGAAACTCACGTTCTGGCCGTCATTCTGGCCCGCGCCCGGCAGTAAGGCCTACCCTCGAAGAACATTCTCCCGATCGCTGGTCGGCCGATGATCGCGCACACGATCGAGCAGGCGAAGGCTGCGAATCGGGTGAATGCAGTTTGTGTGACAACCGACCTTTCCATGGCCGCCGATGTCGCCCGTAAATTGGGCGTCTATGTTGTGGATCGCCCGCCCGAACTGGCCGGCGACGCTGCGACGGTCGATTCGGCCGTTCGGCATGCCGTGGAAACCTACGAGCAATTTCGAAAGCCCGTGACCCATGTCGTAATTCTTTACGGCAATGTTCCCGTTCGCGCGCCGGGAATTATCGATCTTGCCGTCGAGCACCTGATGAAAACCGGCTGTGACAGCGTGCGAAGCATCTCGCCGGTCGACAAGCAGCATCCCGACTGGCTGCACAGGCTGGAAGGCGACAAGCTCGTTCAATTTCGAAAAAACTCGATCTATCGACGGCAGGATTTGGAGCCGCTTTTTTATCATGATGGCGCTGTTCTGGCGGTTACCCGCTCCTCTCTTTTTTTAACCAGTCGCGATGACAACCACGCGTTCCTGGGGAAAGATCGTCGGGCGGTCGTGTCGTCGGGCGGACCGACGGTCGATGTCGATTCACCGGCGGACATGGCGGTGGCGGAGGGCATACTAGCAGCAAGGGCTACATCATTAGGCATGCAAGTGGAACAGGGCCTTGATACAGTTACGTTAACTGATGCAAGCAGGGGTGGGGGAGTCGAGTCGAAATCGGTCAATGCAAGTTCTCAATGCCCCGCAATTCAAATCGCAAATCGTACGATCGGCGATTTGCAATCGACTTTCATCATCGCCGAAGCCGGTGTCAACCACGACGGCTCGGTCGACAAGGCCAAGGCACTCATCGAGGCTGCAAAGGCCGCCGGCGCCGATGCGGTGAAATTCCAGTACTTCATTTCCGATCATCTCGTCGCCGAAAACACACCCACCTGCGATTACCAGATCCAGAACGATTCGGGCGCGAGAAATCAACGCGAGTTGCTTCGTCGGCTTGAATTAAACGAGGGCGAATTCCGCGAACTCGCCAAGTGTGCCCGAGACGTTGGAATATTCTTTCTCGCGACGCCCTTTGGCATCGACGAATTGCATTTTCTCACAAACGACCTGCGAGTTCCCGCGATCAAAATTGCCTCGCCAGACATCATCAACATTCCGTTGCTGACGGCCGCCTGTGAAGCCGACTTGCCCATCATCCTCTCCACCGGAGCCAGCCACGAATCCGAGATCTCACGGGCCGTTGATCTCATTCGTCGTTGCGGCGCGGCCGGCCGACTGGCACTGTTGCACTGTGTATCGTCGTATCCGACGCCGCGAGGCGATGCACGACTTCGCTCGATCGCCGCGCTCAAAAGCCATGAGCACTTTGGCGTTCCCACCGGCTTTAGCGATCACACCGCCGAAATCGAAACCGGAGCTGCCGCAGTCTTCGCCGGTGCAGCCATTTTGGAAAAGCACCTGACCCTCGACAGAACCGCGAAAGGCCCCGATCACTTCTTTTCTCTCGAACCCTCCCAGTTACGCGACTTCGTCACGGCGGTTCGGGCGGCGGAGGTGTCGATGGGTAACGGTTACCTAGAGCCTTCACCGGCGGAGCTTCAGGTCCGCGAACTCGCCCGCGGTCGCATCCTGGCCCGCCGCGCAATATCCGCCGATGAGATCATTCGCAACGACATGCTGACCGTGCGCCGCGCGCCCGTGGGCATTTCCGCAGCCTTGTGGAACACCGTTATCGGCTCCCGCGCAGCGACATTCATTAGCGCCGACAGTCCGATTACGCCGTCGATGTTGCAGACCGACCGCACCGACTCCGCGGCCGTTTCGTAAGCTTAATTTTATGGTGAATAATCGGCCCAATCGGACCGAGATAACGCCAGACGTGTCGCGCTCTGATGGGCGCGATCATTTAGCCATCGTACCGGTTGAGGTCGACCCATGGCGCAGGCGGAAACATTGAACGGCAAGGCACTGGTTGAAGCTGCGATCGCCGATGTCGGCGAAATCGCGACGCTTCCCGAAGTCACCGTCAAGATCATTCAGATTGTCGAGAACCCCAAGTCGACCGCGCGCGATTGCACGAAGTCATCCGAAATGACCCCGCGCTCTCCGCCCGCATCCTAAAAGTCGTCAACTCCGCCTTCTACGGACTGCCCGGCCAGATCGCGAGCATCGATCGCGCCATCGTCCTTCTCGGCCTTTCCGCCGTCAAGAACATCGCCATCGCCGCGTCCATGACCCATCTCTTCAACAGCGGACCGGCCATCGAAGGCTTCAGCGGCGCGGAAGTTTGGCGTCACTCCGTTGCCACCGGCGTGGCATCCAGAATGCTCTCCGCCGCACAGGGCCGTCCGGCCGTCGAGGAGAGCTTCCTCGCCGGCATTATTTCGGACCTCGGCCTGCTCGTTGAGCGCCAGGTCTTCTCAAAACAGCTCGCCGAGATCATCGCCCAGCTCAATGCCGACGGCGGCGACTTCTGCGAACTGGAAACGCAGATCATCGGCGCGGACCATCAGGCATTCGGCGCCGCGCTTGCCGCCAAGTGGCGATTTCCGCAGCCGCTCTGCACGACAATCGGCTACCACCACAAGCCGCACCTGCTCGCCGCGGCCAACCGCGAATTGCCGACGCTCGTTTGCGTGGCCGACGTTATTGTCAGCCGCCTGAACATGGGCTTCAGCACCTATGGCGAGGACACGGAAATCCCGCAGGAATTTCTCGATATCATCAAGCTCACGCCGGAAAAGGTGCAGGGCGTGGTGGACGAAGTCGAGGAGCAGGTCGCCCTTGTCGAGAACATCTTCTCTTCGTGATGCCGCCCGCTTTGTCCGAGTGAATTTGCTCGCTAGTTGAATGTGTAACAACTCGAATCCAATAACAAAACCGATGGACTGAATTCATCGGATTTGCTCATTTCCGCAGCGCCAAAGCCCAATTCCACGAGCGCTTCACGCTCACCCTCGAATCGCCTAGCATGAACGTGGAAACTGAATATCCTCGCGCATCGGCGTGACGTATATGACATCGATCTCAAACTCCCTCGCCGCCGCATCCGTCACCATTGGGTTTCTTCACACACTCCTTGGGCCCGATCATTATCTGCCGTTCGTCGCCATGGCCCGGGCCGGCAATTGGTCACAAACGAAGACCATCGTGATCACCGTTTTGTGTGGAATAGGTCACGTCCTCAGTTCCGTCGTCATCGGATTCGTCGGAATCGGGCTTGGCGTCGGCCTCGATAGAATGGAAGGCATCGAGAGCGCGCGAAGCAATCTGGCCGGCTGGGCGCTGATCGCCTTTGGATTGGCGTATCTGATCTGGGGCATTCGCGCGGCCGTTCGAAATCAACCGCATTCGCACCTTCACGCCCATTCGGACGGCATCGTTCATATCCACGAGCACGATCATGAGGGCCTTCACCTGCATGCACACGAATCGCCGGTTCAGCCGCCCTCGCTCACGCCCTGGATTCTCTTTACGATTTTTCTATTCGGCCCATGCGAGGCGCTGATCCCCATGCTCATGGTTCCGGCCGCCGCCGGCAGCATGTGGGATGTCGTAGTCGTGACACTGCTGTTCGGCGTTACCACGATCGCGACCATGACCGTGATCGTGCTGGTGCTGCTTCGCGGCGCCCAGGTGGTTCGGATTCAAGCGATGCAGCGATACAACCATGCCGCCGCCGGCGCGGTGCTTTTCATGTGTGGATTGGCGATTAGATTTGGGCTTTAACGAACCACGACCTGCCGTCACGTTCTACACAACCAAATCGCTTGTTTGTGGTGTGTGAAGTCGCCCGAACAGCAGTCATTTTCCGGTGAATGGCGGCTCGTGTGACTGCAAAAAAAAGCCCCGGCAGTTAGGTGCCGGGGCTCTTGGCTTACATTAATCAGGTATTGTCGGATGGGACCGAGGCGCTCGTAATCAATCCACCACATCGATGCCCATGTTCCGGGCCGTTCCCGCGACCACGCGCTTCGCGGACTCCATGCGGCCGAGGCAGTTGAGGTCGACCATCTTCTGCTTGGCGATGTCTTCAACCTGCTTCCACGTCACGCTGCCGACCTTTTTCGCGGTGGGGCACGCCGGAGCCTTTTTCAACCTTGGCCGCTACCTTCAGCAGGACCGATGCAGGGGGCTCTTGATGATGAAATCGAACGTGCGATCGGCATACACGCTGACGACGGCCGTCACCGGCATGCCGTTCAGCGCTCGCGTGCGCTCATTGAATTGCTGCACGAACTGGCCGGGATTGACGCCGTATTGGCCGCACGCGGGGCCGATGGGCGGTGCGGGCGTCGCCTGACCGCCTGCGCCTTGAACCTTGAAAGTTGCTGTCGGAATTTTCTTCTTCTTTGCCACGGTCTAGTCACCTCAATCACAAAATCACAAAGGCAGGGGGGAATGACAAATTCAAAATGTAAAATGCAAAAAAGGAGAACCGCTTTCGGGCATTCCTTTTTTGATTTTTCATTCTTATGTTTGCATTCCTAATCGTTCCCCGTCAATTCAAGCTGCCAATATTCCAATTCGATCGGCGTCGTGCGGCCGAAGATCGACACATTCACGCGCACCTGGCCCTTGTCCGGCATCACTTCGTCGATTTCGCCTTCGAAGTTCTCGAATGGGCCTTCCTTCACCTTGATGCGGTCGCCCTTCTTCATGCCGGCCATGCCCGCCAGCGTCGGCTGTTCGGCCGATTTTTCGACGACGGCCAGCATTTTCTCCACGTCGTGCGGCTTCATGGCCGTCGGCTTGCCGTCGGACCCGATGAAATCGCCCACGCTCATCGTTTCTTTGATCATGAACCAGATGTCTTCGGGAATGGTGCCGTCTTCCTCGACGAGCATTTCAACAAAGACATAACCGGGATAGAGCTTTCGGTCGTAGACTTTAGCGATGCGGCCGCGCATGCGTTTTTCACGCTGGGAAGGAACCAGAATGCGACCGATGCGGTCATCGAGACCCTCGACCGTGACCTTTCGCTTGAGTGCTTCGCAAACCTGATCTTCTCGGTTGCTGGCGACGCGAAGCACGTACCATTGCATGCCGGGCTTGGTCGGCGTCAGGACGCTTGGCAACGCCGGCGCAGCCGCATTGCCGGGGGCCGATTCACCCTGAGACATTGCAAAGTCGTTTGCTTTCATTTCCGTCGTAAACACCATGACTCCATTCGAGAGAGTTGGAGGGCTGCCGCAAACCGGCTTACTTGCCCCAGAGAGATTCCCAAAGGCCTTCCGCCTTCAGAACGCCAATCCACGAGAAGAACAGCATGAACAGAATATCGACGACGAACAGCAGGATCGACATCGATACAACGACAAAGACCACGACCTTCGTCGAACCGATGATCTCCTTGCGGCTCGTCCAGTTCACCTTCTTCATTTCGCCTTCAGTCGCGATCAGAAAGTCCGAGGCTCGGCGATTCAGGCCCAGCGCCCAGTATCCCAGCAGGCCAAAGCCCGCAATGATCACGGCCGCCACACTCACGGGAACAATCGTTCGCATGGATCCATTGAACATGGGTTGCAGTTTGTCGTAAATGAAGTAGGCAAACCAGCAAACCAGTGCGCCATAGGCAATGCCGGTCCAGACGCGGATCGTGCTGCCCTGAGTCGGCTTGTAGATATCGAAAAAGCCGCCGCCGGATGATTTTGATTCAATCTCACGCGGCTTGCTGGCTTCGTTCCCGCCCCTGCTGGTAGCGAAATCGGACACGGGCTTTTTCCTTTCCTCGAGCGCGACCGACGACTTTCCATTTGTATCGACGCCGGATCCCTTGTTTTCTTGCTCGGCCATCAGGCAACCTGCCTTGCTAATTAGTTGCGGCGAATCGTCGCGACTCAACGGTTTCGCGATCAGGGGCGGAGGGACTCGAACCCCCAACCGCCGGTTTTGGAAACCGGTGCTCTGCCAATTGAGCTACACCCCTATTTCAGAGTGTCTAGTTTTGAGCATCGGGTGGTGAGTTTGGCAATCCTCAAAAAAGATGTGCTCGAAACTCGAAACCCGTGACTCGTAACTAATCTACTTCCTCTTGATCTTATGCGACGTATGCTTGCGATCGACCTTGCAGTATTTGTTCAAGCCATCCTTGATTCCCTCGGGAATTCCGGCCTTGGCATTGACCACGGTGCGATAATTCAACTGATCGCACACCTTGCACTGCAACCACACATATTCTCGTTTGCTCGACTTCGCCATGATACGTCAACCTTCTTGCGGCACTTTGTTTGTCGCCGCTGCTTCAACCTCTCGGATCAGACTTCCGAGCCGCCAAAAAGTAAGGCGGCCCGGCCGACACATCGACCGGGCCGGCCTGTCAAACACGGATTGAATCTTACGCAATAATCTTGGTCACAACGCCCGAACCCACGGTTCGGCCGCCTTCGCGAACGGCGAAGCGAACGCCTTCCTCGAGCGCCACCGGCGCCACGAGTTCGACTTCGAGCGTCACGTTGTCGCCGGGCATGCACATTTCCGCGCCGCCGAGCAACTTGAGGCTTCCCGTGACGTCCGTCGTGCGGACATAGAACTGCGGACGATAGTTGTTGAAGAACGGCGTATGTCGGCCGCCTTCTTCCTTCGTCAACACGTAAACTTCCGCCTGGAATTTCGTATGCGGCGTGATCGAACCCGGCTTGGCCAATACCTGGCCGCGCTCAAGCTCTTCTTTTTCAACACCGCGAAGAAGCAGGCCAACGTTGTCGCCCGCCTGGCCTTCATCCAGCGTCTTGTTGAACATTTCAACGCCGGTTACGACCGTCTTCTTGTTTTCCTTCATCAGGCCGATGATTTCGACTTCTTCGCCGACCTTGACGATCCCGCGCTCAATTCGGCCGGTGCCGACCGTGCCGCGACCCTTGATGCTGAACACGTCTTCGACGGGCATCAGGAAGGGCTTGTCCTGCTCGCGAACCGGTTCCGGAATCTCGGTATCAAGGGCATCCATCAATTCGGCAATGCACTTGGTCGCTTCAGCATCCTTGGGATTGTTAAGGGCCTTGTTGGCCTGACCGCGAATGATCTTGGTCTTGTCGCCCGGGAAGTCGTACTTCTTGAGAAGATCGCGGACTTCCTCTTCAACGAGGTCGAGCAACTCAGGGTCGTCGAGCAGGTCGATCTTGTTCAGGAAGACGACGAGCTGGGGAACGTTGACCTGGCGGGCAAGAAGCACGTGCTCGCGCGTCTGGGGCATCGGACCGTCAGCAGCGCTGACCACCAGAATCGCACCGTCCATCTGGGCGGCGCCGGTGATCATGTTCTTGACGTAGTCCGCGTGACCGGGGCAGTCCACGTGGGCGTAGTGTCGCTTATCGGATTCATATTCGACGTGCGATGTCGCGATCGTCAGAATCTTTGTCGGGTCGCGTCGGCCGTCCTTCTCGGATGCCTTTGCGACTTCGTCATAGGCCTTGAACTTCGCAAGGCCCTTCGCCGCTTGCACCGCGGTGATCGCTGCCGTCAGGGTGGTCTTGCCGTGGTCGACGTGGCCGATGGTGCCGACGTTCACGTGTGGTTTCGTACGTTCAAACTTTTCCTTGGCCATGCCAGCGATTCCTCCGCGAAATTAGTCGAAAATCCGACTCTGGTCTGGGTTGAAATCCTTGTTTTCCGTCCTGAATGTCAACGCAAGCGAAACGCCGAATCCAACGCCGGTCCGGTCGTTCCGCTTCGATCCGAAGCAAACTGTTAATCGAAGCGGACCCGGGATGCAACGCCAGCCACCGGTCCGGTGGCTTCTTCGCCGCGAGGCGATGCGCCGATTCGTGTTTGCCGCTGTCGAGGAGGGGCGTCGGCCCGCGCTGCGAGACGCCGCACACTCTTGAAAAAGCTGCTGACGGGACTTGAACCCGTGACCTCGTCCTTACCAAGGACGCGCTCTACCAACTGAGCTACAGCAGCGAATGCGAGCACGCCCGCGCTGGTCACGGCCCCCGCATCCGATAGACACGCAATCTTTGTCTCTGATGCGCCATCGGGGTAGAAAGCCTCGCCAGTATAAAGGAACATTTTTGGAGTCAAACCCATTCAACAGTGGACGGACTTTGACCATCAGCGGTCGCCCGGCACCGTATTTGTTGCGGTGATTTGCCGCCAGATATGATCGCAACTTCATGTCATTTATTGGCTTGCGGCGGAGGCATGACTGGCCTCGGAATACCGGTTTTTCAATGGTCTTTCAATCGAAAGACCACAAGGACGTCACCAATGAGCTGTTCCGAAAAGCGCCCACGCAGTGGTTGAAGCGAGCCACTCCGGTTGACTGCATCCGCGACCTGAATCACAAACAGAACATGATCGGCGGCCAGGAACGGCACTTTTGCAGGGTCCGGTTCGACGGTAAACGCGCGATCCGCGTAGTACGCAAATTGCGGTGGAACGATGTTGCGAAACACATAGCGGCCCCTGCGTTCGACCCAGGTTGGATTCCACGTCGTTACGATTCGATCGGCCGGCCGCGTCATTTCATTGATCGATTGCCAGGCACCGACGTGTGCCGTCAAGGCCGTCTCTTCGTGCGAGAAATAGTGCCACGTACCTTGCACCTCCAGCACTGCAGCCGTCATGACAATTGCACCGAGCGCCGCCAGCGACATCGCCCGGCTTGTTGCGTGGACGTGTTTTGACATCAGACCGATCGACTTCGCCCCAAGCATGGCGATGGCCGGTCCGAGGAAGAAAGCCCAATAGGCATGAAAAACATATTGGTGATAAAAAACCGTTAGCCAGACGAGTCCCGTTATCGATACAAGTCGCAGCATCACCCTCGACGCGCGCTCGCCCCGGCCCGCCGGCTTGTCGTTCGACGCCCAATTCCGGAACACAAACCGGTGCCGAATTTCCAAGACGGCACCGGCGAGTCCGATGGCGGCAAGAATCATCAACGGCCACGTTACGTTTTCGATCGTGTGACGCCAGACATCGCCACCAGCCGCCAGTGATGCTCGCGGCGCTTCTCCCCGCTCGTGCGTTGCACGGGACAGGAAAATGGACTCCAAGTCTCGCCAATTCCCCGCCAAGCCCGCATGAACGATGTAATAGAATTGCAGCAGAATGTTCCCCATGATACATGCGACGACGATGGCCGCGCCGCGCCTGCCGCCGTCGCGGCACTCGCCAAGGCCGAGCATCTGACGCAGTGAAATGAAGCAGTAAAGCGAAGCAAATAAACACCCGGCCCAACCCGTCCAACAACCCAGAATCAGAACGACGACAAGAAGGACGTTCGCGATAATGCGTTCGCGAGTTGATTGAGGTGATCGCCTTTGTTGAATGCGAACATGAAGTGATCCGGCCGCAAGCATCAGGAACAGGCCGATCGCTTCGTGGTTGACCATCCGTCCGAAGTAAACGGACATCGGCATGCAGGCATAAAAGAGACCCGCAAGAAGTGCCATGCGTCTGCCCAGGGCCATTCGCCACAGGTGTAACAGCAACGCAAGCGTGCCAAGCGATGCAAGAATCGGCAGGCACCGGGCAACCGCTTCGGATTCCCCAAACACCGCGAAGGCGCCTGCAATCATCCAAACCAGGCCCGGCGGATGTGTCGCATAGATCGATCGCTCGGCTGCCGGTGGGATCGCCTCGCCGACCGCCACAACCGGCATTCCATGATGAATCTCAAGAGGATAGCGACTGAAATTCCTCGCGAGTTGGGAGAAAAATGCCCCATTCCAATCATGAAGCCCGACCCAGGCCTCGCTGATGTCCTTTGTGAGACCCGCGGCATAAAGCAGCAATAGTCCGGCGGCGAACGCCCGGTACCGGCGTTCGAGAAGTGTTTGTCCCAACTGGGTTTGAAGCGTTTCCATCTGCCGACAGTTTAGCGGACGATCGGGCCAGAACCATGCACGATTTGTTAATGCAATCGCCCGATCGGGGCGTTTTCTTTGCTCGATCGCTGCTTGTGGGCATTGGTGAATCCCGGAGCAAATCTGGTCCGATCAGTGCCGGTTTCGACCCGTTGCCGACGGATTCCCTTCGCTTAACATACCGGATCGGTCGGATACGACGATGTGGTTTGAGGTTTGCGGTTTCTGGATGAGCCTGCCCTTCTTTCCTGTTTCGCCTGTTCCTGCCAGCCGGGCCGACGGCGGCCCCTTTTGTTGAACCCGAAAGTGAAAGCCGGTCAATGTAATTTTCTCTGAACGGAGCGTTTTTAGCATGGCCAAGAAACTGTATGTTGGCAACCTTCCCTATTCCATCACAGGAGCGGACTTGGAGCGGATCTTTTCCGCGCACGGCAGCGTGCAGTCCGCGCAGGTCATCAGTGACCGCGAGACCGGTCGAAGCAAGGGCTTCGGCTTCGTCGAAATGAGCTCGGACTCGGAAGCCGATGCCGCCATTTCGGCACTCAATGGCCAGGAGCATGATGGCCGGGCACTCACCGTCAACGAAGCACGACCGCCACAGAACAAGGGCGGCGGCGGCGGCGGCGGTCGCGGTGGCTACGGCGGCGGTGGCGGTCGCGGCGGCTATGGTGGCGGCGGCGGCGGTGGTCGCGGCGGCTACGGCGGCGGCGGCGGCGGCGGTGGTCGCGGCGGTGATCGCGGTGGACGCGGCGGCCGCGATGAGTGGTGATCCCTTGAAGATCATCGCATCACGATAGCTGAATCCAGTATCAATTAAGAGGAGGTCGCTTCGGCGGCCTCTCTTTTTTTGCGCGCTCTTCCCGCACCGATTGGTGCGGCTTAGTCAAGCTGTTTTCTAAACCGCGCCAAGCTCAGCGAAAGTATCACCAGGCAGCAGCAGGCAAGCCCCATCACGCTCGGCAGCAAATCCGCGAAATCCGCCCCGCGGAGAATGATCCCCCGCAGAATCTCGATGTAATAGGTTGCAGGCAACGCGAATGTCGCCAGATAAATGATCGTCGGCATCTCCGACCGGGGAAACATGAATCCCGACAGGAGCACCGACGGCAACATGATGATGAACGCCATTTGCATGGCGCCCAGTTGAGTCGTCGCGACGGTTGAGATTAGGAGCCCCAGCCCGAGCACAGTCACGATAAACAGCCCCGAGAGTGCAAAGAGCAGCAGCAGGCTTCCCGTGATCTGAACCTTGAAGACCACAACCATCAACATCAATACAAAACACATTCGCCAAACGCCATGCAGGCGTACGGCACCAGCTTGCCGAATAGCAGCCCAGCGCTGCCGACCGGGGTCACAAAAAGCTGCTCCAGCGTGCCATGCTCGCGCTCGCGTACAATGGAAAAGCTCGTCAGAAACAAAAGCACCAGTTGCAGAATGATCCCGACTAGACCCGGCACGAAAAAATGCGAGCTTTCCAAGTCAGGATTGTAGAGAAGGCGCGTGCGCGCCTCGATCGGCAGTGCCGGATTGCCGGCGCTGTCGCGCGCGGGCGTCCTTTGAAGTTGTTCGGCAACGATCTTCGCCCGGCCGATCGAAAGGCTCGTGGCCAGCAGGTTCACGGCGTTCATCGCAGTTGTCGCCACCTGCGAATCGCTGCCGTCGATCAACACCTGGACATGGGCTTGTTCGCCGCGGAGCAACTGGTTCGAATAGTTCGCCGGAATCAGCACGCCCGCCTTCGCCCGCCCCGAATTGATCGCCCTTCGAAACGAATCGCCGTCCTGAACCCGTTCCACCACTTGAAACGTTCCCGTGTTGACCAGCGATTCGACAAACCGCCGGCTGTTCTGCCGTCCATCGAGATCAAAAACAACCAGCGGAATGTGCTCGATGGTCACGTCGATCGCGAATCCAAAGATCGACAATTGGATCGCCGGCACCAGAAAGGCAAACACAATCGTCCCGCGGTCCCGTCGAATGTGTGCGAGTTCCTTCATCAGAATGGCGAAGAATCCGTACATGATTCAGGCCTCAAGCCGTTTCGACTGCGCCCGGCTCATCAGCACAAAGACATCCTCCAGCGTCGGATCCACCGGCCGGTGCTCCGCATGGACATCGCCGGAAGCGATGCGTTGAAGCAGTTCATCGGCGCTGAGCGAATCCGCCAGGAGTACATGCAGCGTATCTCCAAACATCGTCGCATCGCGCACATCCGGAATCTTGTTCGCAAGCGCCAGGCTTCCGGTCGGATTTGTGCAACGAATCTCGAATCGATGGGTTCCCTCCGGCGTGACGTCCGGGTTGGATTTCAGTTCCTCCGGCCGACCCAGTGCAATGAGTTTCGACAAATGGATGTAGCCCACATGCGTGCAGCGTTCAGCTTCGTCCATGTAATGCGTCGTCACCAGCATCGTGACACCCTGCCCCGACAGGGCAAACAGCAAATCCCACAGCTCGCGCCGCGCCACCGGATCGATGCCCGCTGTGGGCTCGTCCAGAAACAGCACCTCCGGCTCATGAATCATGGCGCAAGCCAGGGCCAGTCGTTGTTTCCACCCGCCGGACAGTTGCGACGCAAGCCGCTCCAGATAGGGCTCGATCCCCGTTAATGCCACAACCGTGTCTCGTCGCGTGCGATGCCGGCTTTCGTCAAGCCCGTAGATGCGCGCATAGAAATCGAGATTTTCCGTCACCGTCAGATCGCCATACAGGCTGAACTTCTGCGACATGTAGCCGATGCCGCTTCACCTGCTCCGGGTTCCGCGTCACGTCGATCCCGAGCACGGCGCCCGTTCCCTCGGTGGGCCGCAGGACGCCGCACAACATTCGAATAATCGTTGATTTGCCCGCGCCGTTCGGACCCAGCAGCCCGAAAATGCCGCCACGCTGAACCTCGAACGAAACATCGTTCACGGCTGTGAATTTTCCGAACCGCCGCGTGAGATGTTGCGTCATAATGACGGCATCACTCACTTCGGCGGCTCCTCATCGAAAAGCAGGTCCGCCGACATGCCCGCGCGCAGATCTTCCCGCGGTCCGTCGATCGTCACCTTGATACGAAAGACCTGCTTGCTTCGCTCATCGGGCGTCTGCACGTTGCGCGGCGTGAATTCAGCCTCGTGGGCCACATACGTCACGCGCCCCGCGAATCGACGATCGGGTAGCCCGATCACGCTCAGTGCCACCGTTCGGCCGAGTTTTACTTCTCCCAGCCGCGACTCGGGAACATACGCGCGAATCCACAGCCGCGATGGATCCAGCAGTGCCGCGCTGGGGGCATTCGGCGCGACCAGATCGCCCGGCCGAAGATCCAGTGTTTCGACAATGCAATCGCAGGGCGATCGAACGATCAGTTCCTCGATTTCGATTTTGATGGATTCAGCCTGCGACGCGGCCGCCTGCAACTGAGCCTCTGCCCGATTGATATCCTCCAGTCGGTTCCCGGATTCCATCAATTTCAGTGCCTGTTCCACCTCGGCCAGGCGCGCCCAAGCTGCGGCGATTTCTTCCTTGCGCGTCCCTTCTTCAAGCATGGAGAGCGTCTGTTCCGCCAGCGAGACCTTGGCCGCAGCCTCCTTCCGGGCTGTAATGGCGGCATCGAATTCACGCGGGGCGGCTTGCTGGTCCTTTTGCAGTCGGTCGAGCCGCTTGAATTCCGAATCGGCGAATTCGAAGGTCGCCTGCGCGATCTTGAGTTGCTCTCGGGCGATGGCGATTTCCTGCGGCCGCGGTCCGGCGATGAGTTGATCGAGCGTCGCCTTGGCCAGATCCCGCCGGGCCCGCGCCTGTTCGATGTCCTCAACGCGAAAGCCCGACTTCAATCGATCCAGTTCGGCGCGGGACGCGGCCATCTGAGACTCGGCGCGGGCAAGTTCTTTCTCGAAGATTGAATGGATCAAGCCTGAACAGAATCGCGCCGGTTTTGAGGGATTGACCCTCTTCCACATCGAGCAGCGCAACGCGACCGCCGATCCGCGATCCGACGCGAATCTCATCGGCTTCGATGAATCCCGAAACAACGAATTCCCGCGTTCTGTTCTGCTCGTAAACCAGCCATCCGATGAAACCACCGACGATGACCAGAAATAAAGCGATAACGCGCGACACGAAATGCCTCCGGTGGCCTTCTTCGCAAGCGGCTACACGGGCCTGCCCGGCGCGCAATCATAACCAGTCGCGTTCTAAACTTGAAGGAATTGAAGTTTCCCGTGGGAATCAGGGGTCTCGCAGTGCCGCCGGTATTTCATCGAGCCGTTCGTAGAATACCGTCGTATTGGCCAGTGTCCCCTGCAGGGTCAGAAAATCATCCGACATCGAAGCACTCTCGAAGCCGATCGGCATGCCAAGGGTCGTCGTCGACCACGTAAAGTTGTCGCCCGTCCGACTGGGTTCTTCCGCGTTGGTATAGAAAATATCCTGACCGAATGCCCCGGCAATGTCGCGATTGTTGTATGAAATATAGAAGTTGCCGTCGCCGCCGGCCTGCCGGTCATATTGAATGGCGCCGACGATTTTACCGTTGGAATTGAAACGAACATCCTGCGTGCCGAAGACATTGGTTGTGCGCCAGGCGCCGGCCAATGCCGCTACGGTGGCATCTGGCGTCACCACGATAATCACATCCTCGGTCGCCGGATTGCAGTTGTCGTTCGAGGCGATGTTCACCGTGCGGGATTCGCTCGTATAGCCCGGCGGCGATACCGTGATGTCAAATCGGCCGAACAGATTGATGCCGATCGGGAACTCCTCGCACGGAAAATCCTCATGGCATCCGCCGGTCTGCGCTGTGCCCAGATTGTGTCGCACGGAAATGCCCGAACGGCCGATGATGTCGCCGTCCTCGTTCGCGATCGTCAGCAGAATGGCCGGCCGGCCTTGATCGCCGCAAACGTTGTTGTTGTTGCCGTTCGAGGGCAACCCGGTCACATCGCAGTTTCCGCCGAGCGCGGCCATGCCGCTCGACAGCGCGAAAAGTCCAACGACAGTCAAAATCGAGAAAGTTCGGTTAGTTCGCATAGTCGGTTTGAAACCCCGGGTCGGCGAGGACCTTGTTCGAATGGCAATTGTATTCCTGTTGGCTGTCGTCATTCAAAATAGGGCGGTCCGCCTCTCGAATTCACGGCGAGCCGAATATTGGAACGCCTTCGAAACACCCTATTCTAGCACATCCTGACCGTCTGCCGAGTACGCCTGACCATTTATGAGACGAAATCTCGCCTGCGCATAAACCCTTGTCAAAAACGGACAACCGTAAAACCACACTTGCCGGGCAGCTTCTTGCGGAGCGCTGAGCAAGAGTTACGGGTGAGTTATGCGGTTTTTCGTGATTGACAAGGAGAATGTCATGGCTGCGATCCAATGGGGATTCTTGATGGGAGCCATCGCCCTGCAGGTCGGGTGCGTTTCTCATCGGCAACAGCAGTATTTCGAGGTGGTCGATCCCGAATCCGGCAATGTCAACTTCTATCGAATGACGATCCGGGGTGGCGCGGGACTCGGAGCCGACTATCAACTGCAGGCCGGCTATTTCTCGGCGGCGTCGGTCGATGTCCTTCGGGGTCGGATTCCGGAAATTCCGGAGGTCGATTTGCCGGTCGAAAACGACGCCGCTTTCGATGCCCTGACGGCGCGATATTACGACGCGCTCGTCGCCATGTCCGATGATCTCATCGCGGGTGGCGCCGGCGAAGAGGCCGTGCTTGAACGGGCGCGCCTCGTCTGGTTTGGTCAGCTTTCGCCCGCCGATGTCGCCGCAATGGGGATGAATCAGTCGACAAACCCGTTCGAGTTTCGAAAGCTCGTCTTTTGGACTTCCGCCAACAATCTTGACCTGCGCGCCTATGGCGGCGAGATCGACGCGATGATCGACAGCGCCACAACGCTCGTTCGCGCCGCCAAGGCGCAGAACAAGTCCAGAACCTCGCGGCGGAAGGGCGTCCGCGAGTTCATCCTGAAAGTGATCGAAACGCAGCCCGCCATGGCCCCGTATGTGGACTCCATCAAAGCCCTGCTCGAACCGGAGAGTTCAAAATGAAGATCTATGGTGTCATCGTAACGACACACAACGATGGCGCCGATTCATGACGTTGGAAGACCATGCAATAGGACCAGGAAAAGGTCGGGCAAGCGTACCGCGATGTTCTGCTTCAACTCGATTGACATCATCAAGGAAATTGAGCCATGAAAATCCTGAGAAACGTTCGACTCGCCGCAATTGTCCTTCTCGCCGTGCTTTCATGTCCTGGATGCCAGAGCATGCTGCATGTCCGCGTGGAAAAAATCGAGGGCGTTCAGTCCCGGATGCCCGACCATTCCGCCGAAGCGCTGATCCTGATTCACGACGCACTGGCCGGCCTGGATGAAATCTGCACGGAATGTCGCATCACCTATGGCGATGCGGCGGTCGAAGGGGCGCTTGCGGCGCTGGCCGATGCCCAGCGTAAGGGCCATGCCATGCTGCCGATCGTTCGTGATCTGATCGCCCGCCAGTCGCGCGGTGAAATTGGCGGAAAGCCGCTGGCGGCACAGGTGGCCGCGCTGCACCGTCGGGCCCGCAGCATCATGCCCTGCATTGATCTCGAAATGTTGCGGGGTGTGATCGAGTTTGAATTGGATGATGCCGAGCGCGAGGCGATGCGCCGGCTGGCCGACGATTTGCCGATTGCGATGGACAGTTTCACAGCGAAATTGGCCGGCGTCAGAATCGGCTCGCCCGGATTTGGCGGATTCCGACAGGGTGGCGTATTTCAAATCAACCCGGGCGATCCGGCTTATGACCGGGTATTGAATGACGGTACGGCGGCACAACCCGTTACCGAGGCCGTCATTCGCGCCGTTGGCGATACCGGCGTCATGCTCGTGCAGGAAAGTCCGGCGCAGATGCGGCTTTACCAGGTCAGCAACGATCCGTCGTCCATCATGAGAAACGCGAGCTTCATTATGAACAAAGTGCTCCAGGCTACGGTGAAATTCGGCGCGGTGGAATAACGGCGGCCGTTTGGCGCAGACGTGAAGGAACGGGCGTTTCTTTTCTACATTTTCTTTTATCGTCCGCTCGTCGTGACGGTCGATTTCGGCGACTGAATGGCGTTGGTCGCGCGGTTCCAAATCAAGAGCGGGCCGCGCCACATGTTGAATCGCCCACCCTCGGCCTGATCGATAATGCGGGCATCCAGTTCCGCACCGCCTTCAAGCCGCACCTCGTTCGTCGCGGACAGGTATTGCAAGTACTCGCCCATCAGACTCTTGGTGCCGTCTTGCATGTGGACCGCATCGCGGGCGATCAGTCGCTCCAAGTCCGTCGCCTGCACCAGTTGGGTGGCGCCGCTGGGATCCTTCGATTCGGAGGTCTGCTTTCCCGTCGCAAATTCGAGCAGCAGGTTGCCGCAGGTCAGCTCCGCGTGCCGTCCTTCGCTGATTCTACGAAGCGAAGCGGTGTTCAGCTTGAACGCCGTCGCCAGTTCGTCGCGCAGAACCACTTGCTGCCCGCTGAGATGGAGCATTCGGACATTTTTGTCAAAGGCCACCAGCGCGCGATCGACAAAAAAGTCCATCGCGTTTTCCCATTCGATCAAGGTCTGGCTCGGACCCTCCCCGCGCATCGAGCTCATCATCGGGCCGGAAACCTGCGCCGATCGGCGCTTTTGTGCCTTGCCCTGTGTGTCTTCGAATTGGTAATCCTCGATGAGCAGGGTGCCCTCGCACGGGACGGACATCTGTTCGTTGCGAAGGTCGGCGACGATTTGCTTGCCGGCGATGCGCGCCCGGCTCAGCAGTCGGCCGCGCGGTGAATACGCCGTCGTCGGCGCAAAAGTACTGCTGAGCGCTTCCGCATTTCCCTCGGCGACAACATAGACCGGCCGCTTCTGATCCATATTGACCGTGATCTTGTCGTTGAATTCGAGATCGGCCTTGTCGTTCGTAATCTCGCCGAGAATGGCGAAGCGATCGAGAAAATCCTGACCGCGCGCCTTCTTCGGTTTTTCCGGCGCTTTGCCCAGCCGCACGGTCAGCTTGTCGCAGTTCATTGCGAAGGTGGGGGAAATGCTGCGCACGTTTTCGTTGAAAACGCCGTAGTCCTTGCCGAGCCGAAGCTGCATCGAACCGGTCCAGCTCGTTTTCACCGCCGTCGGCTTTTTCAGCCGTCGGCCCCCGAAGTCCTCGTATGTCACCATCCACGCATCGCCCGGCCCCGGCACGTCGACGCTTTGCTGGTCGGCGTCGATGTCGATCTTGTGGCCGTGGATGGCCATGTCCTGAAACCGGGCCTTTGCAAAGATCTCCGGCTTGGGGCTGATGATGTCGATCTTGACCAGTTCGTCGCCGTTGCGAAGGCGCGCCTTGAGCGATTCCGCGTCGCGAATTTTCATGTTGTGCGCCGGGTCGACGGCGAAGACGCCGCCCGTTGCATCGAGCGATTCCATGCCCAGCCGGGGTTTCGAGGGTATCAGCGTTTTTCCGTCCGGAGCAAGGCGCGGCGCGACGGGATACTGATCAAGCGTCACACGCATGACACTCGCCCGGATTTCGCGGCCGCCCTGTTTTGCGAGCACGTTGCCGACCGCATCGACCGTGCGCGGCGAACTGCGCCCGTCGGCCGCGCGGGCCATGACGACATCCAGTTTCTCAGCCTCGATGAGGTCGTCGCCGCGCTCGAGGTTGACATCGCCCGACATGTTCAGATGTTCGATGAAGTCCGAGGCATCCTGATCCTCCGCGGCCGGAACGCCAAAGGTCGCGGCCACTTCGTCCGAGGCCAGCTTTTCATCGCCGCGCTTGAATCGGACATCGCCATGAAACCAGGCGCGGCGGAGATACTCCTTGTCGCGCAATTCGGACTTTCCGGTTTTCGAGCTGATCCGCTCGACCGGCCGCGTTCCGATTTCGAGATCGACGCCGCGCGTCCAGCGGATTTCGACCGGATCGGCGGGCTTTTTGTCGATTTTCGTCTCTCCGGCGCCGGGCAGTGCCAAGGTCTTGACAGTTCCCTCCGGTACGGCGGTTTCATCGGTCTGCTTCGGCTTGGGGGTCTGTTTGTCGATCATGTAGCCCGGACCATCCACCCGGCCCAGGCCGCGCCTTCGATCGAAGAAAATCTCCCGCCCCGACAGCCGGCGATCGACATCGACCGACATTTCAACCGGCATCTCCTCCGCTCCCATGAGCCAGACCTGCTTGCGCTCGCCGCGATAAACAAGCTGATTGCAAATGGCGTTTCCCTTTTCGCTCTTCACCAGAACCGGCGTGCCGACCGCGATCACGTCGAAACGCTTGCCGGTCTGCTCATCCGGCGGAACAAAGAGCGGCCGCAAGTCGAGCGGGCCGTCCCAGGTGAGCACGATCTGCTCGCTGCCGTCGTCCTCATCGGCATCGGCGCGCGCGGCGGCAATATCGGAACGGCTTGCTGATGGCGGCACGGCGCCGGCTTCCGCGGATTTGGAGTCGTTGCCGGCATCCGGAATCACCTCGCCGGCGAAGGTGGGCTGGTTGGCCTTGACGGCCGAGCCGCCGGTGGCGATTTCGCGCTGTTTGCTGCCAAAATCGAAATGCACCTCGAGTTCCGAGGCATCCATGCGGCCCACGGATTTCCCATCGCGAAGCTGCTCGACGACCACGTCATTTTTGAAGACGGCGCGGTAGGTGTGAACGCGCTTGCTTTTTTTGGCGGGAAGTGTCGCACCGGTGGCATCCTTCACGGGCGGGGCGGCCGCTTCCTTCGCGGATGCGTCGGCCATCCCGGTTTGGGCTTCTCGCTTTATATCAGCGAGATCGGTGGCGAGGGCGTCAGCGGTGCGCAACTTGTCGGCACTTTGGGCCTCCGCGATCTGCTCCGGCGTCGGCTCCATCTCGTCGCCGTAGATCGACTGGGGCGTGTTGGCCATGAACCGCGCGCCTTCGACGCGAATTTCGGCGGCCGCCTCATTGGCCGACACGCTGTCGACCGACATGGGCTCGTTCGCGCGGGCCAGCGGAATGCGACCCTGGGCATCGGGTTCGATCTCGCCGACCACCGTCGGCGCATTGGCCGTAATGGTCGAGGGTTTCATGTCTTTGGCGGTGTCGGCGAGCTTTTCGTCATCGACATCCGCGGTCTTTCGCTTGCGCTCTTCGCCGGGAAGGCCGAACTCAACCATGTTCGCCCCGCGGCGGATGGTCATCTTGCCGCCCTTGGCGAATTGCAGCACTTCAACACGGTTGTCGACTTGATTCCAATTCACTGTCAGGTCACTGACATCCTCGATGCGCGCCTCGCGGCTGTCGACGACAACGCCGCTTTCGGAGATCAGTTCGGCGCGGTCCATGTCGAAGCGAGCGCTGTCGAGTTCGATGCGGATGAGATCGTCGGGATGCTGCGCCATCTCCGCCAGTTCCGGATTTTCCCTCCGCCAATCGGCCGTGGTTCGATCGATAACGACGCGGACGTTTCCCTTGAGCGTGCCGCGCTGGGCATCGACGCGGTTTTTCGTCTTTTGCGCCAGCGTCACATCCGCCTGATCGGCACTGATGTAGGTCGTCTCGCCGCGCGGCATGTAAATGGTGATGAGCAATTCGTCGACGTGGTAGTCCGTATCGTTGATCGGCTTCCAGCCCTTCGCCTCGAACTGGTACTTCGGACGACCGGTGTTTTCGTCATAGACGATGACTTTCGACTGGTCGCCCGGGCTGATCGGCATTTGCGATTCGCCGAGCGACTGCGTGCCCTGCGTGGTCGGCACTGAAACGAATTGACGAACGACCTCGACGCCTTGACCATCAGTGACAGTCCGGGTCGGCCGGTCGCCGCGCGAAAAGACATAGAACGCGCCGGCGGCGATGATGAAGACGGAAATGGCCAGAAGAATTTTCTTGTGCATTCGAACCTATCGTAAGGGAAGGGCGACCCATGCCCATCCATTTCATGTTGACTTCAGGTATTGCGATAGGACGCCGTTCCATTTTCCGTTCAGCCGCAGAATCCGTTGAACGACTTCAACGATGGCCCCGTGTCCGCCGGGCCTCTGGGTAATGTAGCGCGCCGCCCGCTTGACGGTCGGAATGGCGTTGGCCACGGCAAACGAACATCCGCAGCGGCGCATCGGCTCCAGATCAAGCCAGTCATCCCCGACCACGGCGATTTCCGCATCCGAAAGGCCCATTTGGTCACGTAAGTTGGTATAAGGTGTCAATTTTTCGTGCACGCCCTGTATGACGTGATGGATGCCGAGGTCTTTCGCCCGTTTTTCCACGGCGGGGGTGTTGCGGCCGGTGATAATGGCCGATTGGCCGCCCGTTCTGTGCCAAAGCTTGATGGAGGAGCCATCCTGCACATGAAAGAGCTTAAGTTCCCCTCCGGCATCAAGATAAGGCAATTGACCGGTGGTCAGAACGCCATCGACATCGAGAACCAAGAGCTGAATTGCCGGCTGTGAATTTCCAGTGGACACGCCCGCGATTCTAAGTTGGCTTGTGCACTTGGGCAACGCAGGGCCGGAAGACCCGCTCGCTCAAAACTACATCGTTAATCTCGCAAAACCAAGCAGCCGCAAGGGGCTAATCCACGTCTTCATTGGCAGTCGCCCATGGGTGATGGCGGCGCTACACGCCGGAATCGGCAGTGTAGAACCAACCGAGAAACTTGACCATGCGGAGGGGTCAAGAATCAATCGAAACGAAGGAACGGTTTGCGACGCGGCGGCCGGCTTGAATTCGGCAGAGGCATGCGAACCACATTTTTGGAGAAACGATGAGACTGAAGGGCACGACAATCGGAGTTTTTGGAACAGCGGCAATGGCCTTGTGTTTGATCGGCGCGGAAACGGCCCTGGCGCACCTGTGCCTGGTTCGGCAGGGACGAGAGCCGCTGGAGCAATCGAAGCGTTTAACAATTACGGCGTTGCAGTGGCGGCGGGGGATTTTAACGGCGACGGCGTTGAGGACCTTGTGACCGGCGCGAATGGCGATGGCACGGGAGGATCCATTATCGTCAATTTCGGCTGCCCCACCGGCATCACGCACTTTGACGCACAGCGCTGGACGCTCGGCACTCTCGGATTCACGGACATGGTCGACAGCCGATTCGGCCTGACGCTGGCGGTGGGCGATTTTGACGACGACGGGTATGACGATGTCGCAGTCGGGGCACCGGGTTATGACTCTTTTCGCGGCGCGGTGGTGATCCTATTCGGCCGCGCGACGGGGCTCGGCCCGAATGTGACATGGATCAGTCAGGACAACGGCCCCGGCGCGTATGAGGCGGGCGACAATTTCGGCGGCGCGCTGGCGGCGGGAGACTTCAATAATGATGGTTATGACGATCTGGCGGTCGGATCGTATTTTGAATCTCTTGAACTCAATTCCGGTACGGTGAGCAATGCCGGCGCGGTTTCGATTTTTCTGGGCGGTGCGAACGGGCCTTATCCGCAGGACGGATACAATATCACGGAAGAAGATACCAATGTCGGAAGCTCGCCAAACGCGAATTTCGGTTGGGCGCTGGCCGCGGGCGACATCAATGGCGATGATCGCGATGATCTGGTCGTGGGCGTTCCCCGTAAAACGAATGCCTCCATCGTTGAAGATGGCGCGATTCACGTTTTCTTTGGCGCGTCCAACGGCCCGACGACGACGGGTGCGCAGTACTTTGCAGGTTCGTCGATGTCTTCGCCAACCCTGCTTCCGTTTGACAAGTTCGGCTATCGGCTGGCATGCGGCGATGGCAACGGTGACGGATTTGCCGATGTCGCGATCGGCATGCCCGAAGCGGATGTATCGGGCAGCGGAAACGCGGGTCGAACCGTGGTGATGTACGGGGCGGCGGCGGGCTTGAGTTTCGGGAACAAGACGTCCCATACGGGCAATCCGGTGCGAACGAATGACCGGTTCGGCGAAGCGGTGGCATTCGGCCGATATGATGCCTCATCCGATTTGCGGGAAGAACTCGCCGTCGGCGCGCCGTCTCTCGTGACTTCGGCACTGGGCGGCCAGGTGACGGTGTTTCAGGGCGCGGTGGGCGGATATACCGCCGCCAACTCGACGATCATCACGCAGGCCACATTGAACGAGGTTGTCGAAGCCGGTGATCGATTTGGTGCGTCTCTGGCCTTTGGACGATTCGTCGGCGGACAGCGCCGCGGGCTGGCGGTCGGCGCGCCGAACGAAGACTGGAATCCGCTGCCGGGCAATCTCAACCCCGCGATTACCGGCGCCGGCGCCGTGTCCATCGATATCAACTGGATGCAGGTGCAGAATCTTCAGTGCCGTGCAGCGCTCCTGACCAATTGTTCGGATCAGGCTGTGTTCTCGCTGAAACCCTTCGAACCCCACTTGCTCGCCAGCACCAGCAAAATCATGACGGCGCTGGTCGCGATCGAATCGACCGAGCCGGGCTGCGACACCTGCAGCTCGATGGCTTCGACCTATACGCATCCACAATTGCTGTGCGATTCGCAATATCCAACTTCGCCAAACGGCACCGTGGGCGGCAGCGACTCGGCCATGTGTCCCGGCGAAACCAATTCACTTCAGAACCTGATCTGGCACATGCTTTTTCCGAGCGGCAACGACGCGGCATTCGGGATCGCGGACCTTGTTGTCAATCCGGGCTCCACATGCGCGAACACCGCGTGTCAGGACATTGTCGACTTTGTGCAACTGATGAATGATAAGGCGGCTGAATTGGGCATGCCGGATACGTCGTACCAGAATCCGTCCGGCGCTGCCCACGCCTCGTGGCCGAGCAACAACATTTCGTCGCCGTGGGATCAGGCGCGCCTAGCGTATTTTGCGATGCAGAACACGACGTTTTTCAGTTATGTGAGCCAGCCCACGTCTCCGGTGCTTCCGAGAAGCGGCGGGTGCTGGCCCTTGGGCAGCACGTCGACGTGGGGTTCGGGTGTGTTTACGTTTCCCGGCGGCAACGGCCCGGACTTTGCGAATACGTCTGGATTGAAACCGGGCAATACCCCGGCGGCCGGCAACACGCTCGTCGTTGCGTTGGACGAACCGCTTGGTCGCATGTTCGGCATCATTCTGGGAGAGCCGAGCGGCGCTCAGATGCGCACGGACATGGGCGCCATGCTGAACCTCGGCCGCACGACATTTTGCAGCGGCATCTTTGATCCGACGCCCTCCGCGCCGGGCACCACGCTGACGGCGCCGAACAAGCCGTCGGACGGCGGAAAAATCTCGCACTTTGCGATTCCGATGCAGCATGACGCGGATCACGGATTCAACGTTCGCATCACGGCCTCGCCGGGGACGGCCTTGGCCGCGGGCCGCCTTGAACTGAACCGCGATCGAAGCATGGTCCTTCCCGCAGGTGACACGACGACGTCAGCCATAGAGCCTTTCGTGTCGCATCAGGGCATTCTGATCACAAACCTCGGCGAGGATCGCGCGGAGCTGTCGATTCGCGGCGGAACGCACCATGTCGAGACAGTGACACTGCCGGCCGGTGCGTCGCACCTGATTCCGCCATTTGCCGCGTCGAGCATTCAGCCGGACTATGTGGTGCTGGTGGCCAATCTGTCGAGCACGTAGACGCGTTGATTTCGATCGAGGAAACGAAGTATGCCTTCGATACGCTGGTCGCAGAGGACGGATCATCTGCCAGCGCGCGGATGACGGCCGACCGGTATGAGGGCGACGACAGCGTTCAGGTGTTCTACACGGGTTTGGAGAACAACCCGGCGGCGCAGGTGGACATTCTGATCGCCGATACGCTTGATCTGGATCCGGGATGCGACGGAACCCTGGATTTCGACGACGTCGATGCGTTCGTTCAGGCGCTGATCAATCCCGCGCTGTATCAGGCGAATTTCCCGGCGTGTTATATCGGATCGGCCGATGTGAACGGCGACGGGAAGATTGACGGCGGCGATGTGGGGCCGTTCGTGAGCCTGTTGCTGGGTTCTTGATTCTCGGCAGTTTGAAATGAGAATTATGGCGGCCGGGATCACTCACGAAAAACGGGGGTGATTCCGGCCGCATGTTCTTTCCGGTTGTGCCAAGACCGGATGAATCCTTAACGTTGATCCCGCTTCAGCGTGATGTTTTTATTATCATCTTCCGTCTTGCCGGACATCGAGTAATTGTCGTCCTGTCTTTTCTGATTGATCTTCAATTTCTGTTGATAAAGTTCCAGCACGTCTTGTGCGCTGAGGCCGACGCACTGGGCCATGGATATCCAGAAAAAGAGCAGGTCGATCACTTCGACGCGGGCGTTTTGCAGGTCGTGCAACTCGAATCGGCGACCTTCCTTGGCTTCGGCGCACCAGTGCTTCCAGTACATGCAGTTTCGCAGTTCCTCAAGTTCATTGGCGGCGGCCATGATGTAGTTATTGAGCCATTCGCCGGCGACTTTGGGGTCGAAATTGTCGTGCAGCTTTTCGGGGTCAAAGCCGATGCGTTTGTTAAGCTGGGCCTGGTGTTTGAACAGTTCTTCGAGCATGGGCGTTCCTCGTGGGTGTCTGCCCTGTGAAGGGCATTATTTTGGACAGCATATCGAGAAATGGCGATCCGGGCGAATCCGGCGGCGGGATGTCTGTTATACTATTACTGGTTCGGTCAAATCGACGCCGATCGGCGAAGGTAATGAATGATGTCGGAGCGTGACGAACAAGGTCGACGGTTTACGCTATGCCTCGTCGCGGACGAGGACGTGATCGAGCGCTACTCGGGCATGATTCGTTATCTTCAGATCGGGCTCATCGACGAAGCCGTCGATGTTGTGATGGTCGTGCCGGAAACATCTCGAACAGAATCGGTGATCGCCGGTCCGTCGGCCGTTGTTGCGTATTCACGGCGGCGGTGGCCGTTTGACATGCTGACGCGGCATCAGGCGGCGCGCGGCATGCGGGAATTGCTTGACGATTCTGTTCGGCAGCAGCCGATGATCGTTCACGCGCTGTCGCCGGGCGCCGCACATCTGGCATCGCATCTGGGTGCGGAGTTCGGGGCGGAGCTTGTCGTGACGGTCACCAGTTCAACCATTCGCCGCGACATCGGCCTTCAGCATGCGCTGGACCACGCGGCGACACTCGTGTTTCCCTCAGAGTCGCTTCGGGAATCGATCGCGAACACGCCGCTGGCGACAAAGAACGCGGAAGTCGTGCGGCCGGGGGTGATGGCGAAGGAATCGGTGGCCGCCTTTCGAAATATGGGCAACGTGCCGTCGATCGTTTTCGCGGGACATCTGGGCGCGGAGTGCGGGGCGGACGTTCTGATTCGCGCCGTGGGGCGTGTGGTGCGTGAAAGGCATCGTGTACTGCTTTTCCTTGCCGGCAAGGGGCCGGCGGAACCCGATTTGCGACATCTGGTTGACACCCTAAAGCTTGCGGAGCATGTGACGTTTACAGGTCGATTGGATCATTTGAATGCGGCCATGGACTCGGCCGACATTTATTGCGTGCCGCGCGCGCTCGGAATTTTTCGCGAAGAGCCGGTTCTGGCCATGGCTGCGGGCATGGCCATGATTGTGGCGGACGGAGCCTACTGCGATGGACTGGTCGATCGGGAGAATGCATGGATCATCTCAAACGCGGATGAAGACGAGTTGGCGGGCGGCATTCTGCAGATGATCGGCTCGCCGGAGCAAGCCCGCGCCATGGGCACGGCAGCGCGGGAGGTGTCGCGGGCGATGTATTCTGTGGCGCGGATGATCGGCGATTTGACCCGCATTTACCGGCGATTGGTCTATCGCAAGCAGACGCTGACAATTGGGGGGCGGTGAACGTGTCGACCCGGGCCCAATGTCACGGATTTTCACTGCCGAGTGCGCTGAGCCGGATCATCGCCGAACCGCGCATGAATACCAATGGCGATGGGGTAATCTTGTGCTGATTTGGAGGATGGCGCCAGATCGCCGATAATTTGCAATGTTGGTGCAACGAGTTTGTCGATAGCAGGGGCAATTCCAATGAAGAGACACGCGAGCGTGTGGTTGGTGGCAGTAGCACTGGTCTATGGTGCTGCGGGGACGGGATGCGCCAAACCTGAAAGGTGGGACTACACGGGGCCGCGCGTTTATTTGATTCATGGCGATGCGTTGGATGAATCAGACGGGCTTGATCTGATTTGCGAGGAATTGGAAAAGCACGAAATCAACGCGCGAACCTACGGGCCTGAAAACTGGCTTCAGATCGTAGCGGACATCGATGCCGCTCCGCAGGAGGAGGCGATTCTGGTGGGGCATGGGCATGGCGCCTTTCTGGCGACACAGGTCGCGCGGCACTATGCGCAGCGCGGCAATGGAAAATTCATCGAGGCCGTGATCGCATTGGATGCTTACAACAAGGACTGGCCGCACAATGCGTATGAAGCCGGTTTTCGCGAGCCGCATTCGAAGCCGATGGCGATTCCGATTTCGCACAGCGTCTTGCGGGTGAGGAACTTTAATCAATGCAATCCGGACAGCCGCCGATGGGGGCGGACCTGGTATCGACGCGCGGGTCGAATCTGGCCAATGCGCATCCCTACTATTGGTATGACGATTGGTGGAATCGACGGGGTGTGACCGGCCAATTGCTGTCGCAAGAAGTGACCAGCGAAGATGTGTGGCATGAGACCATTGATAATGATGCGGAGCTGGTGGAGCGCGTGATTCAACTTTGCAGGCGTGCGGCGCTTTCGCCGTATCACTATACGCCGTTGGAGCATCATCCGATTGTGTCGCCAATGCGGGGCGGCGAGGGCAAGGGGCGGTCGGGAAAAACGGCGGCGTGAGGGATGCACGGTGCGGTGTTACAATACCTCACCTATCAATCGAAGGGTATTCGTTTCATTTCGCATTTCATAGAAGTCGGAAGCGGGCAAGCAATTGGGTAATTGACTTTCCCCGCCTTCGCGCCGAACGTATCCAACGTGAAACGCGGATCGAAATCCAATCTGAAGTCTGACGCGGGGCACAAGGATCGCGTGGAGCGACGTCGCGAACGCGGCGGCGCGAGTGGTTCGACGATCGGCGCGCGCCGGGGTCCGTGGGGCATGACATTTCTTGCGGCCGGCCTGGCCTGCATGGCGACGATTCTCTTTGCGTTCATGTTCCGGCAGCCTGCATCGATGGTGGGGGCGATCAGCCGTGTGGAGGCGAGCCGTGCGGCCTGGGGGGAGATCGAAGATAGGTTTAAGCAGTTGCTGAATTCGGATACGGACGGAAGCGGGCGCGGCGCCGTGGCGGGGTTGTTGAACCGGGTCCATGCGGTGGCCGAAGGACGGGCTGATGCGGGCAAGTCTTTTGATGATTCCATCAGTTATGTTGCGGTGGATTCCACTAATCTCGTGTCGCGGATTGCATATGCACTGTTGCAAGACATGAAGAATGAGGCATCAACCGTCGCGGCAAGCGGGCCGGCCGGCGGGAGCGCCGATGCGATGACGCGATTCCTCGCGATGCGCGAGATTGTCGAGGGGGCGTCGGCGGTGAATCGGGCGGCCATTTACAATGCGTCGCTGTTCGATGCGTGGCGCAGCTCGCTGGATGGACACTTTGCGCGGCCGGATGTTGCGGCGTCGCTCGCGATGCAAACGCGATATTTCATGCGCGGGGATTTGCGCATCGGTTGCTGGACCGTGCTGCCATTGCTTTCAGATCGGCTGATGTCACTCGCGCGTGAATTGCGCGCTGCCGGATTCGCGCCCGAGGCCGATGCCTGTGCGCGATGGGTGGCGCGGTGCATGCTGGGTGTCTTGCGAACGGAGCGAGACGCGCCAACGCGACTATTGGCGGCGGACCTGATGGGCGCGGGCGGCGGTCGGCGCTGATGCAAAAGTGATTCGCAATTCGGCCGAGCGGTTCCGGCGAGATTTTCATTTGGCGGCCGATCGTGCGAGTATCGATTCTTGCGATCAGGGGTATGTGAGCGCCAAGAGTGTTGCTCCGGGCGAGTTTCGGACGGCGGCGGCGCTATTGATCGGCAGCGTGTCGCTCGCGCTAATCGGGGCCGGCGCGGCCGCCGCATTTCTCATCACGATAATGGTACTCCCGTTTGTTGCGTTCTGGCGATGGCGGCGGGGAACAACGATCTCCCACGTTCATGCCGTTGAATTGGCACCCAAGAAATCCGGTCGCATGGAATGGGTTGTCGCGGCGTCACTCTCAATTGCAGCGTGCGGCATTTTGACGTACCGGCTTGCAACGGACCGATTCTATTCCGAGTCGATCGGTGTATATCTCGCCATTCTCCTGGCCGGCGCGGGCAGTGCCATTGCCTTGGCGGTCGGCTCGCTTCATGGTAAAGGGCGCTTGCTGACAGCGATGCCCATTCTGGCCTTCGTATTACTGTTGCTGCTGCCGGTTTCGGTTCATGCGTGGTCGGCCCGGTTTTTGAGTCTTACGCTCGGAAGTGAATTTGTCGCACTGACCATTGTGGTCGGCCTTGTGGCGACGGCGGCGATCCTCGCCGGCATACCGTTGAAATCGATCGCCCGCGGATCGGCGATGGTGTGGCTGGTCGGCATGGTGTTGGCCAATGTTGTATTTCTGGCCCACGGCGCGGCAGACAAGAAGTACTCGACGGCCGCGGCCGCGGGTTATTTGGATGAAGTGGCAGCCCGGTTGGGGGCAAATTGGGAGCAGACCTACTTTAAGGAAGCGATCGAGCGCTATGATGTGACCGCACCATGATCGCACAACTCATCAGCATAGGAAATGAACTCACCGGCGGACAGACGGTGGATACGAATTCGCCGTGGCTGGCGCAGCAGTTGGCCTCGCTGGGCGTGCGATGTGTCCGGCATGTCAGCATCGCCGATGAATTGGAGCCGATTCGCGACGCAATCGTCGAGGCTTCGCGCGCGGCGGACGTGGTGCTGATCACGGGGGGGCTGGGGCCGACACCGGACGATCTGACCCGGGAAGCTCTGGCTACGGCGATGGGAGTGCCACTGCGGTTGCATACGCCGAGCCTGATTCATATCGAAGAGTACTTCAAGCGGCGCGGCCGAACGATGCACCCGGCCAATCGGCAACAGGCGATGATCCCTGAAGGCGCGAATGCCATTGAAAATCCACATGGCACGGCGCCGGGGATTTCGGCGAGACTAAGTCGCGCGGCCGTCTTCTGTATGCCCGGTGTGCCGTATGAAATGAAGGAAATGTGGCAGCGCGGCGTACGGCCGGAGCTGGAAACGGGTGCCGGCAGACTGGTGCAGGAGCGGATTCTGCGGACTTTCGGCATGAGCGAGTCGGAGGTCGGCGAGCGGATCGGCGATTTGATGCGGCGCGATCGCAATCCTACGGTAGGCACCAGTGCGGCGGAGTTGATCATTTCGATTCGAATCGTGGCGGAGGCGGACCACGCGGAAGCATGTCAGGGGATGATCGACGCCGATGCGACGGAGATTCGCAAGCGATTGGGCGATGTCGTCTACGGCGAGGCGGATGAGACGCTGGCGACAGCGGTAGGGCGGCTGCTCATCGAGCGACGGCAGACGATTTCCACGGCGGAATCGTGCACCGGCGGTTTGATCGCCAAGCGATTGACCGATGTGTCCGGTTCGAGTGGCTACATGTTGCAAGGATTCGTGACATATTCAAATGAAGCGAAGTCGCGCCTGCTGGGCGTGCCGTCGGAATTGATTGCGACCCAAGGGGCGGTGAGTCGCGAGACTGCGGAAGCGATGGCGGAGCAATGTCGTCGCGCGTCCGGCACGGACTATGCGATTGCGGTGACCGGCATTGCCGGACCGACAGGCGGCACGCCGGAGAAGCCGGTGGGGCTGGTGTTTGTGGCGCTGGCGTCGGCCGGGAAAACAATTGTGAAAGAGCTTCGGCTTGGCGATAATCTGCGGCGCGAACAAGTGCGGGATCGGACGGCGAAGGCGGCTTTGAATCTCTTGCGGTTGAGTTTGATTCGGACCTGTTGAACAGCTTAGCGTGAGACCAGGTGGATCAGGCATTGCATTAATTGCCGAGTAGGTCTGCGACAAAGATCGCGGTGTCGGCTGCGTTTATTTCTCCACTGGCGTCGCAATCCGACCTGCGTTGTTGATCTGAATTCGGGTTGGTTCCGAGCAGCGCCGAAACAAACGGCTCGATATCGCGGCCATTTGCAAGGCCATCGCCATCGATATCGCCGTGAATAAACTGCATGGCCGCCATCACGTCCATGATTCCATAGCCGCGAATGTACTGCGGGTCGAAATTTGAATTCGCGAGAAAATCATCCGCGGTCTGAAAGAGCGCCCGGCGCACTTTGTCTGCGGACCAATCGGGGTGCGCCTGCAGAATCAGCGCGACACCACCGGCGACAAGCGGTGTCGAAAGCGACGTCCCATTGACACCAACAATGTTCGTATTCGTGCTGAAGCTGACCGTTTGCGTGGCGACGCCCCTGGCGAGAATCTCAGGCTTAACCCGACCATCGGCAGTCGGCCCGTCGGATGAAAACGAAGCGATCGTGCCTTCGGAGTTCACCGCCCCGCACGTGAGCACCAGCGGCGCGTCCGAGGGTGCGATGAGACTCGATGTGGCCGGGTCGGCATCGTGGCCGGAATTCCCGGCGGCCGTGCAGCAGATGAGGCCGTGGGCGATGGCGGCGTTTACGGCGATGGTGGTGATGGCGGTGTTTCCATCGAGATCGTTCTGGGTGTACCAGTCTATATAGCCCAGCGAGCTGGTGGCCATATCGGCGCCGAGGCTTTCGATCCATTCCAGGCCGGCGACATAGTTGTCCTCTTCGGCTGGGACTTCCTGGCTGATATCCTCTGTCTTGGCGAGAATGAAAGACGCGTCAAAAGCGCCGCCGACGAGAATCGTGGGATGGTAAGCACCAAGCGTTCCGAGGATGTAGGTGCCGTGGGAGGATTGATCGGCCGCATCGCCCGGCTGTTGTGACGTGTCGCCGTCACTGGAAACGAAGTCGTGCTCCGCGACAATCTGCACCGGGTGTGCGCCGTTGGTTGTCTGGTTGAAAGCGGAATGGGTTCGATTAAAGCCGGTGTCGAGAATGCCGACGATGACGCCCGCGCCTGTGAAACCGGCATTGTGCGATTGAACGATTCCGATCTGATTGAGTTGATCGAATGAGGCTGCATACCACTCGGCGTCATGGTCTCGGGGCGATACTTGGTCTGTAACCATTTCAATAATGGGATCGCGTGGCGCGGCGCGGGCGACCGGCTGCACGCGACGGACAAAGGGCAACGCTGCGATTTCCTGAATCTGTCGGGCCGTGGCATCGACGCTCATTGCATTGGCCCACCGGCTTTGATGACGAAGCAAAGCGCCGGTGTTCCGCACGGCGGCGACATATTCGACGCAGACCGGCAGATCCTGATATGCCAACATCGCGGCACCCGATCCGCGCAGCGCACGGCGATGCAAGGTTCGCTGCGGCAATTCGGCGCGGCGGTTTGCGATACGTCGATTCAAGTCGGCCTGGGTGAAGACGGCCTTGTCGGTGAAGAGAATCCAGATACGAATTGGGCGAAGAGGTGAATCGGTCACCATGGCTGAGAGCGGCTCTGAGATAACCGGGTCACTTTTTCCGGTGAAATAGAGGGGCTGCGCGACGACGGGTGCTTGCCCAATCAGAAAATTCAGGACCAGAGCGCAAACTATTTCCACGATTCCCCACTCCTAACTCGAAGTAACTGCCAACGTCGGTTCGTCGGCTCCGACCGAGAGTTGATCGGTAGCCCCAATTATACCGCAAATGGTTTAATATTACGGTATCCATGAGAATTGTGATCGGTGGGGTAGGACGGGTATGATCGTCAGCCGAATGCGACCGGACGATCATGTCGAGTCGCAAAGCAGCCGTCATTCATGAAGGTGCAAATCGCAACCGGCGGCCAAGGCCGAGAATGCGGTTTTGCTGCCGTTTGGAGGAATCTCAACATGTTCAAGCAAAACATCGCTTCTAGCCACCAACGTGCCGGAATGAGCCGCATGCGCAGAGTCGTTTCGACTCTTACGCTCATGGTCCTGATGACGGCCGGTCCGATACGGCTGGCCGGTGACGAGCCAAAGCGGGAAGAACCCCAAAAGAAGAAAGTTGTCGAGTCCGGCGCTCGCGTCGATGGAGACAAAAGCGGCCGCAAGTACGACCTTTCCAAGGACCATGTTCTTTACTGCGTCGGATATGCCCACTTGGATACCCAATGGCGATGGGATTTTTGCACGACCATCGATCGCTTCATTGCCGACACGTTAGATGAGAATTTCGCCCGCTTCGACAAGCATCCCGGCTATGTCTCGGCTCGTCGGTGGATGAGGGCGATGTCAACGTGCCGTCAGCGGAGGCGGTCATTCGTCAGGTGCTCTACGGCAACGAGTTTTTCCGCAAAGAGTTTGGCAAGGAGAGCGTCGATTTTATGCTTCCGGACTGCTTCGGCTTTCCGGCGTCGATGCCGAGCATCTGGGCGCATTGCGGACTGATCGGATTTTCCACGCAGAAGCTGACGTGGGGTTCGGCCGTGGGTATTCCCTTTAAGATCGGCGTGTGGGAGGGGCCGGACGGCAAGGGCGTGATCGCGGCACTCGATCCGGGGCCGTATGTCGGCGGCATCGAGGGTCGGGTGGATACGAATCCGCAATGGGTCGAGCGCGTCGAGAAAAACGGCGAGCGATACGGCGTCTATGCGGACTATCACTATTACGGTGTGGGCGATCAGGGCGCGCCGCGCGAGAAGGACGTGGCGAATTATCTCGCCAGCATCGGCAACCCGGACGGCAAAATCATCGTCGCGCTAACTTCGTCGGACCAGATGTACAAGGACATCACCGCCGAGCAGCGCGCCCGGCTGCCTCGGTACAAGGGTGACATGCTCTTGACCGAGCATTCTGCAGGCACGCTGACCTCGCAGTCGTACATGAAGCGATGGAATCGTAAGAACGAACTGTTGGCGGATGCGGCGGAGCGTGTTGCGGTCGCGGCGCATCAACTGGGTAGGGCGGAGTATCCGCGCGAGAAGATCAATAAAGCATGGGTTCGCACACTGGCGAACCAGATGCACGACATTTTGCCGGGGACGAGCATTCCGGAGGCATATACGTTTTCGTGGAACGACGAGATCGTGGCATCGAATTTGTTTGCGGCCGTGCTGTCAGATTCCATCGGTGGAATAGCAAGCCAAATGGACACGACGGCGAAAGGCATTCCGGTCATCGTTTACAACCCGCTCGCCATTGAGCGAGAGGACGTGGCCGAGGCCGAGATCCATTTCGGAAGTGATCTACCAAAATCCGTGTGCGTGTTCGACTCTGAAGGTCGCGAAAGGCCATCTCAAGTCATTTCGACCAAAGGGAGCGTGGCCAAGGTGTTGTTTCTCGCGAAAGTGCCGTCGGTGGGCCTGGCGGTCTACGATGTGCGGATGGCGGAGGAAGGCGAGTCCGATGCCGGCGGGCTAAAGGTCAGCAAAACGACATTGGAGAATGACCATTATCGCGTGACCGTGAACAAGGCCGGTGATGTTGCAAGTATCATCGATAAGAAAAACGGCAACCGCGAATTGCTCGCAAAGCCCGCTCAACTCGTGTTCACCTACGAACGGCCGGCCCAATGGCCGGCATGGAACATGGACTGGGCGGATCGCCAAAAGCCGCCGATCGACGTGGTGAAGGGGCCGGTGGAAATTGAAATCGTCGAGCGCGGGCCGCTACGCGTCGCGCTGGAGATTCGGCGCAAGGCGCGGAACAGCTACATCACGCAGAGGATTCGGCTTTCGAGCGGTTCTGCCGGCGAGCGCATCGAGTTCGCCAACGAGATTGACTGGCAATCGGCTGAGGTCGCTTTGAAGGCGTCGTTTCCATTGGCCGCTTCGAATCCGAAGGCGACCTACAACTGGGGCATGGGGACGATCGAGCGCGGCAACAACGAGAAGACAAAGTACGAAGTGCCGTCGCACGAGTGGTTCGACCTGACCGACAAGTCTGGCGATTTCGGCGTCACCGTTCTCGAAGACAGCAAATTCGGTTCCGACAAGCCTGCGGATAACGAGGTGCGTCTGACGTTGCTTTACACGCCCGGCGTTCGATCCGGCTATCTCGATCAACACAGTCAGGATTGGGGACGGCACGAAATCCTCTATGGACTCTACGGTCATGATGACGATTGGCGTGGTGGCCGGAGCGAATGGCAAGGCCGGCGCCTCAACCAACCGCTCGCGACGTTTCAGGCGCCGTCGCACAAAGGTTTGCTCGGCAGAACATATTCGTCTGCCATCGTAAACACTCCACAGGTGGATATCCGCGCGATCAAACTGGCCGAGCGGGATGATTGGACAATTGTGCGCGTGCAGGAACTATGGGGACACGATGCGAAAAACGTCACAGTTTCATTTGCGAATCCAATTGCGGCGGCCTACGAAGTTAATGGACAGGAGCGGCGCATTGCTGATTTCAGTCCGAACGAAGGCAAACTGGTCTTCGATTTGACGCCCTTCAGTCCGCGCTCATTTGCTGTTAAGTTCGGCAACCAGCCAAGCGCCAATAGAAATACTTCTCTGGTTCAACTCGATCTCGATCTCGATTTCGACACCGACCTTTTCAGTTTCGATTCAAATCGTGCCGATGGCGCCATCGATGCTGAAGGTCGCACGTTTCCGGCAGAGGAATTGCCTTCGAAGATCGTCAATGATGGAATCGAGTTCAAACTCGGTTCCACTGCGGAAGGTCAAATGAACGCGATTTCCTGTGATGGGCAGCTCATTGACCTTCCTCCACCCAATGGCGCGGGCTGGCAATTGAACCTTTTGATCACCGCGGAAGCGGACACAACCGGTGAATTCTTGATTGGTGAGTCAGTTTCCAAGCTCCCGGTTCAGTCTTGGACTGGCTTTGTTGGCCAGTTCGATAATCGAATCTGGGATAGGCCGTTCGAGGAAGTCGATTTCAAGACCGAGGGTAATGTGATTGGCTTTAAGACCGGCTACATCAAGCGAGACGATATTGCGTGGTTTTGCACCCATCGGCACCATCCGAAACAAGGAAATGAAGCGTATCAATTCAGCTATTTATATCATTATCGCCTCACTGCCGGACCTGAAGCGACCACGATTACATTACCGAAAAACAAAAAGATAAAACTGCTGGCCGTCACGCGCACTCGAGTAATCAACGATGTCGTGATTCCGGCGCGTCCCCTTTATGACGACTTCACCGGCCGCAAACCCATCGAGCTGCGCCACGTTTACCCTCTGCCCCCCAAGCCCGTCTTCGAAGGCGTGACGGCCGTCGGCAAAGTGACGCTCGACCGCAAGGACAGTTTCGAATCGCTCTCGATGGGCCCGCCGTCGACCACGGACTATGCCGACGCCGCGTCGAAGAACGGCGTGAAGTTCAAGTATTTCGATGTGGATGGCAAGTATCGGCCGCACGGTTCGTCCGGTGCGGTCGACGGCGTTTTCGTCCGGCTCAACGACGGCGAGGCCGCCCGGAAGGATGACGACACCAAGCGGTGCGTCTGGTACGACGGCGAAGGGCGGTTTTACTGCGACCTCGGCAAACCACTCGCGATCGACCGCGTGAACACCTTTTCGTGGCACCGCTCCAACCGCGCGCTTCAGAATTTCTCGCTATGGGGCTCAACCAGCGAGAAAATGCCCAGTGCGGAAATCACCCATGAGAAGCACGATGGCTGGACGCTCCTCGGTGTCGTGAACTCGAAGGAGCTTGGCGAAGGCGGTATACACGGTTCGACGGTCACCGGCGCGAACGGCGCACTCGGCGAATACCGCTGGCTGCTCTGGGTAGCGCAGAATATGGGAGAGGGCACCTTCTTTACCGAGATCGACGTGATTGAGGCCAAGTGACATGACGTTGCCGTGGTTTAATTCTAGGGCGACTCAGAGCCAAGTGACGCTCGCTTGCATCATCAGTGCATGCCTGTTTCACGTCTGCTCACTGCCCGCCAATGGGCACGCCATATTGTTGAGCCGCGGCACTGTCGTGGCCCATCCGGACCGCGTGACGGCCGTCATCGAAGTTTCCTCGGAAGATTTTGTTCACTACCACCACCTGCAAACCAAGGGAGACACTGTCGCGGCCGTTGATGTTCGCGAAGCCATCGAGCTGCACCGCGCCTATCTTCTCGAGCGATTCAGCATTCGCGACGGCCGTGGCGACAGGTTGAGCGGCCGGGTGTTGGCTGTTCGATTTGATTTGCCGGACGGCGAGCGTATTGGCTTTCTCGAGCTGCGCAAGATCCTTGTCACCTACACGATTGACTATGCAGTCCGTGAATCTCCGCGCTTTATCACACTTCAGCAGCGGTTCGGCGACGACACGACGGCAGTGCCGTCGCAATTGGTGCTCTCGGTTCGATCGGCCGACAGCCCGTCGGGCCGGATGATTCAGTTGACGAGCGGCGGGAATTTTGAGACCGTCGATCTGCAGCGATGCGACGCTGCCCGCGTTGATGGTTCAAGCCAAGTCGCAGAGGGCGAGACCTCGGGCGAACGGGCATTCGTGATGGGAGCCGGCCGATTTAATGAGATCGTCGGCGTCGTTAAACGCGATCCCGCCGGATGTATCGTCGACGTGTTTATTCCGCTCACGTTGCTGGAGACATTCATGCCGGTGCCGAGGTCGGAAGTTGATTTCCTGTCGGCCACTGAGATTACGACGCAGTGTGCCGCGCTCAAGGCATACTTTTCCGACAAGCCGCCGGCGGTATTTCTTCGTCAAGGCGGCGTCGAAACAGAATCGACCATTGAGCGCGTCGCGTTTCTAGCGCCGTGGCAATGGCGGATGGAAGATGTAGCGGCCGCACCGCGACGGCTAGGCGCATGGTCGTCGCGAATTGTCGTTCGTGTGCGATGCGACGCGCCGGACGTAGCGGAGCTCGATTGGCGGCTCCTCAATGCGGCGGTGATGAACGCGACGCTTCAGCAGGTCGTCAATGGGAACCCGTGCCGCGAGGAGCCGGTGTTCACGGGTGACACGCGTGTGGCGCTAAGAACTCTGTGACTCGATCAGCTGGCGATTCATTCGCGGGATTTCTGCTGCGCCGTGAAACGACTCCCTGTTCAAGACTTTGTGAATTTCCATTCGGCGACGGGGCTACAGCGGCCGCCGGGAAGGTAGGTTCGCGCCTTGACGGTGGCGCTCGCATTGAGTTCAAAGGGCTTGTCATATCTCGCGGATCGTTGTGTCGGGTCGCTACCATCGGTCGTATATCGAATTTCGCCGCCGCGAAACGGATCTTCGAATGCAATATTAGCTTTTTCCGCAAATGGCGCGACCGGGACGGCCAGTTTCGGCGACGGTATAAAGTATGTCACGCCCATGGCATCAAACCGGCCGTAATGGGCTTCCATTCGCCGCTGAAAGTCGTTCCAGTCGCGCGCATCCCTGGGCGACCAACCGATTTCGGCAATAGCGCACAAGCGGGGAAACACCTGCCAGTCGACGCGCTCGGGCGGGGCGCGCTCGGACCAGATGTTGCCTTCAATGCCGCGAATGTGCCGCATCTGCGCGGGCGTCAGAGACTCGGGCATGGGGTCGAACGAATACACGGTTTCGAGCGGCAGGTATCCGCTCAGTATCGGCAGATCGGGCGGTTCGCACTGGGCATAGTCGAGGTAGCAGTGGCTGGTGGGCGAGGCGATGACATCGTGGCCGGAGGTCGCGGCGGCGATGGCACCATTCATGCCGCGCCAGCTTTGCACGGTGGCATTCGGGGCAAGGCCGCCCTCCAGAATTTCGTCCCAGCCGATCAGGCGCCGGCCTTTTCCGTTCAGGAATTTCTCGATGCGATGAATGAAATAGCTTTGTAATTCTTGCTCATTCTTCATATTCCTCGCCTTCATGCGGGCCTGGCACTTCGGGCATTTTTCCCAGCGCGACTTGGGGCACTCGTCGCCGCCGATATGGATGTAGGTCGATGGAAAAAGCTCGATTACTTCCGAGAGCACGTCTTCTAGAAAGTCAAACACCTTGTCATTGCCGGCGCAATAGACGTCGTCGATCACGCCCCACTCGGTCCAGACTTCGAGCGGCGTACCCTTGCACGATAGTTCCGGATAGGCCGCGAGCGCCGCGAGGGCGTGGCCGGGCATCTCGATTTCAGGGATGACGGTAATGTGGCGGCTTTTTGCATGGGTCACGATGTCGCGGATCTGATCTTGCGTGTAATACCCGCCGTAGCGGCCCATTGCATCGCGCGGCTGTTCGCTGTCGCGCTGAGCGGTTCGCCACGCTCCGATTTCCGTGAGTTTCGGGTACTTCTTGATTTCGATTCGCCAACCCTGATCTTCGGTCAGGTGCCAGTGCAGTACATTCATTTTGTGATAGGCGAGCAGGTCGATGTATCGCTTGACGAAATCGACCGGCATAAAATGTCGGCCGCAATCAAGCAACATTCCGCGGTGTGCAAAGCGCGGCTTGTCGCGAATCACGACTTTCAGCAGATTGATTTCCGCGAATCGACCCCCGCGCGATTCGCCCACTTGCTCCATCAATTGGCGAAGGGATTGCGCACCCCAAAAGAGGCCGGTGCCGGTTCGCGCCTTGATGGTGATCTCGTCTCCAATGTCGAGAAGGTATTCTTCTTCGGCGAAGCCGCGAAGGGCGGGGTCGACCGACAACACAATGCGGTCTTCAGCCTGTTCCGAATCGAGTTGCTTGCCGACAGAAGCCGCCACGCCCAACGGCTTTAACCACGCGGCAAGCTGGACTGCAATGTTTGTGGATTCAGGGTCGTCTTTTGTAATGCGAATCGCCACATCACCGCTGATGGGCATCACACCGTGGCGCGAATCCAGCTGCGCAGGTCGGGGAATGATGGCGGGAGATTTCTCGACGGGATTTTGCGGTACCGCCTGTGCGAATATGGCGGCAAAACTAATAAGTGCGGCGTGGCATGCAAACACGTTTCAAGCTCCTCTGGTCGGACTGAATCGGCAGTCAGGATTTGAGCGAACGCACAGTGTAACGGCCCCTAATAATCTGGTCATCGACTTGGCGCGGCATTGCGAACGGGTACCATCCTGCGATTCCGTCGGGCATTTGCCACTTGGCCGTGCCCGAATCCGCGCACAATCGTGCCACTTTCGAAAACTCAAACGGTTGCCTGCACCATGCATCTGCAACTCATCGACTGGGTCATCGTCGTCGCATCGCTCCTGATCTGCTTCGCCCCCGCGCTTTTTTTCGGGAAGCGCGCGGGAAAAAGCACCTCGGAGTTTTTCGCCTCCGGCCGATCGGTGCCGTGGTGGCTCGCCGGGCTCTCGATGGTGGCAACCACCTTTAGCAGCGACACGCCGAATCTTGTCACCGATATCGTTCGTCGTCAGGGCGTCGCCGGCAACTGGTGCTGGTGGGCCTTTGTATTGACCGGCGTTGCCACGGTGTTCTTCTTCGCGCGGCTCTGGCGGCGCTCGGGCGTGATGACCGATCTCGAGTTTTATGAGATTCGCTATTCCGGCAAAGCGGCCGGTGTGGTGCGCGGCTTTCGCGCTGTCTATCTCGGGCTGGTTTTCAATTGCGTGATCATGGCCACGGTGAATCTGGCGGCCTGCAAGATCGCCAACATTCTCTTCGGCATGGAGCGTTGGCAGACGCTTGTTCTCGTCGGCTTGCTGAATGTCGTCTTCGCGGCACACGCCGGCCTGTGGGGGGTGCTGGTGATCGACATGATTCAGTTTTTTATCATGATGACGGCCGTCATTGCCGCGGCTTTCTTTGCGGTCGAGCATGTCGGCGGTCTCGGCGTTTTGGTTGAAAAACTGTCCGCCCCCCGTGCTTCGCCGGACGGCAAGTCGATGATCGAATATCTCAACATTTTGCCCGACTTTTCGGGCAACTGGGACATGGCGGTTGCGGTCTTCATCATGCCCATCGCCGTGCAATGGTGGGCCGTCTGGTATCCCGGCGCGGAGCCGGGCGGCGGCAGCTACATTGCCCAGCGGATGCTGGCGTCGAAATCGGAAAAGGATGCGCTGGGCGCCGTGCTGTTCTTCAATGTCGCACACTATGTGCTGCGGCCATGGCCCTGGATACTTGTGGCGCTTTGCTCGCTGCTGGTGTACCCAGAGCTGTCGGACATTCAGGCGGCGTTTCCGAATCTCGATCCGAACCTGCTCGGCCATGACATTGCCTATCCGGCGATGCTCAAATTCCTGCCGGTTGGCTTCATCGGTCTGATGGTCGGCGGGCTTATCGCCGCGACCTCTTCCACGATTCTGACGCATCTCAATTGGGGGGCGTCGTATCTCGTACACGATTTTTACCGGCGATTTATCCGATCGTCGGCGGACGAGAGGCACTATGTGCAGGTCGGGCGGGTGGCGACAATCGGCCTGTTCATTTGTTCAGCAGGAATGGTGTATTTGCTGGACACGGCCAAGGACGCGTTTGACTTGATCCTTCAGATCGGCGCGGGGACGGGTTTGCTCTATCTCATGAGATGGTTCTGGTGGCGGGTGAATGCCTGGTGCGAAGTGGCGGCCATGGTCAGTTCGTTCGGCGTTTCGTTGGCGATCCTGCTTCTGAAGAGAAATGGAACGGAGATCAGCACCCATCATGCATTGCTCGTGACGATTGCAGTGACGACGGTTTGCTGGGTATTGACCGCGCTGCTGGGACCCTTGACGGACAGAAAAATCTTGACCGCATTTTATGAGAAGATTCGGCCGTTCGGTCCGGGCTGGGAGTCGATTCGCATTGAAGCGGGCTTTGCCAGGGATGACGAGAGCGCGTCGCGTGAGAACATACCTCTGGCCCTGGTCGGCTGGGTGACGGGTTGCATCGTCATCTGGTCATCGCTGTTTTGTGTCGGTTTTTTTCTCTACGGCCGCATGGCGATGGCGACGGGACTGCTGTGCGTTTTCGTATTGAGTGGCGTCGTCTTGTTGGCGGTCATGAAGCGGTTGTGGGGCGGCAAACGGACAAATTCAGCCGGTTGAGGCCGACCAATCATCGATGACCCGTCGCAATTCCGCGACCATGGCAGGGTCCAATCTCGAATCGCGGCGGCACGAACTGTGAATCGATGTCGCATTCGTGGCATCCAATAATGCCTTTACATTGTGCGCCCGAATGCCGCCGCCGGGGAGAATCTCGATGCGTCCGTTTGCGTGATCGATGAGCTGGGCAATTCTGCGCGCACACGCCGGATCGGCGGCGCAATCGCCCCCGCCTGATGTCAGAACGCGGGTGACACCGAGTGTGATCAGATCGTCAAGGGCTGCGAATGGGTCGGTGATTTGATCGAATGCACGATGAAACACGGTGGCCATAGGGCCGGAAATCGCCATGAATGACTCACATGCCGGAATATTGACTCTGCGATCCCCAGTCAATGCCCCGAATACGACACCCATCATGCCGATAGCGTGTGCTTCGGCCACGCGCACCGCCATGTCGCGCCTTTCACTCTCTTTGTACACAAAATCTCCGGCCCGAGGCCGGACCATGACGACAAAGGGGAGCGGCGATTCGAATGCAAACTGCTGAATCGATTCAAACGAGGGCGTTATCCCACCGACATCCAGCGATGCGCACAGTTCCAGACGATCGGCCCCGCCGCGAGCGGCCGCCACGGCCTCCGCCAGCGTTTCAACCGGCACTTCGAACAGGACTCTGGATTCGATGTTACTCATGGTGTATTGCGGTCAGCGGATTGATCGTGTGCGCCCTGCATGTCGATGATTTTCGATTCCTTGTCGTCAAGCCAGGCCATTCTTGACTCTCCAGCGGGAACCATCACGGGTGATTGACCGGCAACCAATTGCACGATTTGTTCCCTCGGGGTTTCGTTGATCATGACGACCAGAGTGGCTTTCGCAAACCGCAGCCGACTGACCAAAACACCCGGCGGGGGCGGCCATCGATTGTGTGACGGCGCATAGACTTTCGCGCGCTCAAGGCCGGCCGCGTAAAATGACCGAAGCATGCCGGGCGATTCGCTCCATTCCAACGGCAAAGGATGGTGCCAAACCCGCAGACCGTCCTTTTCTATCCACGTGCCGACTGGATTGCCGGCGGCCGCATACCACGATTCGGTGATGTTCCGCGAAAACCGGAGCATGGCGCCTTCACCCGACTTTTCATTCAGGCTGAGCAGGCGTTTTTTCAAACCGAGCCGGTCGGCGGGAAGGCCGGCGTCGTTCGTCTCGAACCACCCGGTGCAAAAAAGAGTCGAACCATTCTTCATCGCCGCCGAGATGGTGTTCCATGTCACATCGCTGACACCCCGGCACGCCGGAAGGATGATGGCCCTGGGTTTCCCCAGATCGATGGCCGCCCGATGATCGGGCACCCATTGCACATGCATGCCCAAGTCGACCTCCAGTGCGTCGACAGCCCGTCGCACTGCTTCGCCCGCATGGTCGCGCGGCGACCATATGTCTCCGGTGGGAACAATCATGACGATTTCAGGTTCGACCGCGCCGTCAAATAGCGACGTGTTACGCGCGACGAATGCAGCCGCTTCGCGGAGCACCCGATGTTCCGGCCTGTAACTGCCATCGCCCGGACGCAGCCCAATGGCGACTTCGTTGTCCGACGCCATATACGGATTCACATCGTAACACCACTGAATCACACCGAACGCGCGAGATGCAAATGCATATCCAATTTTTCGCGAGAGCAATTTGGCCGCCTCGTCCGGGCTTCGAATCGCCTCACCCGAGAGCAACTCGCGCTGCATGATGCCGGTCTCGGAGATGAGCAGCGGCTTGCCGCGCGCCTTGGCGCCGAGGCCATCCATCAGCAGCGAATCGTTGAGCCACCATGCGTGCATGGAGGTGAAGTCGACGGCATGGTGGTGAACAAGTGGGCTGGGCCTTTGTGTCAGGCCGCCTTCGTCCTGCCCGACCGTAATGGCCGCGTGCGAACCCGCGTCTCGAATCGCCCGGGTCATTTCACCTGTCCACTGTGTGAACGATTCCTGTGCGAATTGAACGTAGTCCGCGGCGCGATATGGTCGGCGCTTTTCGAAAACAGCCCGGTCGTCAAAATCTTCCGTCGTCGGCAGGCTGATGGGGTCGGCGGATGTCAGCCGCCACCGTCGCCGTACAACAGTTTTCCAATCTTCGTCATCATCACCATAAGATTTTTCAAGCCAAGCGATGAATGCCTTTTTCTCGAATTCATCGCCATTCGGCCGGCACTGCCAAAGATGCTTCGCTGAACTGAATGAAGGCTCGTTGATCAAATCCCACATGATCTCTTTGGCATTCTTGAATCGCGATGCCACCGCCGCGACATAAGCCCGTTGCGCCTCGATCGCCCGCGGATCGAAATACGGATTCTCGCCGCCCCAAGTCTCCGGCAGAAAAGCAAAGAACGTGAATATGACGGGAATCCCATGCCGACGGGCCGAAAGATAATACGCCTCCAACCCCCGTAGCCACGCCTCATCGACCACGCCCGGGTCCAGCGCCGCCTTCCGATAGCCCGACCAAATCCCCGTCCGCACCATGTTCATCTTGCAGGCCGCCAACTCCGCAAACGTGTCATCCCAAACGGCCGCATTTGGTTCGAACAGAAATTTCCGGTGCTTTAACCCACTCATCACCGTCGTGCCGACCACCGGCTCCGGCTTCCCGTTCCGACGAAGCGAATAGCCGTCGACGCTCAGCTCATCGCCCGAAACAAAAAGCTCCTCGTCATAAATCCAAAAACCGGTTTCAACCTCAGGCAGTCCCTTCCCCGCAGCCCGCACGTGATACAGTCCCGGCACCAAGAATTCCGGCAATTCAATTCTCTCATTCGCATGCCGCCTGCATGACACAAGAATCGGATCAGTCCGAAACTCTCCACCGGTCGGCCGACTGACCGCAAGACTCACTTCAAATTCTGTTTGCACGATGGCCGGCCGGGTTGTCCCCTGGTAATCCGTCTTCGATGTGCCTTCGCTATAACCTGATGGCGGGTACCCCCGCGGCCGATGCATCCGCACCACCACCGACGGCCGCTCGCCCTCATGGAAACACCCAAACGTTGGATCAACCTGAAACTCAATCGGCTCCTTCGCCGCCTCGTTAACCAGCCGCGCCAAGTCCCCCGGCTCCGGCGGCGTCGAAAGCGACCAGAACACCCATCGTCCGCCGGCCCATCGTCCGCGATATCGTTCGATCACCAACCCAGCAGCGGCCGACGGAAATCGCTCGTCGTCGCCAACCTTCCACGCATGCCACAGTGGGCGCACCTCTCCATCGCGCGCCCCCGGCGAACCATCTTCATCCTTGAAATCCTTCGTATCGCACAGCCGCGGCTCCAGCACAGCAGCCCAGCAAGGCGATGCCAGCGGCACAAAGTCCGTTGACTTGCCATTAACAGCGCGCATCCGTCCGTCGCTGACATCGACGCGATAACACTGATTCAATTTCAGCTCGCGCAAGTAAGCTATCGTGCGAGGCTCCACCTTGCGCCCGCCGAGCTTGCTCCAACGAACAGGTCGCGTGAACGGCTCCCCACCCAAATACAAGAGCGATCCGCCCGAATCGAGAAACCGCGATATGTCCTCCCACGCCTCCGCCGGAAAGGCCGACCCGTGCCGCCAAACCAGCACCCGACCGGGCTTCAACGCCTCGCGCAGTTCCGCCACGCTCCGAACTACGTGAGCCCCATCAATGGTCACCAGCGAAGAGACATCGACCATTGGGAAGCCGGGTTCTGCAAAGAGTATGAACAATGACGCGAGTTGCTTTGCGAGCATAGGCCGCCCCTCTATTGTTGTACCTTTTCGGACGGTGAGCGTAACTGGCCTATTCGGGTAATGCGAGCCTGAGTCGAAAATGGCGGCATCAAAACGGGGTTTTTGACAAGGGCGGCCCCGAATTGATTTCCCGCGATGCTGATGCACGGGTTTGCATATTCCGCGCCGATCGCAATTGCTGATTTCGGTGGTGACCCAGATGGAAACAGTATATACCGCAGGACCAGTCGACTCATTTCTTGCACTTCCCCGTTTTTCATTCGACGGGAATGTGCTGGTTTGTTTGCAAGCGGTGCGCTTCGGACACCTGTACCTCTTGCGACGATGGCCGATAGGTCTATGGCGAGATGCAAGTGGCGGACGTGGCATTTTTGCCTCTTTGGGTATAATGACCGGCATGATAAATCGACGATGCCAATATAGAATCCATCCCAGCCCAAACAACCTTGTCTTGCATGCGTTGGTTGAACGGTCGGTCGTGGCGGCATCGTGCACATGCGGCCGGGATCATTTGCAAATCACTGGTGCATAGACTTTTGGAGAGGTGTCCGAGTGGCTGAAGGAGACGGTTTTGAAAACCGTTGAGGTCGTAAGGCCTCCGGGGGTTCGAATCCCTCCCTCTCGTTAGATTTTCGAGGCAAGTCGCAAGTTCGCGTACAGCAAGAACTTGCGACGTTGTCTCGATTGTTGACTGTGAAACTGCCCTCAAACTGCCCTCAAAATCGGAAGCGACATTGCCTGTCGTTTCCGATTTTTTACTATTCAACGCGCCCGCGTCTCGATTGATATGAGTTCCGTTTCCTCCGGCAAGTGCGAGCATCGCTTGCTGGCTGTCGTCGTCATGCAAGTGGTAATACAAGTCGAGCATGTCTGATGACGAGTGGCCAAGCCACGCGAGCGCCTTTCGATGGGCCGCGGCGATCAGGCTCTCAACCTGTGGCGTAGTGAAACATGGCTGCGGCTTTGACTTGGCTTTGGGAAGCGACACCGCTGCAAGACGGTAGTCGCGTAGCACTCGCTGAACGCGCGTGTCGTAGATAGCGAGCTCTTCGAAGTCCGTCAGGAGGCTGCACGCGAGCTTGGCGCTCCAGGCATAGCGGCGAAGCTGGTACGCGGGTTCGGCGTGATTGCGGATATCGACGGCGGGCTTTTTGGCTTCGAGAAAAAACTTGCGCTGGCCGCCGACGCGGAAGGAGTAGTCCGGGGCTTTGGTCTGGCCGGCGACTTTGACGCGGTCTTCGTGGACGACTTCGCGGTATTGCTCGGCATAGCCCTGACTGTTGTCGATGTCCCAGCCGAGCTCGGCGAACATGGGATTGATGTAGTCGATGCGGATTTTTGTTTCGTTGTAGTCGGGGGAGCGGATTTGGTCGGACTGATGGTTGAACTGGTCCAAGAGGCGGAGGATTTTGTCGGGGCATTGGGGCATGGAGCGTGATGATAGCGTCTATTGGCGATGAGTGGCCAGTGTCATGGGGGAGGCAATGGGCGCTCGGTGTGACTCGTCCGTCCTGCCGGATGGAGAAGTCGGTGCGTGCACATTTTCCAGACACTGAAGTGTCTGGCAACGGTCGTGCGCCCTGTCGGGCGGAGAGGGACGGGGCTGAGGGGACAGGGTGGATGAAGTGGACTTTGTGTACGAGGTGGACGAATCAGATTTCAGAATTCAGATTTCAAATCTCAGAGTTCAACCGAGATTCGCGGCTTGGGCATTGTGGTGGGGCAAGCTGCGGGCTACAGCGGAATGGAATTCCGCGAGATGGTGCGTGCGAGAAGGGATTCACGCACGAGCGAGCATTGTGTCATTGGTACGCCCGTTATTTCCTGGCTTTTCTCGCTAGCTTTTTCGCGGCGGGGGCCTTCTTGGATTTTGGCTGTTTCTTGGTTTTGGGCTGCTTCTTGGCCGGTTTGGCTTTTTTGGCGGCCGTGGGTTTTTTCTGTGCCGGTGCCTTCGCGCCGACTTCGAACTGCCAGAGAGAATCGACCTTCTTGGCCGAATCGAGCTTCCACATTTCCGCCAGCAGTTTGTCCTGCTGTGACTCGGTGATGACACCTTTGGCGAGCGTGCGGAACTTGTATTCGACCTCGTCGTCCGACATCGGGTTGCCGGCGTGGCCGCGGGGGTACTTTACCATTTTCTCGTAGACCTTGCCGCTGCGCAGGTGGACGCGTAGGCGATTGGGGATGCCGTCGGGGTAGCCTTCGTTCATGTCATCCGCCTCGACGATGGTGGTGCGGTCGAGGATGTCGAGATACTTGGGGTCGGTGAATTTTCGCGGCTCGAAGGTTTCGCGCGTGACGTCGCCGTCGACCAGCGCGGCGACGGTCATGTAGCCCATGCTGTGGTCGGCCGTCTCGCGGCTGGTGGGGCGCCACTTTTCTTTTTCGCTGCCGATGATGGAGACTGCGGCCTCGAAGGATTCCATCTCGACGCGCTCGATATCGGTGTGCGACCAGCCGTCGGCTTTGAATTCTTTGCGGATTTGCAGGGCGGCGTCGATGGAGCTTTGGGCGTGGTATTCGGCGGGCCAGAATTTGATGTAGGTTTTGTTGATCATGTAGCCTTCGCTCTTGGAGCCGAGCTTCACGTCGAACGGCCGGCCGGTGAGCTGCTTGAAGACGCCCTTGGGGCCTTCGAAGATTTCGTTGGGGCCGGTGAAGCCCTGGCGGGCGAGGTTCACCGCGAAGAGCGCGCCGCGGCAGACGTTGGAAAACGCGCAGGCTTTCCACATCGAGATCTGGCCGGTGCGGGTCTGGCGGGTGGCGATGTTGCAGACGCCGGCGAGGCCCTGGGCGTGGACCATCTGGTCGGCGCGGAGGCCGTAGAGGTTGGATGAGCCGAGCGTGGCGCTGAAGTTGCCGTAGGTGACGTGGTCCCAGCCGTTGGCGCGGAGGGAGGCGGCGTCACAGAGTTGGCACTGGATTTCGTAAGCGATGACGGTTGCGAGGATGAGGTCCTTGCCGGATTTGCCGCAGGCCTGCGCGGCGGCAAGCGTGGCGGCGATGTTGTCGGAGGGGTGTGCCGGTTCGAGTGAGAGGTAGGTGTCGTTGTAGTCGAGGTAGCGGATGTGGGCGCCGTTGGCGAAGGCGGCGAGCGGCGCGGGGGCGCGGTGCTTCGTGCCGAGGATCACGGCTCCCCCCTTGGGGCAGGGGACATCCATGGCAACCTGTCGTGCGATTGTGGCGGGCTTGCTCTTTGTAGGGCGCGAGGGCGGTGCCGAGCGAGTCGATGAATCGCCGCTTGGTTTCGTGAATGGCCTCGTGGGTGAGGTCGGTGTATTTGAGTTTGTTCGTCCAGTCCGCCAGTTGTTCCGCGAGAAGCATTGTTCGCTCCAAGAAAAGTCAAAATGTCGAAACAGGTACGCAGTGCTCTGAGACGTTCACGATCATGGTATGGGCATAAGCGTTTCAACGTTGTCCCCATCGCCACTCGCGCGGGGAGGTATGCGCGGGTGGGATTATATCGATGAAGCACGGATCGAAAAGCATCGCGGATGAATCGCGTGGATTTCGGGGTTGAGGATGATTTGATGGATAGTGCTTATTGCGTGGCGGAAGCAAAACAGATGCTGGTATCGTTCGGCATTTTTCGTCAGGAATTCGCACGGGCGGGACGCCCATGCTCCCCATGCGTTACCTTTAATGCAAATGGGCATGCGCTTGCCCCGGTCGGCTTTCATCGTGTAAATACGCATCCATGAGCGCTAAATCACGCATGGGGCCTGTTGAAAAGCCGCCGACGATCCATGTTGGCGATCTCACCATCACGTTGCTCGACGGCGGGCACTTGCGGCTCGACGGCGGGGCGATGTTGGAATTATTCCGAAGCCGCTGTGGTCGCGGGCGGCCGAATGCGATGAGATGAACCGTATTCCGCTGGCGACGAATTGCTTTTTTGTTGAGGCGGGCGGAAAGCGCATTCTGGTTGAGACGGGATCGGGGCCTGCCGCGAAATTCGATGCCAAGGAACTCGGTTTTTTCAATTTCAGCAAACATTGGCTGGCGGATTCGCTTGCGGCCGCGGGCATCGAACGCGATTCGATTGATTTGGTCATTCTGACGCATCTTCATTTTGACCACGCCGGCGGCGGGACGATGGCGGATGGGAAGGGCGGCTATGTGCCCACGTTTCCGTGGGCGAAGTATGTTGTGCAAAAGGGCGAATGGGAGGATGCGGTGAGCGGCCATGCAGTGATGACCGGCACCTATCGCAAGGAGAATCTTGCGCCGCTGGAAGCGGCTGGGGTGTTGTCATTTGTCGATGGCGAGGCGGAGGTTGTTGAGGGCATTCGATTGCGGAAATTTCCGGGGCATACTCGGCATCAGCAGGGCGTTGTTTTTGAAAATGGTGAAAACCGGGCGATCTTACCGGCCGACCTGATGCCGACGTCGGCGCATGTCGGTCTGAGATTCAACATGGCCTACGATTTGATGCCGTTCGAGAACATGGTGAACAAGAAGCGTTTTCTTGAGGAAGCGATTCAGCTTAACACGACGCTGGTGCTGGGCCAGGATCCCACCGCGGCGCACTGGCAGGCCCAATCCGATGAGAAGGGGCGAATACTGCTTTCTCAGGTATGATAAATCGTTTTATCATGGCAGGCTTTGGTTCTCAATGGCAGAGAATCGAGGACGAAGGGGGTCAAGCTGGTGTGGCACCGGCTATTAGCCGGTGCCACACCAGCTTCGATTTTGCGATTTTATAAGCATTTCTTGCTTTCGCGCTTTCTTTAGGTCTTATTGGCGGCACGATGAGTCGGAGTGCTTTGACCGTTCGGGCCCTGTTTCTATAATGGTAGTTTCATTGGATCGGGGTAGCCTTGACCGGCCCGTCGGTACAGCCCCAACTTCCATTGCCACAACGTGATACAAGCGAGACAGCAAAGCGATGAATTTTGAGCTGCCAGAGGATCTTGTCGGGATTCGTGACATCACCCGTGCGTTCGCGGCGGACAAGATTGCGCCGCATGCCCGCAAATGGGATGCCGAAAAGTGGATTCCGACCGAGTTGTTTAAGGAGATGGGCAAGGTCGGCATTCTCGGTGTGGCGTTTCCGGAAGAGTATGGCGGTGCGGGCCTGGGGCTATTGGGCATGAGCGTTGTGGTCGAAGAAATTGCCCGATGGTGCGGCGCGTCGGCGCTGTTCATTGCGGCTCATACCGGACTGTGCTCGACCCACATTCGCATCGCCGCGAACGACGAACAAAAGAAACACTGGCTTCCGCGACTGGCCACGGGTGAAGTCATTGGCGCGTGGTGCCTCAGCGAGCCGCATTGCGGCACCGATGCCGAAGCGCTGACCACGCGGGCCGAGAAAACCGCCAAGGGCTGGGTGCTCAATGGCGCGAAATTCTGGATCACCAACGGCAAGCGGGCCGATGTGTTCGTCGTCACGGCTCGAACCAAGACCGGCGAGCGCGGAGCGCGAACGATCTCCGCGTTTCTGGTTGAAAAAGGAACGCCCGGACTCATCATCGGCGAACCCGAAGACAAAATGGGCATGCGCGGCAGCGATACCGTACCGGTCAATTTTGAAAACTGCGAGATTCCCGCCGCGAATTTGTGCGGCGAACTGAATAACGGCTATGTCGACGCGCTTCGCGTTTTGGATCGCGGCCGGCGGTAATTGGTTCATTGTCAATTGGATTGGCTCGGGGCTGTCTTGAAGAGGCCGTGAAGTATGCGGCCGAGCCGCAAGAGCATGGGCGTGCCACTGCACAGTCACCAGGCGATTCAGTTCAAGCTTGCGGACATGGAGACGCAGGTCGAGGCGGCTCGACTGTTGGTGCGGCAGGCGGCGGCCTCGCATGATGCCGATCGTGCGGACAAGCAGCTCAGCTCGATTGCGAAGCTGTTCGCGAGCGAAATGGCCAGCCGGGTGGGTTGGGATTCGATTCAGATTCACGGCGGCGCGGGGTATACGAAGGATGTGTGTGTGGAGCGGCTGGTGCGCGATAACAAGCTGTGCGAGATTGGCGAAGGGTCGAGCGAGGTGCAGCGGATGCTGATCGCGCGGGCGGAGTATGCGAAGAGAAGTGCTTAAAGTAGAAGCCCGTAACGGCGATTGTGATTGAGGCTCTTGCAAATGGTAGCATCTCCTGAAGAATTCTGGAAAAAAACTGCCGTCGAGCGACGAGAACGAGAAACGTTGGCATCGCAAGAATCGCAGAATCAAGCGATCATTGAATTGCTTGACAGAGAGGCGATCGCTGAAGGGAAGGCAAAGGAAGCCGCGTGGAAGCGCCTCGAACGGGTAGGCCGATTAATCAGGATTGCCGCATTTGCTTTCATGGTGATAGGAAATGGGTATCTGATCTTTTGTGGAAAGAGGGACCAGTAAATAATCCGCAGGGGTTCATTTACGCGACGATAGTAAAGTCCTCTTGCGGGTTGCTCATTGCAATGAGTTGGCTCGCAACTGGTTTATCTACATTGATAAAGAATCAAAAAGGCACCTCAAACAAGGTGAATGAATGACGACGATGACTTCCGAGTTGATTCCTTTCGGCTACGAATTGGGCGAAGACCATCGAATGCTGCGCGACAGCATTCGGGAATTCGCCCGCAGCGTCATTGCGCCCGGGGCGATGGAACGCGATATCAAGGGGGAGTTTCCGGCCGATGTCGTGAAACAACTCGGCGAAATGGGCTATATGGGGCTATGCGTGCCGGAAGAGTTTGGCGGCGCGGGACTTGATGCACTCGCCTCGGTCATCGTGGTTGAAGAGCTTTCTTATGCCGATGCCTCGGTCGGCGTCATCAACAGCGTTCAGAATTCACTCGTCATCGACCCGATCATGAAATTCGGCACCGACGAACAAAAGAAAAACTGGCTGCCGAAAATGGCGTCGGGCCAGTGGCTCAACTGCTTCAGCCTCAGCGAAGCGGGTAGCGGCTCGGATGCGGGGTCGATGACCTGCCGCGCGGAACTGAAGGGCGATCACTGGGTGGTCAACGGCACCAAGATGTGGGTGACGAATGGCGCTGAGGCCGATGTCATTCTGCTCTTCGTCCGCACCGAAGATACCGAGAAACGCAACGCCACCTGCTTGCTCGTTGAAAAAAATTCGCCGGGCATCACCGTCGGCAAGCATGAGGACAAGCTTGGTATTCGCGGCAGCAGCACGGTTGAATTGCTTTTTGAGAATTGCAAAGTTCCCGTCAAGAATATGCTGGGCCAGCGCGGACAGGGATTGAAAATCGCGCTGACGGCGATCGACGGCGGACGTCTGGGCATTGGCGCGCAGGCGCTGGGCATCGCATGCGCTGCGCATGACAAGGCCGTCGATTATGCGCTGGCCCGCAAACAGTTCGGTAAAGCGATTGCCGAGTTTCAGGCTGTACAGTGGAAGATCGCCGACATGGCCACGCGCATCGCGGCGTCGCGCGCCCTGCTGTACAAGGGGTGCTGGCTCAAATCGAACGGCAAGCACAATCTGCACGTGCCGGCCATGGCGAAGGTGTTTGCGGCAGAGACGGCGAGTTTTTGTGCGAATCAGGCAATTCAGATTTTTGGCGGCATGGGCTATTGCCGCGAGAGCGAAGTGGAGCGTTACCTTCGCGATGCGAAGATCACGGAGATTTACGAAGGCACGAGCGAGATGCAGCGCATGACGATTGGTGAGTCATTGACGCATGAGCCGGGGCGGGTGACGGCGACGGAGGCGTAAGGAATTGCCAGGAAACTTTGATGACCGGTTAATGATGCGTATAATACCTGTATGAGCCAGTCATCAAACATTCCGTTGCCGTCCTCGGCCTACCTTGACAACTGTGATTGGATTAAGGCCAACATCGCGGAATTGGTTGCGAAGTTTCCTGATCAATGGATCGCTGTAGATGGCGGACATGTTCTGGCAGCGGGGCCGGATCTGGGAGTGGTGACGCAAACTGCAAATCAAAAGTCAGCGTCAGCGGATGTGGTCTACGATTTCGTCGCCAGCGGATCGTTGATTTTTTGACACTCCGTTCATTTCCGAAGGGAGGGAGCGATTGTCGCGGATTGTGCTCCAGACAATTCGTCAGCCTTTGCCTTCCTTGAATACCGTCGCCCCCTCATTTACGCAGTTCGCGTTTTCGGGAATATCGCATTGAGCCGAATTCACGGCTGGACGCCATACCGACCAGGGATTATTGATACCGGCGCTGCAATTACTCTCTTGCCGAAAGAAGCGTGGCTCGATACAGACCATCAAGTTATTGGCGATGTGCTCATTGGTGGCGTGAATGCCAAACCGGAATGTCGTATTCGCGCGAAGTTTGCCACGCTTGATTGCATTCTGTCCGATGGCCGAGAGCGACTGGGTCCACAAACCATTCATGCCTACCTGGCCGAGTCTAATGAGGTTCCTTTGCTCATTGGAATTTCCGGCCTCATCGAGAGCGGCGTGCTGATGCTTGAATTGAAGAAAGATGTTGCCTGTTTTGAATTCTGATCAGCTGCGTCACCAATTGGATTTCTGCCGACTTTAGCGGTAAATCAAATGAAAAGAGGTCGCACTTTAAGTATGACCCTTCTTCAGAGTCAATCATGTTTGAATCTTATCTGCGACGCCCTCCATGCCGGCCATCATCGTCGCCGTGCCGATCTCGGTCGTGCTTATCGCGGTCGTGCCTGTCCCGGTCGTTCCGATCTCGGTCGTTCCGATCTCGGTCATGCCGATCTCGGTCATTCTTATCACTGTCGTGCCGATCTCGATCATGCCGGTCGCCGTGATTCCAGTCGCGGTCGTGATCGCGGTGACGTCGTTCGGGTTCGCGATAAACATACACGTCGCGATCGTGGTGCGTTTGCGTCACATGCCGATGGCCGTCGCCATCGGAGCAGCCGCCTGACAATGCCAGCGCCATGGCGGCCAGGGAAAGGCAAAGAATGGTTTTCATATCAACACCCTTTCGATACCCCTCTCGACAACCAAATGCCGGAAACGTTGGTCGGTTTGTCTGTAGGAATTGGGCAAATCGCAACATTTCTCGGCGCTGCGACCGTTGATATCGGATCACACGCCCGTTCGGACATCCATGCGATTCCGGGCCAACGGTTATCGGAATTTTAGTCATGCCGGGCGGATTCAACCCAACCGGCTTGCAGTTTCTTTTTTGCGATTGCACAATACAATCTTCATGATGCCCCGATCGACTTTGGGGCCTGGATGACCAGACTGGAGATTGTCGAATGCAACATTCCGTCATTGTTTCCGCCAAACGAAGCCCCATGGGCAAGTTCCTCGGCACGATGTCCTCCATGACCGCGCCAGAAATCGGGGCACAGGTCGCACGAGACGTCCTCAACTCGATCAAGTGTCCGATGGATGTCGTCGATTGGGCGCTGATCGGGCAGGTTCTGCAGGCCGGCGTCGGCCAGAACCCAGCACGTCAGGTGGCGCTCAAGGCCGGGTTGCCGCCGACCATCACGGCCGTCACGGTGAATCAGGTGTGCGGATCGGGAATGCGCGCGGCGATGAACGCGGACAACAACATTCGGCTCGGCGAAGCGACGGTCGTTTTGACCGGCGGCATGGAAAGCATGTCCAACGCGCCGTATTACGTACGCGGCACGCGCACGGGCGCTGTTAAGTTCGGCCACATGCAAATGGAAGACGGCATGGTGGCGGACGGGCTGACCTGTCCGTTCGAAGGCTGGGGCATGGGCAACGCGGCGGAGTACACGGCGCGGAAATACAACATCAGCCGCGAGGATCAGGATGCGTTTTCTCTCGCGAGCCATCATCGGGCGGCGGCCGCCCGTGCAGCCGGCCATTTCAAGAAGTCGATCGCGCCGATCGAGGTAAAGGGCCGGAAGGAGGCGATCGTTTTTTCGGAGGACGAATCGATCCGGCCGGAGGTCACAATGGCGGACCTGCAGAAATTGAAGCCCGCGTTCGAAAAGGACGGCACCATCACCGCGGGCAATTCCTCGCAGCTCACCGATGGCGCGGCCATGGCGCTGCTGACCTCGGAAGATGAAGCCAAAAAGCGCGGCTGGCCGGTTCTTGCCCGAATTGTCGCCCACACGACATTCGGCGTCGAACCGAAGGAGCTGTTCATCGCACCGGTCGGCGCGATTCGGGCCGACGACACGGGCTGGCAGATGAAGGATGTGGACCTGTTCGAAATTAATGAAGCGTTTGCGGGCGCAGATGCTGGCGTGCACGTCAGCTCGAGATTCCGCACGCGCGTGAACGTCATGGGCGGCGGGGTGGCACTTGGGCATCCGATCGGGCGGCGGCACGCGCGTGCTGGTGACGCTGATCAACGCATTGGAGGTTCACGGCCTGAAGCGCGGCGTGGCGTCGCTGTGTTTGGGCGGGGGGAATGCGACGGCGATGGCGATTGAGCGGGTGTAAGGCGAACTGAACTTGCAATATTTCCGGTCGACGTTCAAGTACGAGAAAGCCCCGTTTAGCCCAACTCCGACAGGAGTCGGGCGAACGTGAGAGCGGGCTCAATAAGGAACGTACCGCGTCACGAACGACCATCGCTGGGGTTTCAATCCCGCTTTGATCGGATTCTCTTCCACGTATTGAATCTCGTGAGTAATTGCTTCCGGCGAATTGAGAAAGACCTTCCACTCGCCTTCGGCCCAAACACTTGGCAAGTCGCCAGCGGAATTGCGTAACTCATCAAACGGATGCAAGGACTCATCAACGAGCTTTCGGCTCGCCTCACTCTTGAGCCGCGTGCTCACATCCTCAATTGAATGTGCTGATCTTCCGACAACGAGATGTACATGGTCCGGCATCATTGCACAAGCACAGTTAGTCACGCGCAAGTCCTCGATTGCCTTGGCGAATCCACGACCGACGGCTCGAGCCTGAACGCCGCTGAAACGCACGGGCGGGTATTTCAAGCTCTGCTTTGCAGCCATTCGCCACTGGCGATCATGTTCCACATGTGCCGTTGATTCCCGCGAATCGACCTTCCTTGCCTTGCCGAAACGGAACAGCTCTTTCGAGCCGACAAAGTCCGAGCAGGAGCCGCGAGGATCATTGGGCAGCCAGAATCCATAGGCGCTTAAGACGAGATGGTAGGCGAGGACCATTCGTGCATTTTAGCGTCTTCCTCGATTCGCCCTACTCCCGTCGGAGTTGGGCTAAACATGGAGTTGGACTTATCGTAACGCAATTACGCTGGCGATTTACTCGCAGGTTGGCGGTTTCGCGTGTTCGCCTTACTCCGGTCGGAGTTGGGCTAAACATGGAGTTGGACTTATCGTAACGCAATTACGCTGGCGATTTACTCGCAGGTTGGCGGTTTCGCGCGTTCGCCTTACTCCTGTCGGAGTTGGGCTAGAGCACTTCACGGTTGGTTCGAGCCACTCCGCGTTCTCCCTGCCCCGATTGGGGCTGGGCTAAACAGGTTAACTCAATCGTGAAAGGCAATAAACATGGAGTTGGACTTATCGTAACGCAATTACGCTGGCGATTTTCTCGCAGGTTGGCGGTTTCGCGTGTTCGCCTTACTCCTGTCGGAGTTGGGCTAAACGGGGTATTCTGTTGGGCCGAGGTTTCGCACAAGCACACGATTTGCCAAGCACACGATTTGCAAGGAAAAATCATGCCCATCAACGCAGCATTCATCATCGGTTCCGGCACCATGGGGCGCGGCATCGCGCAGGTCGCGGCCACCGCCGGATTGACAACCTGGGTTTTCGACGCGAAGGCCGAGCAACTGGCCGGCGCGAAGGCCGACATCGAGAAGAGCCTGTCGAAGCTGGTCGAAAAAGGCAAGCTCGATGCGGCCAAGGCCGAGGCCGCGCGCGGGAATCTGAAAACGTGCGCGAAGGTGGATGATGCCGATTGGTCGAAGGTGGGCATCGTCATCGAAGCCATTTACGAAAACTTCGATGCGAAGGTCTCGCTCTATCGGGATGTGCAGTCGCGCCTCACGCCCGATGCCATTCTCGCCAGCAATACCAGCAGCATCAGCATCACCAAACTTGCCGCCGCGACGAACCGGCCGAACAAGTTTATCGGCATGCACTTTTTTAACCCCGTGCCGCTCATGTCGCTGGTTGAAGTGATTCGCGGCATTCAGACGGATGACGCCACCGTCGAATCGATCGATGCGATGGCCAAGCGCATGGGCAAGAACCCGCTGCGCTGCAACGACATGCCGGGTTTCGTGTCGAACCGCGTGCTGATGCCGCTCATCAATGAAGCAGCGTTTGCTTTGATGGAGGGTGTGGCCGACGCGACGAATATTGACGAGATCGCGAAGCAGGGGTGCAACTTTCCGATGGGGCCGCTGACGCTGGCGGATTTCATCGGCGTGGATGTGTGCCTGAATATTCTCGAAGTGCTGCATCGCGATCTGGGCGATCCAAAGTTTCGGCCTTGCCCGCTGCTGCGAAAATTGGTCGATGCCGGACGGTTGGGCCGCAAAACCGGTTGGGGTTTTCACCAATACGCCAAATGATGAGTTGGTAGGGGAAGAGTAACGAGCCGGAAGCGTCAGCGCCCGGTCGAACGCGGCGTGGCGTCTACCGGGCGCTGACGCTCCCGGCTTGTTGTTGGCGCCTTTTTCCATATGTCTATTCCTTCAATCATCTCAATTCCTTCAATCGTCAAGTTACCAAATCACCGAGCCACCGGATCGCCAAATCACCGAGAAAAATGGCTCTGGAAACATGAGCGATTTCCGTTTCTGCCCTGCATTTCGCGTGACATCGGCACCCCGCCTGCGTTACACTTCAACAATCTGGAACGCGGCACAGGCTCGGGCATTGTGTGCCGCGTCAATCGTAAAAAAGCTGTTTCTTATTCGCCAAACGGGAGCGCTGGGCCATGAGCACAACGGAAGTTCTATTCCAACAGGATGGACCGATCGGACGCATCACGTTCCAAACGGACGATGGCGTGAATCTCATGTCGACGCCGGTGATGGCCGCCTTGGAATCGCGACTGGAGGATATCAAGTGCAACCACTGCAATGTGCGGGTGCTGATTTTCACGGGGGCGGGCAAGACCTTTATTGCCGGTGCGGATATCCGCGAAATGGACCGTGCCCCCGGTGACGCGGGCAAGGCATTCTCGCAGCGCGGTCAGCGATTCATGACCACACTTTCCCGTTTTGAGCAGGCGGTCACGATTGCCGCCATCAATGGTCCGGCCCTTGGCGGCGGCTGCGAACTGGCGCTGGCCTGCGATCTGCGGGTGATGGCGAAAGAGGCGACGATCGGCTTTCCCGAAGTGAAGCTCGGCCTCATGCCCGGCTGGGGCGGTACGCAGCGCGCCTTCGCGATGATGGGACCGGCCAAGGCGCGGCGCATGATTTTCGTCGGCGAAGCCCTGTCGGGTGATGTGGCCTCGGAGGCGGAACTCGTGAATGAGTCCGTCCCGCTGGCGGAGTTGATGCCCACGGTCGATGCGATGGCGAGCCGAATTCTTCAGAACGGTCCGGCTGCCGTTCGGTTGGCGAAGCGCGTGGTCAGTTCAACCGAGCAGCACTGGCTCGAACGCGGCATGTTGAGCGAGGCCGAGGCCTTCGGCGAGGCCTTCATCGGCGAGGAAAGCCGCGAGGGATTGCGGGCCTTCATCGAGAAGAGAAAGCCCGCGTGGTCGGCTGGTTGAACAGATCGGTCGCGGGCTGGGACGTTGGCACGGGCTGGGATGTCGCAGTGGTGTCACCGATCTTCCGGATGTTCAGGCCGCCGGCCGCATCGAGTGAAACTTCCCAAACCTGTCCTTTTTTCATCGGCACCGAGGGCGCTTCGCACTGCGCCACGCGTATTCCATACTCTTTTGCCAGCCTTGGGTTTTCGACAAAATCCCAAAATCGCTTCCACATGGCCGCTTCGACGCGCGTTTTTTCGGTTTCCTCACCGCGAAGAATCGGCGCGGTTTGATCGAGGGGATATCCGGTCGATGGCGATTGGCCGTCGCCGAAGGCGCGGCGGAACATGGCCAGATTGGTCACGTCGCCCTTTTTTGCCTTGCCGATCAGGTCATAATCGAATTTCACGACCATGGCCTCGACGTAAACCTGCGTGCCCCGAACGGTGACAACTTCGCGCGGGCCGAGAATGCCGTCGGCCCGAATCTGCTGCCAATGCAGAACCGTCACCGGACCCTTCTGCGCATCGAGGTCCTGATCGACGACATTGACCTGGGCGACGCGCCGTTGAGCGCTGATTTGTTCGGCATAGAGAATGAGGGCGGTTCGCTCGTTTTCAAGCTCCTGAACGCGCGCCGTCAGTTCGCGAATCTTGAAAACCGAGAAGTAGTCCGTGGTGACGATGGAAGCGAGAATGAGCGCGACAGCGCCGAATCCGAACTTCAGGAATTTGATCTTGGACAATACCATTCGCCGGTCTCGTGTAATCGATTCAATTATCACATCGGGCCGAATTCCTATATCGGTTTCCGAATCCCTCGCGTGTTGCTCAAAGCCGCCATCGACATGATAGTCGGCGGCCTACCTCTGGCGGATTTATTTCGCGTCCGAGAATCTCATGGTTCCTTTGGATGCACGTCTGACGGGCCGGTTTGCTCAATGGTGTCAATTTCGCCGGAACTTGAGCATGTAGTTTTCCTTAAGGAATGGGGTGTCAGCATTTAGCGGCTCCCGCTTGAAACCGACCGATTCAATCTCCTCGGCGAACACCTCCTCGCCCGCCCGAACATGCTCGAGAATCCAGTCGCGGCTTTTGCCTTCAATGCGGATGAAATCGATCACATAGACAACGCCGCCCGGCCGCATCGCATTTCGCAGCGATTTCGTGGTGCTCTTGGGAAATTCGAAGTGGTGGTATGTATCGCAAATGAACGCGACGTCGACGCTTTTCGCGGGCAGTTCCACCGAATCTGTCTTGCAAAGCACCGGGTGGATATTTTTGAGATTGCGCTGCCGGGCTCCTTCCTCGATGTGCCGGACAAATTCATCGGCAATGTCGACGGCATAGACGGCGCCCGATGGGCCGACGCGATCGGCGAACATCATGGTAAAAAAGCCGGTTCCCGCGCCGATGTCCGCCACGGACATGCCTGATTTCAATTCCATGGCGGCGATGATCGCGTCGCGGTGGGAGTAGATCTCGCGGCTTTCGCCTTCGAATCGAGCGACCCATTCTTCAACTTTGACCTCGCCCTCAAATTCCTTGTTGACTCCCGGTCGAACGCTTTGCTCATGCTGGGCGCAGCCTGAGACAGGTACCATGAGGAGAAGAAGGGCTGTAACACGAAACAAATGAGCGGAGAATTTTCCAACGGCCATTTCCGAGTCTCCCAAGTGCCGGCGAATCAGGGTCATCCGGCGAGGTATGAAGCGTGAGAAACTTCCGGGCGCCCCGTTTCAAGAGACGGCGGCTGCCGAGGACGGAAGGTGCTCCGCGCCTGCGTTTCATCGTGACCTGCTTAACAAAAACCACCCATGCCTTCACGGGCGCTTCGATCAGGACGTGGTGATTCTACCGCCACAAGGGTATGCTGTGAGCCGATCCGGTTCTGATTCTTGGTGAATTTACGGGAGATTCTCGATGCGAATTCGGCTTGGACACGTGGGCTGCCTGATCGTGATGATGTTCTGCGCGGCCGGCGTCGCGGAAGCTGGGGACGGCGTACTCCTCAAGCCGCGGTTTTCGAAAGGTCAGTTGCAATACATCGAGGGTCTCTCCGAATCGAAACAGACCATCAAGAGTCAGTTTGGCTCGATGGAGATGACGCTCATTAAGAAGTCCGGCCATTTTCAAAAGGTCGAATCGACCTCGATGGACGGCATGGAATTCTCGACATTCATGGAGCGCATGAGCCTGACGCTCGATTCGCCCATGATGGGCAAGTTGTCCTATGACTCGGACATTCCCAGCATGGAGGAGGCCCCCAACCTGAAACAAATGCTGGAGCCGATGATCGGCGAGAAGATGATTCTGAAGGTCGATCGCGATCTCAAGGTGACGGATGTGAAGGGCATCGATGAGATTCTCGCCAAAGTCGAAAAGAAGAACGCGGCGAATCCCTTCGCTGCCGGTCTTCGTGCCAGTTTCAATAAGGAGCTCATTTCGCGGCAATGGCGCAGCATTCAGATCGATCCCCTGCCGAACACAGAGGTCCACATTGGCGACACATGGAAATACTATCCGGAGGAAGATGTCGCCCAACTCGGCCTCTCGGTGAAATTCGACTGCACCTGCAAGTTGGATCGGGTGGGCAAACAGGATGGCCGAAACGTGGCCTTTGTGAGCTTTGAGGGCAAGCCCACGGAATACCACCAGCGGATGCAGGTGGGCGGGCCGTTGCCCAAGATGGAAATCAAGAGCGGTTCGCTGAAGGGAACGTTTACTTTCAACATCGATGACGGCCGGCTCCTGGAGCGGGATTACAACTCCGAGTGCGCGCTCGGTTCTGCACCGGCCAAAGAGGCCAAGGGTGACGAAGCCGCGGCAGCCAACGGCGGAATGCAGGTTTCGCTGAAATCGAAGAACCACGTCGCCTTTCGAACGTCCGACGATCGCGCCAAGGAAAAGGCCGCCAATGCCAAAAAGGCGGCGGAGCTGAAAGCAAAGGAAGAAAAAGAGGCCGAAGACGATGAGAGTGGGGATGACGCCGACGGCGAAGAGTAACGTACCGGTCGTGGGCTGATCTCAGGCCCACGTTTCATGGCAGATGATGTTGGGCGTTGCCACCGCCCGTCTTGTTGGCTAAATGCGAGGCGAACGAATGAAAATCAACCACTCCATCACCCATCGTAACAAGACCCCGCGATTTCTTCCGGCGATTGGCTTGGCGCTGTTCCTTTCGCCGGGGCTTGAGACTTATCCGGCCATGGCGGCCGATCATTGGGAGCAGTGGGGCGGCCCGAACCGCGACTCAAAGTCGATGCGCCTGATCTCATCGACAAATGGCCCGCGGATGGACCGAAGGTGCTCTGGGAACGCGATCTCGGCGACGGCTACTCCACAATCGTCTCCGACGGAAAGCGACTCTACACCCAGTACAACGTGGCCGGCGAGGCGCCGGCCGACGCCAAGGAGGAGGAAAAGGCAAACTACCGGGATGACGTTGTTGTGGCACCCGACCCGGCCGACGGCAGGACCCTCTGGGAACACCGGTATTCCGCCAATTTCACGCCCGACATGCTCCACGATTTCGGCTTTGGCCCGCGCTCGACGCCGCTCATCATCGGCGACCGCATCTTCACGGTGGGCGCGACGGCCGTTTTGAAATGTCTCGACAAGAACACGGGCAAGCCGATCTGGTCATGCGATATGCGCAAGGAACACAAGGCCGCGCTGTTGCAGCGGGGATATGGCGCGAGCCCGTTTGCCTACAAGGACACGATCATCCTGCCCATCGGCGTGGCGCAGACCGACGAGGAAAAGGGGCACGCGGTCATTGCCTTCAACCAGTCCGACGGCAAAGTGGTTTGGAAAAATCAGGATTTCGGGCCGACCTATGCGTCGCCATTCGTCTGTACGCAGGATGGCGAAGAGCACCTCATCGTCTTCGGCGACAAGGCAATTCACGGGCTCGATCCCACGACCGGCGCGTCCAAGTGGAGCCACGAACACAGCGGCGGCGCGAACATCAGCACCCCGCTTGCCGGCGACGACGGCATTTTCTTCGTGTCATCGGCCTACGGTCTCGGCAGCCGCGGCATCAAGTTGATAAAGAAAGAAGGCAAGTGGCAGACCGAGGAGCTATTCTTCAACAAGAAATTCAAAATTCAGCACGCGAATGCGATTCGCATCGGCGATTATGTGTATGGCTCCAGCGGCGATTTCGGCCCCGCCTTCTTCGCGGCGGTCAATATCAAGACCGGAAAATTCGGCTGGAAAAAGCGCGGCATCACCAAGGCCAACAGCATCCACGCCGACGGGAAATTCATCATACTGGATGAAGACGGGCGTCTTTACATCGCAACGGCCACGCCGGAGAAAATTGACATTCACTGCAAGGCGCAGATTCTCGAAAAAGTCGCATGGACGGTGCCGACGCTGGTCGATGGCACGCTCTATGTTCGCGACATGAAGAAGATCATGGCCATCGATCTGGCGGAAAAGAAGACGACCAAGGCAAGTTAGGCATAAAAAGCCCGGGAGGAGCGTTTCCATGACAAGAATACTTACCGTTTTGATTCTCGCGATTGCATTTGCTGGGACTTCGGTTCATGCCCAGTGCAAGCAATTTGGCGGCGACAAGCAGGATTTCAAGGTGTCCTGCAAGAAGCTCTCCTATGAATGGCCGAAGGATGGTCCGCCGGTACTGTGGTCGCGCGACCTGGGCGAGGGCTATTCTGCGATTCTTGCCGATGGCGAAGTGCTTTACACCATGTACCGCAAGGGCGACCGCGACCATATTGCGGCGTTTTCAGCGAAGAGACGGTAAGACGCGCTGGGACTATGACTTTCGATGCCCCGGTGCATGAAAAGCATGTCAAGGAGTTTAATTCCGGCCCGCTTGCCTCGCCGGCGCTCGACGGCAACCGGCTCTACACGATCAATGCGCCACGCTGCACTGCATTGACGTTGATGCCGGCAAGCCGCTCTGGCGTCACGACCTCTGGAAGGAATTCGAGCCCGCCACGTTTCTCAATCACGGCTATTCGGCCAGTCCCTATGTCCACAAGGACACCGTTATCGTCATTGTCGGCGGCAAGGGCCACGGCATCGTCGCATTCGACAAGAAAACCGGCGACGTCAAGTGGCAAAAGCACGACTTTGATGCCAGCTATGCGACACCCAAGCTCATCGACGTCGACGGCCAGCCCCAGCTTTTGTGTTTCATGGCCAAGGAGTTGATCGCCATCAACCCCGACAATGGCGAACTCTATTGGGAATTCAAGCACGGCAACCCTTATGGCCAAAACATCACCATGCCGGTCGATGGCGCGGACAATATCATTTTCATTTCCTCAATCGAACAGGGCGGCAGCCGCGCCCTTAAACTCACGCGCAGCGGCGGAAAAACCGAGGTTGAAGAACTCTGGCACAATCGGAAAATCCGCATTCACCATCAAAATGCGATTCGCATCGGCGATTTTGTTTATGCATCGACCGGCGGGCCCGATGTGTGGCAGGCCATTAACATCAACACCGGCGATGTCGCCTGGCGCGAACGGGGATTCGCAAAATCGAATGCCCTCTATGCCGACGGCCAGATGATCGTCATCGATGAAGACGGCAACCTTGGCATCGCCACGGCCTGTCCCGAGTTTTTTCAAGTTCGATCCAAGGTTCAACTCCTCGGCTCGCGGGCCTGGACCGTGCCAACGCTGGTCGACACCACACTCTACTTGCGCGACAGCGCCAAGATGGTGGCTCTCGATATCGGGGCGAAGTCCTGACTGGACCCGTTAGAGTTCACAATAGAAATGAAGCGGGGCGTGTGGCCGGCCTTTCAGGCTGAGTCACACGCCCTTGCACTTCCATGAGCCAATAAGCACATGGTTTGTTCAATTGCTCTTGGTGTTGCGATTCCGCAATTAGGATTTATCCGCACCGCGCAACCAACAGGACATTCGCTTCCAACCTCTCGCCCCTTTGCCGTCGACACTTATCCGCGCTAACATGTCCTTCCCATGCTTCGAAACCTGAAACTCGTCCTTGCCTATGATGGCGCAGAATTCCACGGCTGGCAGTACCAGCCGAACATGCGCAGCGTGCAGGAATGTCTCGAACAGGCGCTTCGACGCACCGTTCGGCATCGCGTCGGCGTCACCGGGTGCAGCCGCACCGATTCCGGCGTTCACGCCGCGGCCTATGTCGCGAGCTTTTACACATCGTCGCTGGTGCCGGAGCGCGGCATTTTCCGCAGCGTCGGTTCGCGATTGCCGAAGGACATGACGCTTGTCGACCTTCGCGAAGTCCCGCTGACATTTCATGCCACCCAGTCCGCACTGGGCAAGCTGTATCGATATCGCATTCACAATGCCCACGGCCGGCCCGTTGAGCAGCACCTGCAAACCACACTTATCATGTGTGGGATGCCCTCAATCTCGAGGCCATGAGAGAGGCCGCCGGTCATTGGATCGGCGAACACGATTTCACCTCGTTTGCGTCGTCCGGCAATGTGCGGACAACGAATGTGCGCCGCATTATTGGCGTTGATGTCTACCGCAGCGGCTTCGAAATTCGAATTGATGTCGAAGGCGACGGTTTTCTTTATAAACAGGTTCGAAACATGGTCGGCGTCCTGACGGAAATCGGCCGAGGCAAATGGACGCCCGATGATGCGAAACGAATCCTTCTGGCCCGCAGCCGCTCCGCCGCCGGCCCGACCGCCCCGGCCCGCGGCCTGTGTCTGCAATGGGTTCGCTACGATATTCCCTCATTGCCGCCGCCCACCGCGGAAATGCTGGAGCGCGCTTCCCGCGCGCAGCCACCCAGTGGAGAAGCCAAATTCAATGTCGAATCTCTGGCGCTGGCCACCGCACCGCTGCTTCATGATTCTCACAATGACTCGGAGCCTTGTGCCTGAGATTTGTCACGCCGGCGTTTTGACTTTTTTGGGTTTTGACGTTTTCCTCTCCCCATGCGAATCGTCCACCTCATCACCCGGCTGATCATCGGCGGCGCGCAGGAGAACACCGTGCTCTCCTGCGAAGGTCTTGCCGCAGTCGGACATGAAGTGATTCTGATGACCGGACCGACGATCGGCCCTGAAGGATCGCTGGTTGATCGCGCCAATCGCGGCCATTACGCATTCGAGGAATTGCCCGAACTGGTCCGTCAAATCAGCCCGATGAGCGATGCCCGCGCTCTTCGCGCCCTGAAGCGGCGCTTTTGCGAGCTGAAGCCCGATGTCGTGCATACCCATTCGAGCAAGGCGGGCGTGCTGGGTCGCGTGGCAGCCAGGTTGGCCGATGTGCCCCTGATCGTTCACACAATTCACGGAATGAGCTTTAATCGGACGCAACCCCCCATTGTTCAAACCGCCTATCGAATGGCCGAGCGGTATTGCGCCGACATGTCGCACGCCATTGTCTGCGTGGCCGATGCGATGATCGAGCAATCGCTGGAGGCCGGCGTGGGTCGCCGCGAGCAGTATCACACGGTTCGAAGCGGCATGGAGGTCGAGCAATTTGATCCGGCGCGATACAACGAACAAGCGGTGCGAGCATCATGGGGCATCGGCCCGGAAGAAATCGTGGTGGGAACGATTGCCCGGCTCTTTGAAAACAAAGGCTACGAGCAACTGATTGACGTGGTCGATTTCGCGGCCCGGCGGGATCGACGGCTGCGATTCGTCTGGGTCGGCGACGGGGCCGATCGATTTCGATATGAGGGCGAACTCAAGCGGCGTGGCCTTCGCGAACGCGTGGTGTTCACGGGTTTGCTACCGCCGACGGAGATGCCGCGCGTGCTTTCGGGTTTTGATATGCTTGCCCACGCGTCGCAATGGGAGGGACTGCCGCGTGCCGTCGTTCAGGCACTTCTGATGGAGAAACCGGCGGTCAGTTTTGCGATCGACGGCGCGCCCGAAGTCGTCATTCCCGGCCAAACGGGAGAACTGGCCGCGCTGGGCGATACGAAGGGATTCGCCGAGGCCATTCTGAAACTTGCCGCCGATGGCGACAGCCGCGCGCGATTCGGTGCCAACGGCCGAAGCCGCTGCCTGATTCCGGTCGATCACCGAACCATGGTTGCCCAACTCGATTCGCTCTACTCGACTCTGCTGACCGGCCGGGCCTTCTGAAGGAAGCCGGTCAAATCTGATAACCCCACGCTTCATCCTCTTCCTGTTCCGCCGGCTTTTCGACGCCATCCATTCGAAAGAGCTTGGCCGCGCCGCCGACCCGTTGCTGGGCGATTTCCTGTGCCAGCGTGATGGCCTGATGGGCCGATCCAAAGATCTTGCGTGTCGTCGGCAGAAGATACTTCGGGTCGATGGTTCGCCCGAGGGGGCTTCGGTCGAGCTGCTCGTGCATGCGCTGGGTCAGGCCACAGATGATCATCGTGCCGCCGTCGGCCAGATATCCCTGAATGACCCGGTTCATTTCCGTGATCACCGAATAATCGATCTGCTGGGTACGCCGCATGCGCAAAATGGTGACGATGGGCTTGCGCCGAAAGACGCGCGTCAGGGTGTCCGCCAATTCCTCGGCATGTGCAAAAAAGAGCGGCCCCTCGACCTGCATCATGGCGATCGGGCTGGTTCCGGTCTCCCGGTCGATCGGTTTTTCCTGAAAGGCGTTTCCGCCGCCCGAAACCATTTCAAACAAATGCAGCCGGCTCGCACGGCGGAGGAAAACGGCAACTGAAATGGAAAGCCCGATGAGCACCGCCCAGTGAATCGGCAGCATGATCAGGCACCCGACTGTTGTCAGGAGCACGATGCGATCGTGCCGCCCGTGGGTCATCAGGTCGCGCACTTCGCGCCAGTCCACGACGGACCATGCCGTCGCCATCATCAGCCCGGCGAGCGCCGATCGCGTGATGTAGTGTGTGAGGGGCGCGGCCGCGATGGCGATGAGTGCCGTCGCGACGGCACAAAAGACGCCGGACCATCGCGTGCGCGCCCCGGCCATGTCGTTGATGGCCGAGCGAGACATGCTCACCGCGCCGGGAAAACCGCCGCCGAATCCCGCGGCGATATTCGAAATGCCCAGTGCAATCATCTCGCGCCGGGCATCGATGCGCCCGCGTTCTTTGGCGGCAAATGCCTTCGACAGGGCGAGCGTCTGGATGATGGCGACGACCGCGATGGCCGATGCCCCGAAGAACAGGTCGGTCTTGGAAAGGGCCGTCGTATGCCGGCCGGCTGAACGCGGGCAATTCGGTCGGCACCGGCACAATCGGCGCCAAGTTGACATTCGCACCCATTTTCTGAAGCAACCAGAAGACCAGGCCGCCCGCGACGATTGCAACAAACGCAGCGGGAAATCGCCTTCCCAGTCGCGAGCCGATCAACACCAGCAGCATGGTGCCGCTTCCCATGATGACATCGGGCCAATGGATGTCATGCGCGTGGTTGACCGTGTTCCAAAGCAACACACCCAGTCGCGGTTCGCGGTCGACGCCGACGCCAAGAAACGGACCCAACTGCGAACCGAAAATGAGAATACCCACGCCGATCGTCAATCCGATCAGGACCGAGCGCGAAACATAGCGAACGAGATCGCCCACGCGCAGCACGGCCAGCGCCAGCGTCATGCATCCCACGATGACCGCCAGCATCGCCGCGATGGCCGGCCAGCTTTCCTTGTCTTTGGCCGCAACGCTGGCCAGAACGCCATAGACCATCGAGCTGGTCGTGATGGCCGGCCCGATGATCGACTTGGTCGACCTTGAAACCGCGCCATGCACAAGCCCCATCACCACGGCGGCATACAGCCCCATGGCGGGCGGCAGACCCGCGATGGAAGCGAAACCCATGCACTGAGGCACGGCAACCAGTGCAACGGTTACACCTGCCTGCAAGTCCTGTCGAATATGACCTTCGGATGTCACTGGTAAGAAAGCCGGTATTTCAATCCGCCGACCGGGGCCACAGCTCAACGAGCAATGATTCGTCACCGTGTCTTGTGATCGACGAAGTATGCACCACGGCGGTCGCTGACGTGATTCTACTGACTCAAGAAAGGGATGCCACTGCCCGGCTTGGCCAGCATTTCATACGTGGCCATTCAGGTCAGGAATCGAAAGCAATCGGTAAAGTCGTGGGATCGCGGCAATCGACAGGAGCAGCTACTTTTGGCCTGCGCTGGCCCGCTTTTCAACCGGCTTCTCTTCCGCCGGCATTTTTCTGCGCTGCTCGGTCGTCAAGACCTGGGTATTCAATCGCTTTTTGAGCCGTTCGAAGATCTCGCTGATGGATTGCGCAAACGCGTCAATTCGGCGTCGACAAGCGCTTTCTTAGCGTCGCTATCGGCCGTCGACCGCCGGGCCTCGGCCTGCTCGATTTCCTTGCCGCGCGAACGCAGATAATCCGCCGCTTCCTTTTCGCAACTTTTTAGAATGCCCTCGGCCTGGCTCACCTGCCGCTCGTCGCAGGTGTAATAGGCGACAAACCACTGAACGTACTTTCTCCACTCAGTTTCATTGGCGGTGTTGATGTTGGGAGAGGATGCCAGATTGGCCGTGGCAACGGCCACCTTCGCATTGGTTTGCGCCACTTTGGCGCGATATTCAGCCATGGCCGCGGCATGGATGGGGTCGTTGTCCAATCCCCATTCCGTCGGATTCCATTGTCCGGCCTGCCACTTCTGGACCATTTTTTCCACGTCGTTGTGACGCCGAACCACGGCATCCAGGTCGGTTTTGAGTTTTTGTCGCTGGTCCTCCGACATGGTGGCTTCGAGCTTCTTGCTCGTTCGCTGAAGCGCTGCCATGGCGTCATCCATGATCGGCTTTAGATTCTGCGACCATTTCTGAATCTGCTCGGGTGTGAACGGCTTCTGCTCCGCACGGGTCTGGGCGATTTCCATCACCACCGGAAACATCGAGCCCATGTGCTTCATGGCAATCTGCATGGATTCCCGGCGCATTTCGTCCGCGACCAATTGACGCTGCATCGCCGAGAGATTGAGGCGCGTCTGAACGCCGTTCAAAAATGTTTCTTCCCGCTGTTTCGGGTTCCATGGCGAAATATTGGTGACTTGCTGCAAGAGGCTCAGCGCATATTGATCGGATTCAGACGTCCAACCATTCATCTGAAAAACATTGACATGGGCCTGATGAATCGTCTGTGCTTCCTGATCCCACGGACCGATTTTTTTCGCCTGCTCCTGCAGATCGTTGAACTTCTTTTCGGCATCGGCCGGCATGTCCCGCTTGTCCTCCCGATCCCGACTGGGACGCGCACCGCGATTCCGGCCGCGTTTCTCCTGCGCCAAGGCATCAGTCGGATGAATCACTCCGACCGCGCCGGCACAAAAAAGAACCGCCAGGATGCATTTGAAGAATCGATGTCGCATGTCTGAAAACGCTCCCTAGCCGCCCGGATTCCGTGATCGCTCGATGGCATGACGCAACTTGTCGTGAATGTCGTGCGGCCGTGCCACGGTTCGCCACGAGTGCATTCCGCCCAGCACGCCTTCAGCCTGCATGGGTTGAAACGAGACCGTACCGGCTCGCACCATTTTCTCGCCCACGTTGGCGGTGACCTGTGTGCTCTGAATCCGGTCGAGCGCACACTCGAACAGTTCCGCCCTGAATACGCCGTGAATGCTCATGACCCGGCGATTTGTCAGAACGTACATTCGCGAAACCCATTCCAACGAGGCCCAGAGCATTCGGCTGCCTGCAATGAGAATGGCCAGCTTGATGACATAATCGCGGTAGTTCACGTCGATCACGCCCCACAGCGCCATCGAGATCAACATGCCGGCAAAGGCGAACCACCGCATCGATTCGAGCGCGACGAACCACGGCGAGGGTCGAATCGAGAAATGAACGATTTCACCGCCGTCGAGAAGATGCGCCGGAACCATTTCGCCGAATGCGAGTCGCGCGACGCCGCCGGCCGCGCCCTCGGAGTGGGCGACCATCGACTGTGTGCCGACTCGATGAGATGTGAGGCGCAATTTCACGAATACAACTCTGCTTTCAAAACGCCGATGTCGGGCCAGTTGCGATATTGGTCGTTGTAATCCAATCCGTAGCCCACGACAAAACGTCCTCGACGTCGAATCCAACGAAATCCACGTGGAAATCTTTCGGCGCTCGTGCCGGCTTTCGGAGCAGCGTACAAACCCGAAGCGACTTGGGTTTGCGCGTGCCGAGCTGCCCAGTCACGTTTCGGAGCGTGTTTCCCGTATCAAGAATATCATCGACCACCAGCACATGGCGGTTTTCAATATCGACGGTCAAGTCCTGAATCACCTTTGTGTCGCCGCCCGTCGTGGTCTTGCCCCGATAACGACTCACCGTCATCAGACCAATGTGCATCTTGAATGGTAGCTGTCGAATCAGGTCCGCGACAAAAATGATCGACCCGGACAAAACCGGAACGATGACCAGATCTTCCGCTTCGTCTTCATAGGTTGCCGCAATCTCACGTCCCAATTCCACGACGCGCTGATGAATACGCTCGCGAGGAATTAAGATTCTAGCAAGATCCTGTTCCATCCATCGGATTATAGCCCTCTGCCCACGGGTCACAACGTGTACAGGAATGGCGTAAGTTCTGTCGGCGTCAAGTATTGCTGAACAACCAGCAAAACCGGTGGATAGGCATTCTCCCGGGTGGGGGTTATTCAGACCGAAATCCCAGAATTGGGGCAACGGTTCGGCATTTTGAAATAGTGGACGTCGTCATATTTAGCTCGCATGTCCTGCCTGCAAGTCCGATTTATGGCCGTGCTGCTGGCATTATTTGAATTTGAGGCAAGGGGGCGAACATGATGGAATCTGATCAATCAATCGAACAGCAGGATTCGCCGCTGGTTCTCGTTGTTGACGATGCTGAAGACACGATGCGTCTCGTGGTCAAGACGCTTCAAGTCGCGGGGTATCGCACGCTTTGGGCCGAGGACGGCGCCACGGGTCTGGTCATTGCCGAAAAATACCAACCCGATGCCATTGTTCTGGATATTCAGATGCCGGACATGGACGGCTTCACGGTTTGCGAACAACTGAAATCGCGAATGGCGACGGCGGATATTCCCGTGCTGTTTCTTTCCGGCATGGATGCATCGGACGAAGTGATTTCGCGATGTTATCAAGCCGGAGCCGCATGATTTGATTGGAAAGCCGGTTCGCAGGGTTTTCCTGGTTTCGAGGCTGCAGGTCGTGCTTCGCGAGCGGGCGCTGCGCGAAGTCTATAAACGTCTGGCCACGCAGGATCCGCAGACCGGTCTCGACAACCGGCGCCAGACCTTCATGAATATCACGGACGCCATCATTTCAACACGTCGCGATCAATCAATCAGCGCGCTCTTGTTGGGTGACATAAACAATCTTGCTTCGATCAACCAGAAACATGGTTTTGAGTTTGGCGATGAGGTGATTCTCACTTTTGGCCGAATTCTCAAGCGGTTCAGTTCGCCCGATTGCAAGATTGGCCGCATCGCGGGTGATACGCTGGCGGCGGTGTTGAAAAATACGTCACTCGAACGCGCGCGGGAATTCTGCGCCCGTGTCGAGCGCACCTTTACCGCCATTGCATTCGATGCAGCGACCAGTCCCAAGCACTTCAACACCAGCTTCGGCATTGCCTGTTACGACGGCAAAGACCCCGCCTTCGATGCCGATGAGTTTATGGTGCAGGCCGACACGGCGCTGGCCAAATCGAAGCGAATTGGCCGGAGCAGTATTTCAGCATATTGGGAATTGCAGGCGGACGAAATCGCCGAATTGGCGCCGATTCATGCCCGGAAATCACGACGGCAGCGGACAAATCGCGCGTTTGTCTCCGTGGAAACGGACTACGCCCCGGCGAACACTGCCCCGCAGCCTGAGGATGTTCACATCGTTCAAGACTCATCCAAGAGTTAAGGGAACTAATCAGGAGCCGGCTCTGAGGTCGATCGCAAGCTTTTGTCAAAAAGAGCTTTACAGCAGTCTGACTGGGTGTTGGGTTTCAGGCGGCCGAAAAACGATCCGATTGTCCGATCGCAACCATTCTAAATGGACAGCGTATAAGTGCTTGCAATGCAAAGCTCGCTCCGCGCACGGATTGCGCAGCATTTTGGCACGAAAATCGTCTTTACATGTTGACACGAAAGGACACTCCCAAAATGTTACAGCCTCTTGGAATTGGTTCGGCCTCGCGGACCGACCGATATTCGGGAGAGACCGAAGGACCGACGAAAGGACATGCACCTTTGAATCTGGGTTCAATACTCATCGACGAACAGGTCTTGACCAAAGACCAACTCGACGCGGCAAACGGCCAGTGCGGTCCCAGCGATCGACTTGACCAAGTCTTGGTGCGTTTGGGCTATTGCAGCGAGCTGGCCGTACTGAAGGCGCTCGGAAAGCTCTATCACTTTGACGTCGTCGATTTGAACGATGCATCAGTTACGATCGATGTCGAGACGATGAAGAAGATGCCGTCCAAGCTCGTACATCGAGCGAAGCTCATCCCGCTCAATCGCGAAAACGGCTCCATACGCGTTGCCACGCGCGATCCGTTTCAGATTTATGCGTTCGACGAACTCCGCATGATCACCGGCCTCGATGTTCGCCCGGTGCTTGCGAAGGAAATCGAAATCAACGAAATCATCAAGAAGTATTTCGGCGTCGGCGGGGATACGGTCAGCAAGCTTATCGACGACGAGGACGACATCAATGTTGTCAGCGATGTGCGCGAAAGCGCCGGCGACCTGGCGGAAATGGCCCAGGACGCCAGCGTCATCAAGCTGGTGAACGAAATCTTGTTGGAGGCGATTAACGAGCGGGCGAGCGACGTTCACATCGAACCCTACGAGCACGATCTGAAAATTCGATATCGCGTCGACGGCATCCTGCGCAACACAAACGTTCCGCCGCAAATCCGCCAGTTGCAGGCCGCCATCATCAGCCGCATCAAGATTCTTTCGAATCTGAATATCGCGGAGCGCAGACTTCCGCAGGACGGCAGCTTCAAGATCAAGGTGCGCAATCGCGAGGTCGACCTTCGTATCAGCATTATTCCGATGATCCACGGCGAAGGCGTGGTCATGCGTATTCTCGACAAACAATCGATTCTGCTTTCAATGCAGGACCTTGGTTTTGACGAGGACATGTTCAAAGTTTTCGACCACATCATCAATCAGCCGCATGGAATCCTGCTCGTCACCGGACCGACCGGATCCGGTAAGACGACCACGCTCTATGCCGCGCTGCGCAGCATCGTCTCCGAGGAGATCAAGGTTCTCACCGTCGAAGACCCGGTCGAATATCATCTCGATGGCATCAACCAGGTTAACGTCAATAACAAGGCCGGACTCACTTTTTCCAAGGGCATGCGCGCCTTTCTCCGCCACGACCCGGACGTCATCATGATCGGTGAAATCCGTGACCTGGAAACCGCTGAAACCGCAGTGCAGGGCCTCGTTGACGGGTCACTTGGTGTTCAGCACGCTGCACACGAACGATGCGGCCAGTGCGACCACGCGACTGCTTGATATGGGTGTCGAGCCGTTTCTGGTGGCCAGCTCGGTTGAGGCCATTCTCGCCCAGCGGCTCATCCGCATGCTCTGCAAGCATTGCAAACAGGCCTACAAGCCGGAGCCAATCGAAATTCCGCCGGACTATCCCTACAAAGACGAGCCCATGTACAAGGCAGTGGGCTGTCGCGAGTGCCGAAATTCCGGCTTTCAGGGCCGAAAAGGCATCTTCGAATTGCTCGTGGTGGACGACGAAATCCGCGAATTAATCCTCGAACGGGCCAGCGCGGGCAAAATCAAGAACAAGGCCCTCGAACGCGGCCTGGTCTTGTTGCGCGATGACGGCTGGAACAAGGTTCGCAAGGGTCTGACGACAATCGATGAAGTCGTCAAGGCGACCAAGGGCTGATTCCCGCACGACGATTCTAATTCCAACAAGTGGATCTTCAAATGGGTGCCGCTGCGTCGGCACCCATTTATCCGCCATTCCCCAAGAAGAACCTATGGAGTCTCCGTGACCGGCTGGTTGCAGCGACCGCGGACCCTTTCGCTGTTCGGCGTAGGGGAATACAGCCATTCTGATCGAATCAATTCTGAAACACGATCAGCGAATGCCCCAATCAAATCGAGCCCAAAGGCCCTCAGCGGGAAAGTGAACAGGAAGCCGATGAGCCGCGGGATGTAAGTGAAAAACGCTTCGAATGACATGACACTCTCCTTTGTGGCGTAAGGCGAGGCAAGTTTGCGCGAGGGGCTTCAATGTAGCCAGTTGCGTACCATCGTATCGATGGACGACGCCTCAAGTCAATGAAAATCACAACCCCGGACGGCAAAGCAACTTCCGTGCCTGCGCGTTGCGCGCTGCGTCGGATGGCCGTTAGCAAGGCGAAGATTTGAACGCGACTCGATTGCAGGTGAGTGACACACAGACGACACTATCGTTGCTCTGCAAATCGAATCGTGATTAGATCTTCATCATTTCAAAACAAGGCCGGCCGGCTCTCCTTCAGGGGTTATTAACAAACACTTCACGGTTCCCTGTCTGTTAATGCGGGTCGATTGCGCCATGATTCCTCACGTCATGAGAAACGCGTCTGCGGTATTCAGCGCTGCACGATCCACAAAAGGGTCAAGCGAGCAAGTAGAAGCTCCAAATTCGAACTGACCGCCTGAGAATCGCAATTGCATTGAATTCGTCAATCTGGCGAATCGCTGATCTGCCGGACAAGAAAACTGCAAGCACAGGAGGCATCAAACATGAAGTATGGCACCAATACCGGAACCGGTCGTCGAGCGTTCACCCTGATCGCGCTGCTTGTTGTCATCGCCATCATCGCGCTCTTGATCAGCATTCTCCTGCCCGCGCTCTCTAACGCGCGGAAGGTGGGTCAGGCCACCAAATGCGGCGCCAATCTGCATTCCGTCGGCCAGGCCGCCGCCGCCTATCTCAGCGAGAACAACGGCGTTTTCCCGCCGAGTTACGTTTATCCCGATCAGGACGGCAATTGGGGACTCGATCAAAATCCCAGCAATCCATACGGTTACATCCATTGGTCCTATTTCTTTTATTCCGGCGGGCAAGCGCCTGAAACGGCGTTTCAATGTCCAACGATGCCAAATGGCGGACACCCGCGCACCAATCCGGGATTCTCGGGCTGGGAAGACGGCCAGGCCGATCAAAACGGCGCTTCATCCCCGAATAGTCTGCAAGATCGACAGGCGATCAGAATGGCCTACACCGGCAACGCCGCGATCTTTCCGCGAAACAGTTCACTCACGCGCTTTCCGGCGGACAGCGCGTCAATGTGCTGGTCAATGACTCCAAGATTCACGACGGCGGCAAAACCATTTTGGCCACTGAATTCAACAAAACTGGCGTTCGACCAGCGTCGGCGGTTCGGGCGATGGCGCCGTCGTCAAGTCACACAGGCCGGTCAATCCATTCATTCACATCAGCAGCGGCTCGAATGAGTATGCCGCGGGACTCTACACGCCGGGTTTCACCTATGGTGACGAACCGAATTTTGGTTTGCTGCCCAAGGGGCAGGTCGAAGATGCACAGGGCCTCATCGACAATCCGGGACTCTCTGAAATCAATGCAGTCGGTCGCCACCATCCCGGCGGCGACGGTGTGTTCGGTGGAACGGCCAATTTCCTTTATGCCGACATGCATGTTGAGAAAAAGTCCGTTCTCACCACGATGAAAAACCATGAATGGGGAAATCGTTACTACGCGATCGACGGGTACAACCGCGTCGGTCCACCGTGGCCGAACCAGAATTAACGCGCTGCCATGAATGGCTCACAACCTTCGAAAGGAGGTGCCGCTCAAAAGGGGAATGAAGGCCTTCGCCCATGTGATCGAAACTTGGCAATCAAACAAGGTTGCACGGGGTAGTGGAACTGCGTGAGACCTTTTTTGTGATCGATAACGAAGTCTGTTTTTTTGGGAGGATTTGAAAGAATGAATCGTTGCAATTTGCGAAACTGTACAATCGCTGCCGCTTTGGCGGCGGGACTTTTTGCGGCCGTGCGACCCACGTTCGGCGACGGCGCCTGTCTTCGCGTAAGCATTCTGAACGGCACGCCCACCTGCACGGTCACGGCCGACCAGGCGGCGTGCGAATCCGTCGTCAACAGCTTTTATTTTGGCGATGGATCCACTTGTGCCGACGTGCCGGATATCTATTACACCCATCCGGACGGCGGACAAGTCAACCTCAGCGGCGCGACGCTCTTTGCCAATTTCTTTGAGCTGCCCGGCGTTTCGAATGACGCAATAAACGTCGATGGTGACACAATCCCGTGTAGCGGCGACCCGATGAGCGGCTTTGCCGATACAAACTGCGACACGTTTTCCGACGGCATCGATCGACTCGCCCCGACATTCACCTGCGGCCTCAAGTGGCACGGCCAGTGGCTGATTCAGTATCGATCTGTCGGTTCGGGCAACGGTCTTGCCGAATTCGTCGATTACCAACTACTCGGCCGCATTCCCTCGACGATCCCGACCGAGCTTGGCGTTCTCAACGGAATTCGCTTCGCCGGCGCCGGTATCATCACGCCCGGCGTTCCTTATCAGTGCCCGGCCAACTGCTTCCCGCCACTCAATTCCGCTGACATGAATTGCAACGGAATTGTGGAAGGCGACGACATCCAGGGATTTGTCGATGCAGTGTTTTTCGCGACGGGCTGCGATATCGATCGCGCGGACTTGAATGAAGACTCCCTTCTCGATGCCTTTGACGTGCCTCAGTTTGTCGACTGCGTCCTGACGGGCGGCCTGAATTGCGGCCGGGCGATCAACGTCACAACAACCTCGGGAGACACTGAGCGGAATGAAAGCAACACACCGGTCTGCCCCGAGTCCATCGACATCGCCAACATGGACGTGCCCACGAAGTGGTTTGTTCTCGCGCCGGGCGGCACGGCCGTGTGGAATCGAAAGCCGACGTTCGATGGCTACGGCAACAATCCAAATGGTTCCTCCGACACGGGTTTTTCCAACAAGCTCAAGCCACTCAGTCGTGTCGATCAGCAAGGCCAGGAAGTCACTCTGAATGTGAATACGGCCGTTCCGGATGCCAATACAGTTTATGACACAACTGTTGCTTATTCGCCGGTCGTCCCCATTGCCAACCGGGGCACCGGTCTCGAAAATGTCACATTCACTGACTTGCAGTATTCCTTCGTTACGGGCCGAATGCCCAGCGGCGAAAACCTTGTCGTTAACTGCCGCGACGTCGGCTCCGGCACGCGTAATGCATGGAGCAACGGAATCGGCGTTGATCCAAGCTGGGCTTCCGGCGACAATCTCGGCAACCAGACGACCGGTTCAAGCAATACGAACGTCGGCCCCAACACGCGGGCGACACAGTGCGGCAGTTCGAGCCACTCCGAGAATGCGGCACAGCAACGAAGGCTCTGTCTGGGCTACACCGGCATTTTCGGCACAGATCGCGCGGCTGCGGATGCGGTCAGCGGCAATTACGAAATCCTGAATGTCAAAAAAGACGTGTCCGGCGGCACCAACTTTGTTCGTTGCACGGTCGATTCCGTTCTCGACAACAGCGACCCCAGCACCGGCTGGCAAATCGGCGGCTCGCAAACGCTTGCGCCACGCGGTGATTACAACAGCGGCATCAATGGCAACACCAACCCGCCCATGGAGCGCGCGGCGCCCCGGGATTACATGCGCAATCTCACCGGAAGCATTCAGAATTACATTAATTCGGGTGCCGCTCCGGAATTCAACCGCCTGCCGAAGTGCTTGTACTGAGCTTCATCCTCGACGTGGGTGTCGATACCACGCCCGTGTTGACGGACCCGCTCGACTACCAGCCGACGAGTGGCTTCGATCAGCTCATTCAAGACGACGTTCGGGCGCTCAACATTACGAGCGTTCCTGATTACGGCACGGTCTTTCCTGGCGACGGCGGACGCGTGCCGGCCCGCAATGTGCTTACACTGCCCGCGACCTATAGTGACGGCAGCGTTCAGAATTACCTCGACAGCACCGGGCGCAGCCACCATTGGTTCCGGCGGGCGACTCTTCCCGCATGAAGATCCAGGGCGACTTCAACGTCGATGGCGATCGCGATCTGGATGACATCGCCCCGATGCTCGCGGCATTACAGAATCCCCGCACATTCGAATCGGCCGATGCGGCGATCAATCCGGGGAACTACATCATTCCGGAAATCCTCGGCGACTTCGACAGCGATGGCAACTTTAACCATCTCGACGTTCGCTACTATGCGGATGGTCTGGCACTTGACGCCGGCTCCTTGAACCGCAAGCAGGGCTTCGTCGAAGCCGACACCGAGTGGGCTGCGCTCACGTCGCCCGGCAACTTCTTCTTCACAGACACGACGAAAGTCCCGTCGGCCACCACGCTCATCACCGGCACCTATGCCGCCGGCGATGCCCGCGGCGACGTGGCCGGCAACACCGTTCTCCGCGGCGCCCAGCCCCGCGGCCAGGACTATGTTGTGAATCACACGGACATCGAATACGTCCGCGCGAATTTCTACAGCGGCGCCTGGGGATCGAACCTCGACAACCACTTCGACAAGGATCTCAGCGCCGACATGAACGGCGACATGGTCGTCGATAACGCCGACGTGGTCGAAATCGTCGAGAACATTCTCGACACCCAGATGGGCGATCTCGATCTCAATGGCACGATTGATTGCGGCGATCTCACGACGCTCGGCGTTAACATCGGATTGGCAAGCGGCGCGACTTATGCCCAGGGCGATCTCGACGGCGACGGCAATGTCGATAACGACGACATGGCCATTGCCTGTGCGAATTGCCCGACGTGCTCCGGCACCTGCTGCCCTTGATTCGCTGAATTCGTGAAGTGAGGGGACCGAGGCAAACTCGGACAAATTATTGGATCGAAGAGGGTCGGCCCAGCGCCGGCCCTTTTCATTTTTCCGGAATGCGAGCCGATGCAATTGCCCTCCAAAACCTCGGTTGACTTTCACAAATGCAGATATTATACTTGCATGGTGACGCAAATGAACAAGAATCAACATTTAACCCCCAAACAGGCCTCCCGCCGCATCGGGCAGATCGATTCGGCCCTCGTGCCCGGCCTCTTCAAGGCCCTCTGCGATCCGACGCGATCCAGACTTCTCGCCTGCCTGGCCAAGTGCGGCCGCGCATGTTCGGTGGGGGAGGTGGCCGAGTGCTGCAGTGTGGATTTCTCGGTTGTCTCGCGGCACCTCGCATTGCTGGCGAGAGCCGGCGTGCTGGAATCTCAAAAGCAGGGCCGCACAGTGAACTACATTGTTCGTTACTCAGACATCGCCGCATCGCTTCGATCGCTGGCCGATGCATTCGAACAGTGTTGTCCGGCCGATGCATGCAGTGCCGGTGAAGGATGTTGTGCCGCCCCTCAGGCAGAACCTGGTACCCGCAATGTGCGGCCTTCGAACGGCAGTAACCTATCTCGACGTGGGAGCAAATAAGTCATGGAAATCTCAAACATCATCGATTCGAATTCCTGTTGCACCACAAGTCCGGATTCCGTGCGCGAGAAAGTTCGCGAAGGATACGGGCAGATCGCCCGGAGCGGCCAATCGTCGTGCGAGCCGGCCGGTTCATCGGGTGGCTGCTGCGGGCCGACGACCTTCACGCCCGAACAACTGGCCGGAGCGATCGGCTATTCGCAGACGGAACTCGGCGCCATGCCCGAATCCGCGAATATGGGTCTTTCGTGCGGCAACCCGACGGCGCTCGCATCGCTGCGCCCGGGCGAAGTCGTGCTCGATCTCGGTGCCGGTGGCGGATTCGATTGCTTCGTGGCCGGGCCGAAAGTGGGAGTAACCGGCCGCGTGATCGGCGTGGACATGACACCGGACATGCTCGCGAAAGCACGCCGAAACATCGCGACGTATCGCGAAAGCAGGATTGGACAATGTGGAATTCCGATTGGGTGAAATCGAGAATTTGCCGGTGGCCGATGCGAGCGTCGATGTCGTCATATCCAATTGCGTGCTCAATCTGTCGCCGGATAAGCCGCGCGTCTGGCGCGAAATCGCCCGCGTCTTGAAGCCGGGCGGCCGCGTCGCTGTTTCAGACCTTGCTTTGCTTCAACCATTGCCCGATTCGGTGAAACAAAGCGTTGAAGCCCTGATTGGTTGCGTTGCAGGCGCGGTGCTGGTGGAAGACACCCGCGCAATGGCAGTGGCATCAGGACTGACGGATATCAAGTTGACACCCAAGGGCGGCTATATCGACGCCATGATGGATTGGCAGGACCCGCTCTACCGCGAAATCGTCGCGAGCATTCCAAAGGGATCAAAACCGAGCGATTACATCACGAGTCTGGACGTTGCGGCGAGAAAACCATGCGATAACCGCTGATCGAAGCGTCGTGTTCGACGCCAAGGCGTGTAAGGGGATTCCCCGAGGCGGAGGCAATTTTTCACGGCAATACTTGTTTGGAACATTTCGTCATGACCCCTATCGTCGCCACCGGTTCCTGCGATCCATGCCGCCCGACAATATCAGGTCGGTTGAGCTTTCTTGACCGCTATCTCACCGTTTGGATCTTCCTTGCGATGGCGGCCGGGGTGGCAATGGGTCGTTTTGTGCCCGGCATGCGTGATGCAATCGACGGGGTTACGGTCGGCACCACCAACATCCCCATTGCAATCGGGCTCATCCTCATGATGTACCCGCCATTGGCAAAAGTGCGTTACGAAGAACTTCCGAAGATCTTCCGCGACTGGAAAGTGCTTTTGCTCTCGCTCATCCAAAATTGGATTGTCGGGCCGATGCTCATGTTCGCGCTTGCAGCGATCTTTCTGCATGACAAGCCCGAGTACATGCTTGGCCTCATCATGGTGGGCCTGGCCCGTTGCATCGCGATGGTGCTCGTCTGGAACGACTTGGCCAAAGGCAGCGCGGAGTATGCGGCCGGTCTGGTGGCATTCAATAGCATTTTTCAGGTGCTGTTCTTTGGTGTTTACGCATGGGTCTTTATGACATGGCTTCCGCCGCTCATTGGCCTCAGCGGCGTAGTGGTCGATGTCAGCATGGCCAGCATCTTCAAGAGTGTGCTCATCTACCTCGGCATTCCATTTTTTGCCGGCATGCTCACTCGTTTCATTCTGAGGCCGCTCAAAGGCGACGCGTGGTATACGCAGGAGTTCTTGCGTCGCATCTCGCCCATCACGCTCATCGCACTGTTGTTCACGATCGTCGTGATGTTCAGTCTTCAGGGCAACCGCATCGTGGAAGTGCCGCTGGACATTCTTCGGATCGCCGTGCCGCTGGTGCTTTATTTCGTGATCATGTTCTTCGCGTCCTTCTTCATGGCCCAGGCGTGGGCGCGGACTACGAGCGATCGGCCACGCTCGCGTTCACGGCCACCGGAAACAACTTCGAACTGGCGATTGCCGTGGCGATCTCGGTCTTTGGCATCACCTCGGGCACGGCCTTTGCCACAGTGATCGGCCCGCTGGTTGAAGTGCCTGTGCTGATCGGTCTGGTGAGTGTGTCGCTATGGCTGGGGCGGCGACTTTTCAGCTCGGATAGGGGTGATCGTGGCAGGTTGGAACCCGCGCCTCAAACACATTTCACGGAACGCCCATCATGAATGCGACGCGGAGTCAATTTTACAAGGTGGGCCAAGTTTCTCGTCGAGAAACAAACGCCTCACTTCAACGGAGAAAAGTATGAACCGGAATTCGATGAGTCAATTTTGTCTTTGTGGATTCGCATGTTGCATGGCAGTGGGAACTACCATGGCGCAGACCGGCGCACCCGCGAAGCCCAAGGAAACCGCGGAAGTTGCGTTGACACAACAACGACCAGCGACCGCGGCCGAAACCGCGATACAACGTGCGGCCGATGCCAATAAGTACATCTTTTTGTTCTTCTTCCGCGCCACCGACGATGCGACGAAGGTTGCTCGCACGACACTGGACGCGGAATTGCTAAAGCTCGCCGATCGCGCGACGACCACGGCCGTGAACATCAGCGACGCGCAAGAGAAGGAATTGGTGAAGAAATACGGACTTGATCGAGCGCCCATGCCGCTTGTGCTGGCGGTTTCGCCGCTGGGGGCGGTAACGCGTAGTTTCCCCGGCAAATTCACCGAGGCCGATTTGCTGACGGCATTTGTCAGCGTCGGCATGGAGAAATGCCTCAAGGGATTGCAGGATCGCAAGATAGTAACCATCTGTGTCCAGAATGAAGAAACTGAACAAAACGCTGGTGCAATGAAGGGAGTCAACGAGCTTGTGACGGACAAGGAATTTGCCGGCACGATTCAGATTGTCACCATTGATCCTGCCGACAAAAATGAACTGAGCCTGCTGAAGCAGTTCAAGGTCGATCCGAAAACGAAAGTGGCAGAAACCGTGCTATTGGCTCCGCCCGGAACGGTGGTCGGCAACTTCGTGGGCGACACCACAAAGGAAGTCCTCGTCGCAGCAGTAAAATCAGCCGCAAAGGGATGCGACCCGAAGAGCGGCTGCTGCCCGCCGAAAGCGCCAACCGCCGGCGCTCCCGCACCCAAGACCGATGTCGTCGAGAATAAGTCGTAACGGTGAGGACACTTCAATGAAACTGACCACACTCGTGTGGCGCGAAATGTTCGAGCGAAAGAACTAGCTCACCACGAGCTTTCTGGCGATCATGCTCGGGATTGCTGTTGTCGTCTCCATCAAGAATATCACGTTCTATTCCGAAAAGGCCGTCGCCCTGCAGTTGGATGCATTGGGCGCGAACGTTTTGGTTCTGCCGAAGTCTGTCACGCTTCAGGATTATTACAGCGCCGACATGCAGAATGACGAGTTTCCCGAGGAATATGTGCTGCGGCTGGCAATGTCCGACATTCAGGGGCTCGACAATCTTTCTCCAAAGTTGTCGGTTCCCGTCAAACTGAGTGACCGCAGTTTCACGCTGACCGGCATCCTGCCGAAGAGCGAATTTCAGGCGAAGGCGATGTGGTCCGGCGCGGGCATCTTTTCGCGGCCGGCCGAGGGTTGCGGCACCGTCGCCGATGTGCCCGGTGCCTTTCGACCGGCAGCCAAGGAGACGCTGGTTCGACAACGCGTGATCGAGGACTTAAGCGATACGGAAGCGCTGATTGGCGCGGATGTGGCCGCGATTCTCAATGTGAAAGAAGGTGAGGGACTCGATGTGCTGGGCCGCAAGTTTTCGGTAACGGCTGTCCTCCCCGAAACCGGAACGGTGGACGACTCCCGCATCTTCGCCCATCTCCATGCGGTCCAGGAACTGGCCGGAAAAGGCCCGGTGATCAATGCGATTGAAATCGTCGGCTGCTGCAAGGAAATTTCCGGCGGACTCGTGGAAAAGATCAACAAGTTGCTACCCGACGCGAAAGTCGTCACGGTTACGCAAGTCGTGGATACCCAGGTCAAGACCAACGGGATGATGACACAGCTGTCGCAGATCTTTCTGGCCATCATCGTATTGGTCGGCGGTGCCAGCATTGCGAACTACATGTACGCAAACGTCTTCGAGCGGCGTCGGGAGATCGGCACACTTATGGCACTGGGCGCGGGGTCCGGACTGATACTGCGCATGTTCCTGCTCAAGGCACTGATACTCGGCGTGGCCGGCGGAATCGCGGGATACATCGTTGGAACCGTACTGGCCGTTACGCTCGGTCCGCGGCTTGCCGGCATCGTTGTGGTGCCCATGCCGATGTTGTTGATATGGGCGCTTGGCATTTCAGTCCTGATCGCGCTGATCGCGAGCTATCTCCCGGCCCGGCGGGCAGCACGCCTCGACCCGTGTGCGACGCTGCAAGAGGTATGAGGAATCATGCGTTTTGAGAATGTTTCGAAAGGCTACAAGCACCGCGGACAGCTCGTGACCGCGCTGGACGACGCGTCCCTGGAGATTACGCCCGGCGATTATGTCGCGATCGTCGGCCCAAGTGGGAGCGGAAAGAGCACCCTGCTGCTCATGCTCGGTGGCATGCTTTCACCATCCAGCGGTCGCGTCTTCTTGAATGGACGTTCGTTGTACGAATTGTCGCCGAATCAGCGTGCCGAGGTCCGTAGACAAAAAGTGGGCTTCGTCTTTCAAACGTTCAACCTTGTTCCTTATTTGACTGCGCTGGAAAACGTGCAGATTCCACTGTATTTGGCGGAACTGTCGCAGGTCAAACAGCGTGAACGCGCGACCGGCCTGCTCGCAAGGGTTGGCCTCGGCGACCGGCTCGATCACAAGCCGACTGAACTCAGCGTCGGCCAACAGCAGCGTGTTGCACTGGCGCGGGTTCTCGCCAACGATCCCGAAATTATCCTCGCCGATGAGCCGACCGGCAACCTGGACCCGGAGACGAGCGCGCAGATATTGGATTTGCTCGATGAGTTGAACCGTGAGGGCAGGACCATCGTGATGGTCACGCATGACCCGCGCGCTGCCTCGCGCGCCAAACGCACGCTCACGCTGAAAGCGGGACGGATTTCGTCGACGTCAAATTGACGTCTGCCCTGTGTTTGGGCATGACTGAAAGGAAATACTTTGAAACATACTTCTCTGACCTCCAAGTGTGCCGGCCTGGTGTGTTGTGGTGCCGTCGCAGGTCTGTCTCTTGCCGGCTGCGCCAGTCCCGCGCAGAACAAGACGATCGTGATTCGTTGGCAACGGCTCGTGGATGACAAGGGAGATACATGCGACCGATGCGGCAATACTGAGCAAGCGGTCGAGGAGGCCAGGCGGCTGTTGACCGCATCGCTAAAGCCGCTCGGCATGCGTGTGCAGGTTGTCAAGACTTCGCTCACCGAAGAGCAGTTCAAGCATGCGCCAAGCGAGTCCAATCGCATTTGGATCGGCGATGCTTCTTTGGACAAGATTCTCGACGCAAAGACGGGCGACAGTCCGTGCTGCGGCAGTTGCGGCGATAGCAATTGCCGCACGATGGTCGTTGACGGCCAGACGTACGAAGCGATTCCACCCGAACTCATCGTACGTGCGGGATTGCGTGTGGCCGCCGATCTCGTGCAGCCCGCATCACCCGCCAAGAATTGCTGTCCCTCGGGTTATTCGCCAACAAGGACCAGTGATCCGAACCTGCAACCGATGCCTTGGCTGTCGCAAGGCGGGAAGTAGCATCCGCATTGACAGGCAAAGTGCTCAACGCCGCCGCCAACAGTCGAAGGGTCGGCCGCATCGATGTCATTGTTGAAAACAGCACAATAGGAAATAAAAAAAGTGTATAAAGACGTTGGTATTTATCTGGCTGCCCGGCAATTAGAGTTCGGCGATATTCCGGCCGAACATCGGGCGTCGCTGGCGAAAATCGCGAACTTTGTGAAGGACCAGTATCAAGAAAAACTGCCCGCCCGCTTGCTTTTCGTCTGCACCCATAACTCGCGTCGCAGCCACCTGGCGCAAATCTGGACGGCCGCAGCGGCTTCGTATTATCAATTGCCGATTCCATTGGTCTATTCGGGCGGCACTGAATCCACCGCATTCAACCCACGTGCGGTTGCGGTACTTGAACGGACCGGCATGAAAATCCAGAAGACGACGGGAGACGAAAACCCGATTTATCATGTTCGATTTTCCGACGATGGTTCCGTCATCACCGCATTCTCAAAAGTGATCAACCAGGCCCCAAATCCCAAGAAAGACTTTTGCGCCGTCATGGTTTGCGATTCAGCTGACAAGTCATGCCCTTCGGTTTCCGGTGCAATCGCACGTGTTGCCCTGCCTTATGTTGATCCGAAACAATCGGACGATACGCCGGACGAATCTCGCACCTACGACGAGCGATCTCGACAAATTGCCCGCGAAATGCTCTATGTCATGTCGCTGGTTCGAGCCGCAAATTAGTTATTCCATTGCCGGCATGCCGAAAGAAATCCGCAATTTTTTTTCTTCATGCGTCCAATTCAACGATTCAACGACGGAAATCTTGATAGCCGGCAGGCAATCGGAGTTCGTCTACTCCTGAGTCAGATTCTGATCGTGTTCGCTCGCCGCGCGGGGCGGCGAACGAACAGTTTTGGTTTCGGTCGAGTAACTGCCGCACCGCTCGCGGCAGTTGCTCGACTTTCTTGAGGCGCCGGTGGAATGACCGTGACACGAAATTATGTGTAAAAAGGAGAAACGCCGGGAGCTTAAGGGGAGGCTGCCCGGCGCTTTCCGGAGGGGGAATAGGTGTTTTAGGTAAACGTAGTTCTAACAGTTTTTAATGATGATTGCATGGGGGTTTTATCCCTATTTTGCAATTTGGCTTCGTAGGAGTGACACACAGTTGTCGCACTGGGGGTGTTTACCTCACAGGCGGCTTTTTTATTGAGATATTGAGTGAAATGGGCCTAGTGCCATGATCAGTGCGTAATTCGGCGGAATCGGGGCGGGAAAAGGCACTCAAATCGGATTCAACGGGAATGGTCACTTCCAGCCACGAACAATCCGTCAAGGTTCGTACCCTGGGGTTTTCAAGACGGGCCGGCAGAATGATCACGTCGCCTTTGCCGAATGCCAAGACGCCGCTGGGTCCGAAAAGCAACTCGCCCTTTCCTTCGGTCATGATCCAGCAGACCATTTCGGCATAGGGAATTTCTTGTTCGAGTTCACCGATGAATCGAACCTTCTCTATGACAAAGCTGGGGCACGCGACCAGCCGGGAGACGGTGGTAAAAAGATTGGTCACGTGCGATCGTTTTTCATATTGTTGAAAATCGACTACGGATTGGATGTTGGCCAGTCCATCCTCCACGTGAAGGCCGGCATCGGAGTCGGGACGCGTTCGATCCCAGTCATACAGCCGATAGGTTACATCGGACGGCGTTTGAATTTCCGCCACCACGGTGCCGGCGCCGAGCGCGTGTGGTGTTCCACTGGGTAGAAAGTACGTCTGTCCGGCTTTGACCGGAATCTTGGTAAGAAAGTCGAGTATGGCGGCTGGCCGCGAGCGCACGGCGATTTGCAGCTCTTCGATGTTGGACCCGGGAAGAAGGCCTCGATAAATGAATGCGCCGGGGCTGCTTCAATAATATGCCACGCTTCGTGCTTGACTTGTGCAAGACGACTCGGGGTAATGCGGCCAATTCGATCGGATGCACTTGAATGCTCAGATTCTCAACCGCATCGAGGAATTTAATCAGCAGGGGAAATCGACCATCGTTTAATTTTACACCGCCGATCAGCCCTTCGCCCCATTCATCAACGAGGGCATGAAGAGTCATTCCCTTGGCAGGCCCGCGCGCGACGACGGATTGGCCGTTCTCCAGATCGGCGCACTCCCACGATTCGCCGATGGCGCCGCTTTCCGGCAGCGATTTTGAAAAAATGCGGGCCAGATTGCGTCCGCCCCAGACTTTGGGGCGAAAAATCGGCTCGAACACCAGCGGGCAAATCTCGGACATTCGGGTATTCTAATGTCACCATGCAGATCAATCAGCATGTGAATATTGAGGATAATGAATTCTCATTCACCTTCACGACCAGTCCCGGTCCGGGTGGCCAGAATGTGAACAAGGTGGCGACCTGCGCCACGTTGAAATTCAATGTGCGCGAAAGCGGATCGCTGACGGTATTTCAAAAAAATCGAATCGCGGCCGCGCTGGCCAATCGCATCGATCGAAACGGCATTCTTCGAATTACGAGCTCCCGCTATCGTTCGCAATCCGCCAATAAGCAGGATGCCATCGAGCGATTGGCAGCCCTGCTTTGCGCGGCGTTGAAGCCTCGTGCTGTTCGGCGTCCAACCAAGCCAACAAAGGGCTCTCGCGAGCGTCGCCTGGAAGCCAAGCGGCAAAACAGCAGTCGAAAATCCGCCCGGCGCCCGCCCCCGCGACACGATGACTAATCCGTTTGCCTTTAGTAGGCTGTAAAGCTTTGTCATTGTTGAGCTTGCAATTTCATTCCGCGTGCATGATTTAAGCGGTCTGAGGTGAAAACCAGGACAGGTAAGAAAATCCCTGAAGCTAAGCAGGCTAAAATCTATCCAATGGAATTCCCAAGAGGGGGCGGATAAGATGCGTTGCTCGCCAACGTCCGCGAAAGGGGCCGATTCCTTACTGAATGCGAATCAGCGAGGAACTTGGTCGATTCATTAAAGGTTGCGTATTACATAGTTTATGACAACGGGTTTGCACGAATCGACCGGCCGAATTTTTTGGAATTCCGGAATCCAGTGAGTCTTTGAAACGTAGAAATTGGCGCACCGGCGCTATCGATTCCCCGGCACGATATTTGAGCACCGAATGAAGCACTTTCGATACCCGATCATTGCAGTATTCGCCATCCTTAGCCTGGCCCATTCGAGCGGCTGCGCGGTGCCCCAGCCGCGGGGCGAGGGCATGTACAAACGGGTGGTTGAGCCGCGCACGAATGCGGTATATCACCTTTACCTGCCGGTCGACTATGTCAAGAACAATGGTCGCCATCCGCTGTACCCGCGCGTTCAGCGCTGGCCGTTGGTCATGACATTTCATGGCATGAAGCCGTACGACAATGCCATACCCCAGGAAAAAGAGTGGGAAAAGCAGGCGGATATCTACGGTTATGTGGTGTGCGCGCCGGAACTCGAAACGTCCGACTCGTTTATGGAGTACCCGCTGACCAGAGAGCACAACTATGTGCTGAGAGACCGTGAACATGTGCTGGCGGCCATGGATCATGTGTTTGAGACCACGCTGGCCGATCCGGGCGCCGTTCTGTCGACCAGTTGGTCCTGCGGCGGCTATCTGGCTCATTATTTTGTGAATCGATTTCCCGAACGATTCAGTTGCGTCGCCACGCGCTTGTCGAATTTTTCGGACAAACTGCTCGTTGAAGACACCGTTCCGCGTTATCGCGACAAGATTCCTATTGCGGTGTTCATTGGCGATGGCGACCTGCCGAAATGCAAGTCTGAATCCGAGGAAGCGGTGGCATGGTACATGGCCCGGAATTTCAGAATTGTCCGCGGCAAAATGATCGATTCGATGGGCCATCGACGAATTCCGCAGACGGCCGCCGCCTTCTTTGCCGAGCAAATCGGCCTCACGCCGCTGAATCCGATTCAAGCCGCGGAGACGGTGTCTCTGGTGCGCATGACGGAGTATTACCCGCCGCCCGAGTTGATCGCGAAAATGACACCGCCGGGCGTTAGTTCCCCACGCTCGCCTCCGCCAATCGTGCCACAACGCCGCCCGTGTCCGGCGGCAACAGAAATGTGACGCGCGGCGCGCCGCTTTCTTATGCCAATACAACAGCCGGCCGGAATTATCCGTTCGATCGCGCGCCGGCTTCTGATGGTCGTTCGAGCACGGCAAGTCCAAACCGTGGCGCTGCCGATGGCGCCCGCGGCAACTGGCTTGAGCCGGTCGGCAGTCCCAACTCCGGCAATCGCAACACGTCTCCCACCGATCCGAAATCGGCGCAGTCCGGTCGAACCGGCAACGCGCGGCCCGCTTCCACGGTCGAAAGCGCCACACCGCGAACCGCTTCCAATGACGGGAAAGGCGCAACGACTCGCTCCGATCCGGTTGCCGCGAATCGAACCCCGCCACGCCGCACTGCCATTCGCGTCAAAGGGCCGGCCGTCGGCTCCGCACCGTATTATCTGTCCTATGCCGTCGATTTGCCGCCCAGCCTGACCCAAGGCGCGGACTTTCTATGGAAGGACAACGATGTCTGGATGGGTGATGAATCGAGCGGCGTCAAGATTCTCGAAACGCCGGGCGTTCATCGAATCACGGTCTTGCTGGTGACGAAGGACAACGTCGAATATCGCGGCATGACCACCGTGCAGGTGTTGGACCGTAGCGCTTCCGCCTCCAGCGGCGCTCTGCCTTGATTTCAAAGCCGCCATCTCTGATCGATTCGCACATCCGCTTCGCCAGTGGACGCATTCACCATTCTCGGTAAAACTGGTCAATGGCCTGCGCGAAACGGCGCGCCGAACGAGGGGACACACCAACGCGAACGAGGATGATTCATGAGCGAAGCACCGGCACCACAGGACAATTCGATTACATTTGACGATTTCGCCAAAATAGACCTGCGCGTGGCGCGTGTGCTGGAGGCCGGGCCGCATCCGGATGCGGACAAGCTGCTGGTGCTCAAAGTCGATGTCGGTGACGAGCAGCGGCAGATCGTGGCCGGGATCAAAGGGTATTATCAGCCGGAAGATCTCGTCGGCAAATCGATCGTGATCGTGAAGAACCTGAAGCCGAGGAAAATGCGCGGCGAAGAGAGCCAGGGGATGCTGCTGGCCGCTTCGACCGAGGATCGGTCGCAGGTTATTCTGGTGACGCCGATGGCGGATATTCCGCCGGGCGCGAAGGTAAGCTGACCGCAAACGACAAACGATGAACGGCAAACAGCGAAACATGTTCTCCCGCATGGCATCCATTCGATATTCGCACATTGCCGGTCTTATTTCACCATGAAAACCAGTCCGAACGACATCATGCTGAGGCCCGCGCAGGGGCCGGTGGATCGGACGATTTGTCTGCCGGGCAGCAAAAGCCTGACCAACCGCGCGCTCTTGATTTCAGCCATGGCCGACGGCGTTTCCACGCTGGACGGCGTTTTGCTGGCCGACGACACGCGGTGCATGATGACGGCGCTCGGGGAGCTTGGCATTCACGTCGAAATTGACGAGGAGCGCCGCCGGGCGATGGTGCCGGGGTGCGGCGGGCAGATTCCGATCGGCGATGCCGACATTTACTGCGGCAACGCGGGCACGGTCATGCGGTTTCTGGCGGCGGTGTGCTGCGCGGCTTACGGCGACTACCGCCTGAGCGGCACGCAGCGCATGCACGAGCGGCCCATTGGTGACATGGTATCGGCACTTAGAGAGCTGGGCGCGCAAATCGGTTATCTCGATCGCGAGGGCTTCCCGCCGCTGGGCATTCGTGCCGGCGGGCTGCACGGCGGACAGACCACCATCGACGCGAACATTTCAAGCCAGTTTGTTTCGGGGCTGCTGATGGCCGCGCCGCTGGCGATGAACGACGTAATGATCGAGATTCGCGGGGAATTGGCGAGCGAGCCATATGTGGCGATGACGCTGGCGGTGATGGAATCGTTCGGCGTCGAGAGCGTGGAGGACGGCTTGCGCAAGTTCATCGTTCCGGCACCGCAGGCATATCGGGCGGCCACATACGAGATCGAGCCGGATGCGTCGGCCGCGTCCTACTTTTTTGCGGCGGCGGCGGTGACGGGCGGGCGGGTGATGGTGGACGGGCTGGGCCTTGAGTGCCGGCAGGGCGACATCGGCTTTGTCGATCTGCTGGAGCGGATGGGCTGCCGGGTCGAGCAGGGGCCGCGGCATACGACGGTGTGGGGTCCGAAGGGCGGAAAGCTCTGCGGCCTCGACGCGGACCTGAATCGGATGCCGGATGTCGTGCCGACGCTGGCGGTGCTGGCGGCTTTTGCGGATGGGCCGCCGCGCATCCGCAATGTGCCAAATTTGCGGCACAAGGAGAGCGATCGTCTGGACGCGCTGGCGACGGAACTGGGCAAGATGGGCGTGCAGACCGAGGTGCATGCCGACGGGATTTCCATCCTGCCGAAGGAGCCGCCCGTTGCCGCGGCGATTGCGACATATGAAGACCATCGCATGGCGATGAGTTTTTCGGGTGCGGGATTGCGACTCGACGGCATGGTGATTCGCGATGCGGACTGCGTGAGCAAGACATTTCCGGAGTTTTTTGAACTGTGGGCCGAGTTGACCTAACAACTGACATTCTGCAACGAATCGCGGAAGACGTTGCGCGCAGGGATTTGGGGATGGCGAAGCGGCGGCTGGCCTCATCGTTGGGTTCGCGGGGTTATAACGCAGAAAAGTTGGGTAGGTTGGGGCGGGTTTGCCTTGATATGCACGATCCGTATGAGGCCGGTCGGCATTGGCTGCTTTCGATCGAGACCGGGCCTGAGGTCGATGCGGCCATCGAAATATTTCTCGATCGCAACGGGCGAAAGCCGGAACAAATTGCTTCGCAGGTGATGTGGAAGATGCGGCTGGAGCGGATCGAGGGGTATCCGGAGGTGGTGCGCATATGGCTGGCGGAGTTGGGATTGGGCGGGTGTATTGTTCGCCCTTTTCGGGCGCGGCAATCGCTAGCCGCCGGGAGCACGGGCGTCATCGGTAAGTTATCGTTGGCTTCCGTCTTGATTATTGGTTCCGTAAGCCTTGTTCTCGGTGGAATCACGATTTTGAAGTATTTGTATTCGATGATTCGCTAGGCTTGCTATGACCGAGTCGATTTTCGGATCGCAGTGGCAAGACCTCGTGTGAAAATCTCGTCAGTGGAAAGACATCCACATACTGTTTGGTGGTAGGCCACTACGTACAGGGGACATTCGCCTTTGTTGACGAATGTCCCCTGCAAAAATCACAATTCTATTGAGATGCCGAATTACTGAGGTCAGTGTCACCGGCTTGCTCGCTGTCTCCACATCTTTCGCTTTCGGGCCGAAATTCGTGAGCCGATCAGGCTCAATCCGAGAAATGCCGGGGCCAATGCGGGAGTAAATGCGCCGCAAATGGGGTTGGCATTGTCCACAACCGGGCCGGGGTTGGTGTTGTCGTTCGAGTTGTCATTTGTGTTGCCGTCGTCGGTATCCGGGTCGTTGTTCGTGTTGTCATTCGTGTTGTCCGTATCATCATCGTCCGTTCGGGGGGGGATCGGCGTGGGGCGTCACTGGCGTTGCCGTAGCGGCCCATGTCGGCTCGGCCGTTGTTGTTGGGTTCGTTAGCGAAAGGAGAAGCGGGATCGCCCGCGTCGATACAGGGGGAGTTTGCGGCGAGGTGAAAGTCGTCGGCCGACGGCTTCACAAAGCGCGGGTCGGCCGTGATGTTGCCGGTTCCGCCGATGGCTTCCTGCGATGCCGTGTAGGTGACATTGAGCGTTGCGTTGCCATCGGTGGCGAAGTCGTCGCCGCCATTGTTCCAGAAGATACTGTTGGTGACAGTGACGACGGACCTGTCTTCGACCTGAAGGCCGTTGCCGCGGGTCGAGTTTTCGCAGACGTTGTTGGCGATGGTGTAGTGGTCAATGGTCACGTTCGATCCGCCGGTGGCTCCGCCGTCGACCGCGATGGCCGAGACCGCTTCGCAGCCCGCCTTGGAGACGTTGCGATAGATTAACTCGTGATGGATGTTTGCAGTCGCGCCTTCGTCGATGAATTCGCCGGCGCCGTAGGCCGCGGCAAAGTTTTCATAAACCACGTTAAACGAAATCTCGGCAGAGTTGCCTGAGTTGAAGAAAATTAAACCGCCGCCCCAGCCATAGCCGAGTTCGCGCCCGACTTCGTTGCCGCGAATGACGTTCTGCGTGATGACGGCATCCTCGACGCCGATGTACATGCCGCCGCCGTGATCGCCGACGGACACGTTGTCTTCGACTGTGTTGCCCTGGATCAGGAGGTTCTTGCCCCCGACGGCGGCGATGCCGGAGCCACGGCCGGCGAAATTGCCGCGAATCGTGTTGTTGAGAATGGTGGCGTTCGGCGCGTTGGAAACGTAAATGCCGCCGCCATAGTTGGTTTCAGATGGGGGGTCCATCTTGCGGATGTCATTTTCCACAATGATGTTGTTGGAAATAGTGGGAGAGCCTTCGCGGCTGTAGATGCCGCCGCCGTGGGTGCTGTAGGGGAGGTCTTCGGTGCTGCCGGTGCCGCCGGTGATGGTGAAGCCGTCGATGGTGGAGTCGGACTCGATGATGTTGATGACAGAGTTTCCGCCGGGGCTGGAGAGTGTGGTGGTGTTTTGGGTGATGTCGCGGGACCAATCGGCGGCGAAACCGCCTTCGAGGACGAGGGCTTTGGTTTGAATTCGGAGATTTTGCTGATATGTGCCGGCGGCGACGAGGATTTTGTCGCCGGTTTTGGCGGCGTCGATGGCGGCCTGGACGGTGCGATAGGGGCTTGTTTGAGTGCCTAGTTCGGTGCCGGCACCGGCGGCGTTGACGTAAATATCCGCGGCGCGGGCAGTTGCGGCGGCCATCAGCATTAGGACGCACGAGAGTGCTCGGAAAGAGTGACGTTTCATGGGTATCTCCTTTGACGATCAGCCTTGTGTGCGATCAGAGGCGTTCGCAGGTTGAATAGCGTGATTGGGCGTGACTGTGCCCGCGGAAAGAGTTGGTTTTTTATGATTGTGGGAATTGGGACTATGGGGTTGCATTCGGTGCTTGTGTGGAGCTAACCGACAATGAAGAGGCAAACTGTTGTTGCGGCTTGATTTCGGAAGGCTCGCAATATGGGAAACATTATGTTAACCAATGCGTTCGCTCCAATAGCCCGGTCTCCGTCTACCATGAGCTACTGCAACAACCTCAATACAATCGTTGCTTAATTCGCGGTAAACCACCAAGAACGGATAACGATTTAATTGTCGCTTCCGCAGTCCTGGCCTGAACTCGGTTCCTATCAGAGGCTCGTTGGAAATCGATTGCACGATTCGGTCCAACTCGGTCATGAAGGCGTTTGCCGCATGAATGCTTCGCTCCAAATACCACAAAAAGGCAGAACGTGATTCTTCGATTGCGGCTGGATGTAGCTCGATTTGCCTCACGGCTGCGTGTCCGGCGCGATGATGCGAGCACGTGCTTCCGGCCAAGGCACTGTTTTCACTTTACCGGTATCCAATTCGTTCAGGCGTTTCGTGATTTCTTGGTCCCAGAGTGGGCCAATGTTGACCTCGACTGAATCATCAAGACTGTCGAACAATTGCGCAGCCAAATCGGCTCGCTCGTTTGGGTCGAGCTGAAGGGCGGCTTCGAGCAGCTTGGACGCGTTATGGCTCATTAGAGTTCCTTTCGGTCAATGCACCTATTGTAGCAAAAGATCGGCAGAAATATCATACTTCCGCCTTTTACTACCTCTCATAACCGTTTATCATATACGGAATTAACGCTGTTTCGCCTTGGCAGGCAAAATCGGCCGATGAGTATGGGATACGTTTGTACACAGCCGAAACGGCTGTGCCACATGAATTGGGGGCGGCGGACGGCATGGAGGCCGATCCAGGACTTTTTTCAGGTGCATGGAGGCACGCAACTTCACATGATCCTCAAGAAACTCACCGCGACGGGCTTCAAAAGCTTCGCCGACAAGACCGAATTCGAGTTCGACCGGGGCATCACCTGCATCGTCGGGCCGAACGGCTGCGGCAAGAGCAACGTCGTCGACGCGATCAAATGGGTGCTCGGCGAGCAGTCTGCCAAAAGTCTTCGCGGCAAGAACATGCTCGATGTGATCTTTAATGGGTCCGGCACGCGAAAATCGAGCGGCCTCGCACAGGTTGATCTGACCTTCGACAACTCTGACGGGACGCTGGCGACGGACCAGACCGAGGTGGTTATCACGCGTCGGCTCTATCGCAGCGGCGAAAGCGAATACCTCATTAACAAACAGTCGGCCCGGTTGAAGGACATCCGTGAGATGTTTCTCGATACGGGTGTCGGCGTCGATGCGTATAGCGTGATCGAGCAGGGGCGCGTCGATCTGATGCTCCAGGCAAATCCGCAGGAGCGCCGGGCGATTTTCGAAGAGGCCGCGGGGATCAACAAGTACAAGCATCAGAAAAAGGAGGCGCTGCGCCGGTTGGAGCGGGTGAATCAGAATCTTCAGCGCGTGCAGGATGTCGTAGAGGAAATCGAGAAGCGCCTGCGCAGTGTGAAGCTGGCGGCAGGCAAGGCGCGAAATTATGAACAGTATGTCGGCCGGCTGCGCGAGCTGCGCAGTCGTCACGCGCTATCGGAATATCACCGGCTGCGCGGCTCAATGGATGATCTGACGAAGGTGACAAGCGAGCTGCACGATCAGGTGACGGCCATCCGCACCGAGCTTTCTTCGAACGAGACGCGAACGAGCGAGACCAATGTTCGCATCGTTGATGTCGAGCGGGAAATGCAGGAGGTTGAGTCCCGCTTGTTCGCGGTGCAATCGCAGATCACGGCGCATCAGGAGCGTATCGCGGCTAGCGAACGGCGGATTGTCGATCAGCAGGGATTGCTTGAGCGCTCGCAGGAGCGACTGTCGCAGTTTGACGAGCAGGTGGCGTCACTGACGGCGCGCATGTCGGCTCAGCGCGAGGCGGCGGCCGCGATTGAAGGAGAATTGGCGACTGTTGCGGAGGAGCAAAAAGAGTGTCAGGCGGAAGACACCGCATGCGCGCATGACTTGAACGAACGAAAGGTGGCCATCGAAGAGGCGAAGGAAACGATCTTCGAGATGGCCCGCCGCACGAGCCAGTTGAACAACGAGATTCAGGGGCTGGGCATTCAGCGGGATTCGATACACGCGCAGAAATCGAAACTCGAAGCCCGCGCATCCGAAATCGCGACGGCGCTGGAAACAGCCGAGCACGCGCACAGGGAAAAATCGGACCGCCGAACGCACATCGACGAGGTGATTGTCGGCAAAACCCGGTCGATCGACGAAACGAAGGCGCGGATGGCCGAAGCGGCGCAGCAGCGGGCGGCGTTGCTGGAGCAACTGGCGGCGGCAAAGGAATATCGCAGCGGGCTGGAGAGCCGCCGGCAGTTGCTCGATGAAATGGACTGCAAGCATGAGGGTCTGCTGGCGGGGGCGCGGGAAATTCTCGAGAGGCGCGATGCCGAGGGCGTCGACGGGGCGTTCTCATATGTCCGCGGCGCGGTGGGCGAATTATTCGAGACGGATGTGGCGCACGCGCGACTGGTTGAGGCCGTGCTGGGGCCGTTGGAGACTTATCTGGTTGCGTCCGACCGGACGCGGCTGCTGTCGGACATGGAGTCGCTGGGCGAATTGACAGGACGCATTCAAACTTTTGTCTGGATGCGCTGCCGCCTCACATCGGCGGGCCGGATTTGTCCGCGCAGGAGGGCTTCGTCGCCAACATGATGGATTGGGTGCGCGTGCCGGAGGATTGCACTCGCTTGGCGCGGCATCTCTTGGGGCGAACGTATGTCGTGCAGTCGGTCGAGGCTGCCGCCAACATGGCACGTTTAGATTTGGGCGCGCGGTTCGTGACGATGGATGGCGTTGTGCTGGAAGGTGACGGGCGCGTGGGGATCGGGTCGCTCGGCAGCGATACGGGACTTATTAGCCGTCGCAGCGAGCTGCGAGAATTGACGCGAGAGCTTGAGGAAGTCGGCGAGCGAATCACGCGGCTAACGGGCGAACTGCAGAGCCGCGATTCGGAAGTGAGCCATCTCGAGCAGATGCAGCAGGATTTGCGGGCATCGCTGTATGAGGCCAATACCGAGCGCGTCGAAGTTCAGGCCGCGATCAATAATCTCGAAAACACGATCCGCCAATTGTCGCAGGAGCGGCCGCTCGTCGCGTCGGAAATTGCCGTACTGACCAATCGGCTGGGCGAAATCGATACGAAAGAGTCGAGTGCCCGGCAGTCGCTGGCGGCCGTAGAAGCGCGGTATCTGGAGGCAGAGAAGCTGTCCGGCGCGCTGCAGGCTGAGATCGACGAACTGACTACAAAGCGGTCGGCGATTTCGGAGCGGATCACGGCGGCGCGCGTTCGTGTCGGCGAATTGTCGCAGCGGCGGTCGAGCGTGGCGGAGGCAATTCGCGAACTGGAGGCGGCGGCGATTCAGTTGGACGCCGATCGCCGACGGGCCGAGCAGGATGTGATCGAGGCGCAGCAGCGCATCGAACAATCGCAGAAGCAGATCGACGAAGCAAAGGCGACTCTGACACAACTTACCAATGAGAATTCGACATTGATGCATCGAAGCATGTCGCTCAGGCAGGAGCGAGACAATTTGCGCGAGGCATGTGAACAATTCGCACGCGAAGCCCGCAAACTCCGAAACGATCTGGAGGCTGTCGAGGCGCAATTGCACGAGCGTGAAATCAAGCTGCAGGAAGTTCGCGTGCGGGTCGAGGATCTGACGGCGCGCATCATGGAAGAGCTGTCGGTCGATCTCGCGGCGCAGTATGAGTCGTATGTGCCCGATCAGACCGAGGATTGGCCGGCGATCGAGGCGGAGATCAATGAGCTTCGACAGAAGATCGAGCGGCTCGGCAATGTGAATCTGGATGCGATTCGCGAGCAGGAAGAGCTCGAAGGGCGGATGGAATTCCTCACCAAGCAGCTCGAAGACCTGCGGCTTAGCGAGCGGCAGCTTGGTTCGCTGATCGAACGGCTGAATCAGGAATCGCAGCAGCGGTTTGTCGAAACATTCAATGCGGTTGCCGAGCATTTTTCAAAGCTGTTCAAGAAACTCTTTGGCGGTGGCAAGGCCGAAGTGGTGTTGATGGACCCGAACGACGTGCTCGAATGCGGCATCGAAATCACCGCGCGCCCGCCCGGCAAGGAACCGCGAAACATCAGCCAGCTTTCCGGCGGCGAGAAAACGATGACGGCCATCGCTCTACTCATGGCGGTGTTCCGCAGCCGGCCGTCGCCGTTCGTGCTGCTGGACGAAGTCGACGCAGCGCTCGACGAAGCGAACAACATGCGCTTCAGCCATGTGGTCAAGGAATTTGTCGACCTGGCCCAATTCATTGTCATCACGCATTCGAAGCGGACGATGAGCATCGCGGATGTGATGTATGGCGTAACAATGCAGGAAGCAGGCGTCTCCAAGCGCGTCAGCGTGCGATTCGACGACGAGCGGCCGACGCAAACGGCCGTGGCGTGATTGCTTTCCGCAGCCGCTATTTAACAATGCATCGTCGGCTGCTTCTTGAGTTGTGCCAAATATGTGGCACTTTTGACGGATGATGCGATTGGAAATGAAGAAGCCTCGCCGGTTCGATGAACGGGCGAGGCTCTTGTGTTTTCAGTGGAATTCAAATCAACGGCTAACCCGGATGCGGCAGCGTGCCGTTGGTAAGACCGCCCGGCGGGAGTTCCGGCGTCGGCGCTTGAACCACCGGCTTTGCGGTCCGCGGCGCCGGCGGCATCTCATCGGCAAGCAGGCCGGAGAGCGTCGGTTTGTCGAGCTTTTCGCCGCGGCAGAGCTTCGCCACTTCCTCGGCATCGAGCGTTTCGTGTTTCAAAAGGCCTTGTGCCACGGCCTCGATTTTGTCCCAGTTTTCGTTCAGCATCCGCAACGCATCGGTGTAGGCTTCTTCGCATAGCCGACGAACTTCTTCGTCGATGATCTTGGCCGTATCGTCCGAGTATGCCTTTTCGCCGAAACCGAATTCGTTGGATTCGAGCGGGGCATAGCGGACGAAGCCGAGGCGATCGCTCATGCCCCATTCGAGAATCATCGCACGGGTGATGCGCGTGACCTGTTCGATATCCATGGCCGCGCCGCTGCTGATGTCATTGGAATGTCGCTGCTCGGCAATGCGTCCGCCGCAGAGAACCCGAAGCGTGGCCCGTAGCCATCGCAGGCCATAGCCGTAACGATCTTTTTCGGGCAGCGACATGGTCGCGCCCAGCGCTTTGCCGCGCGGAATAATCGTGACTTTGTGCAGCGGGTCGGCATCGGGCAGAAGCACCTGCAGCACCGCATGGCCGGCCTCGTGATAGGCCGTGGCAAGTCGCTCGCGCTCCTCAACCGTACGGCTCTTGTTCGATCGGCCATAGCGAACCTTGTCGCGGGCATCTTCGAGGTCGTCGATGTCGATCATGTCCTTGTCGGACATTGTGGCGATGATGGCGGATTCGTTGATGATCGCCGCCAGCTCGGCGCCGCTGAACATGGGCGTGCCGCGGGCGAGTTTCATCAAATCTACATCCGGCGCCATTTTCACCTTCTTGGCATGGACCTTCAAAATCTCCAGCCGTCCCTTGAGGTCGGGCAGCGAAACGAAGACCTGCCGGTCGAATCGGCCGGGGCGGGTGGGCCGGATCGAGAATGTCGGCGCGATTGGTCGCGGCAATGACAATCACCTGATCCGAAGTGTCGAAGCCGTCCATTTCAACAAGGATGGCATTGAGCGTTTGCTCGCGCTCGTCGTGTCCGCCGCCGCCATAGGCTGTGCCGCGCCTGCGGCCGACGGCATCAATTTCGTCGAGGAAGATAATGCAGGGCGAATTCTCTTTCGCGCTCTTGAACAGATCACGCACGCGCGATGCGCCGACGCCGACAAACATCTCAACGAAGTCCGCACCGCTGATCGAGAAAAACGGTACATCCGCTTCGCCCGCCATCGCCTTGGCCAGAAGTGTCTTGCCGCAGCCGGGCTCGCCCACCAGCAAAACGCCTCGCGGAATGCGCCCGCCGAGCCGCTGAAACTTCTTCGGATTCTTGAGGAACTCGATAATCTCGGCGACTTCCTCCTTGGCCTCCTCCACGCCGGCCACATCCTTGAACGTGATGTTGGTCAGTTCCTTGTTGCTGACGCGATGGCGGGAACGGCCGAAGTTACCCAGCATGCCCGCGCCGCCCGCCGACGAGCGAAGCTGCCGAAAGACGAAAAACCAGATAAAGCCGAGAATGAGCAACCACGGCACGATGCTCAGCAGCATGGTGATGATCGGTTCGTTGCTGCGCTGATACTTGATGGTGGTGCCCGGACAGATCACCATGAGCTTGTCGACCAGCTCCGGAACGCCGGTGACCGTGTTATATTCGACGCGATATTCCTTCGGAATTTTGGTGCCGACCTTCTGGCCCTGGCCATCGGTGCGGGCTTTGCCGACCAGCGCATCGTCCTTGACAGTAATCTCGGAGAATTGATCGGCCGCCGCGCGGCGAAAGAAATCGTCGATGCTCAACGTTTGCGGCGGGTTGTATCCCTGCATCACGACCATGACGATCATGAGGGCGATCAGCACAAAGCCGATCCAACTCATTACCCCGCCGGTGATTTTTTTTCGCGGAGAGGGTCTGCCGGGCGTGCCGCCGTTGTGCTGCGGATCGGTTGGTGGACCGGATTCTGCCATTCAAATAGTTCCCATAAGCGTCGAAAGACGCGAAGCTTGCGGCGACCCTTACGCGGCCGTCCGTACAGTATCGGATTATAGTCAGGGCTGCGAGATTACCAGTTGTCAGATTCCAACTCTTCCACGATTCGTTCGGCCATACGATCACAGGCCCGCTGCATGGCGTGATAAAAATCCTCCCCCACGGGCCGAATGTAATCCACTGTCTGGACGAATCTTGGGTGATCGACAAGCACTTCGCCGGTCCGCAGATCCTTCCACTGGAAGCTTACAATAAGTGTGGCCGCCGTTTCACGGGGGCGTACCTCCTTAAAATCGCGTCCGAGAGTGCCCTGGCGGACTTCCTTCACCTCGCCCGTCAAAATGGTGTCGGCAAACTGCTTTTTGGCCAGTTTGAAGGGCGATTCTGCCTCGATTCGCTTGGCTAGCGCTTCGGTCAGTTGAAGCTCTAAATCCCGCCGGAATTCCCGCGATCCCATGATATCGAGGCAAACCGTGCGGATCGGGTCTTTATTGGCGTTGACGGTCTTGAACTGAGCGTTGCGGTCGGTGGTGTAGCCGCAGCCGGCCGGCACTAAGGCGATGAACAGCGAAAGGGCGACGCCACGCACGATGGCCGCACAAGGCCATGAGGCGACGAAATGCGGGAAGCGGCCCAGCCGACGGCCGCGCCGCGCGGCAATGTTCCTCAGATTCGGTGTTGCCTCAGCAAAATGGATCATGGTCGTGCATCGCCCGGTGCGCGGAACATCCGCGCAGGGCCGGATTATATCGTCTGGCGGGACTGGGGCAACGCGGCGAACCGCGTACCGACGAGCATGCAGTTTAGATCATTCATTGTGTCCGGTCGGCTTCTCTGGACGTGGCACAGCCGCCACCGGCTGTGGAAGTCCATCAGCCACGTCTTCCGCGACTGTTATTTGTCGATGTTCGCCACTCCTCAGTTTCCAAGAATCGCTGCGGTGAATCCCGCCCCGTCGCGCCCATCGACCGATCCATCCTCATTCATGTCGGCCACGCGAAAGAGATCGGTGTCCGTGTTTTGCCCCGTCGCGACGGCCGCAAACAGCGCCACGTCGGCCGTGCTGACGCGCGTGTCGCCGTTCATGTCGCCGCGCAATACCGTCCAATTGAAGGAGATGTTGTCTTTGTAATCTCCAGGCGGCAGCCCGTTTGCGGCCGGGTTGATCACGATCATGATGTCCACCGACCCGCCGGGACCGAGAACGCCGCTCGATGGCGCGATCGAGAGCCACGGCTGAGCGCCGACGGCCGTCCATTGCACGGACGTCTCGACGCCGTTTTGCAATGTGTATGTCGTGGCGCCGGGGACGAATCCCATGCTCGCATTGCCAATCGACTCAAAGCCGGATTCAGGGGTCACGCCCTCCGGAAGCGGCGGGCCGATTCCGATGCAAAGGGCGAGCGCGATCAGCGTTGCCGAAAGGGCTTTGATGGTATTCGGTTTTTGTACGGTTCGTGCGAGACCGGAACCAGGGGTGGACCCCGCGCTTTCGCTGGGCATGGCAATACTCCTCTTTCGTGTGAAAACTTCCCCTGGCGTGTATGGCAAACAATAGCCCTGGAAATGCGCGAGTTCTCAAAAAAACGATACGGAATATCCTTTGCCGCGGCCGGATCGCGCACCGGTTTCGAAACACAAGGCATGTAAAAAGAGCCGGCGCGGTCAAACACCCTTCGGTGCCAACAGCGCCGGCTTGTTCCATGAACGAGCCACTCGACGCGGCGAACGGCCTTCAATCCGGTTTTATTTGGCAGAATCAAGGCGTGAAAGAGATTCAGCCCGTGCGTTAAAGCTGCCGTGTGACAATATCGAGACACCCTGAGATGGCTTCGAGTCATTGTTGCCACAACCGCGAAATCTAATTTGCGGTGCGCGATATTTTTTGAAATTCCAGGAATTTCGCGGGCGAAACCGGGACAAATGCCTGCAATCCCGGAAATAGCAAGTTTCCGCGACACCCATCGGACCAACGCGCTTTGCGATAAATCCATGCCCATGAACTCATCTTGTGGCCAGGCAGCCGACGACTGTGAATGCCAATCCAGTGGCACAGCCGCCCCCGGCTGTAAACGTAAAACATGTAGCACAGCCGGCCCCGGGCTGTGGACACCAAAGCGCCCGGCCCGTCGCGAGCCGGAACGCCTGCCCTTGACGTTGTAGGTCGATGTGGAGGGTGTCGATCCGAAGCCTGTTCGATAAGAGTCGCAGTTCGATTGCGAATGCAGCGGCGCGATTGGCCACCTGGGCAGTGGGGTGAAAACTCGATGCGTTTTCACCGGCTGATTCGGCGTCATTCTCAGCTGAAACTCAGCTTGCGTCGAATTCGTAAGTCGTGTGTTCATAAAGTGTTCGGTGTTTGGGCCCCGTGCGTGAAGCCATTTCCTGCAAAAAAAAACTCCAGGGGTGAAATTCGGCCGGTCGGGAAATGTAGAATTGAGAATGGAGAATGTAGGGTTGGGGCAAACGCCGAAACGGGAAAGGGGCCAAGGGTTCGAGGGTCCATGGGGCCGAGTGGCGGAAGGTGGGCATGGTTTGTCCTTTCATTTTGTAATTCTTGCTCAGCGCTCCGCAAGGGGTTTATGGGGTTGTGGATGAACGGGTTATGGATTTTGGGGGGAATGTAGAATTGAGACTGTAGAATGCAGAAGAATCTCGTGCGAGCGGGGCGGGGTGGGCGGATTGGACTGGTGTGATTATTCTATGCTGAATCGGAGCGAGGCGGCGTGATTCGGCCAGGAAGAGTGCCGTGCGTGCGGCATTTCGGCGCCTATCCCTAGTTCGTCAAAGGAGGCAGAAATTAGACTTATCCCCTTTTCTGCCTCTGGCGTAGAAGCAATGTCATAGGGGGCGCTGTAATTGGTGGCACATTTGGCGGATTGTCAGGAGCTGCAAGTGAGGCAGGAGAGACGCTCATGGGCGGCGTGATGGGGGCGGACGCCGAAATTCTCCCAGGATTGTTACCATGAATGATAATTCCAAAGACTTTAAGGTATTGAGGACGGGGAATTCGAAGTTCCTTAAGCGATACCTCTTCATTTTTACTGTGTTTTTCCTAATTGGATTCTTGGGCTTTTCTGCTCGCGGTTTCTGGCTCGAAAGCTCTAATGAAATAAGCGCCATTCGGGCTTATTTAGTTGCACTGTTTTGCTTGATAAGTACATGGGGATTTGTCATGTTGATCTGCTTTTTCGATATGAGACTTCGTAATAACGATGAGAAGAAAAGGAGTGGGTAGGTGAAAGAAGAAGCGTGAGAAAAAAAACGGGGAAGGAAAACGTGTCAGGATAATTTTTAGTCCTCCTTCCGCGGCCGGCCGCGAGGGCGTAGGGTCAAGTCGAGTTCGAGGCGCGACGCCACGCGCTTTTGCCATGTTTCGCTCCCCATCGGTGTGCCGCGGGCGATGCATGATCGGATGGCCTTTACCGGCTCTTCGTCCATCGATCGGTTCACCTCGGCCAGCCAGTTCCGAGGCCGGTCCACCGGCCATTCGCCCAGCACCGGCTTCGACGGCGAGGGCTTACCCCGGCGAACGCTCAGGCTTCCCCACGGCCAATGCTCGGCACGCTTCACCAGTTTCGCGCGAACGGCATTTGCCTCGACATAACGACAGGCCGTCAGGAAATGGACATCCTGCTGGATCGGAAAACACTTGAAGCGCCCCTGATACAACGGGCCCTGGCCGGCGGTATGATGGTTGGCGTGCCAGCGGTGGGTGTGGGTGACCTGTATCCACTGCATCCAGCCGGACAGGTCGCTGCGCGGGCCGGCCAGTAGGATGAGGTGCCAGTGATTTGGCATCAGGCAATAGGCGAGAAGTTGGAGTGCATCCGGCCGCGACTGCCCCTGGGCGAGGATGCGTTCGAAGGCGGCGTAGTCGCGGTCCTTGTTGAAGATGGGCAGTCGCGTGACGCGGCAATTGAGGACATGATAGGCTAGGCCGGCTTCGGTGATGCGAGGAGGTCGTGGCATGGTTGGGATGTTATTCAAGGGGCGTTTGGAAGTCAAGAAATTCTTCCTGACACCTTTTCTTCCTGGAAGTCAAGAAATTCTTCCTGACACCTTTTCTTCCCCTTGACACCTTTTCTTCCCCTTTGACCGATGGCATTCTACTGTCTTGACACATTTGGCCTTTATCAAAAGGCACTTACGGGCACCAAACTGCCCACGACGCAGTACATGTCTGTCGATCCTGTCGCGCAAGGACTGTATGCAGCGAAATGTTCGGCATGTGACTCGTATCTCGAAGGATTTCATTGGAAGCCGCCCTATCGGGTCGACCTGGAGCTGCGCGCGGGTGTGTTTGGCGACATCGCATTCGGACCACACATTGATATCCTGATTTCCGATGCGTTTCGGAACATATTTCATCAAGAGCGTATGACCGGATGCTCCATGCCCACAAAGGTTGAGGTTCGTCGCGTAAAAAAACGCGGAAAGCCGCCGGGCAATCCGCCGGACTACTATCTGACGCGCGTCCAATTGTCCAACGTCCGTATCGATGTCGCAGCTTCCGGAATTCGCCGCGACGAAGCGATCTGTCCGGAGTGTCTGACGGGCGGCATTCTCGATGGGTATGACCGCATCATCGTAGAGCCAGATTCATGGACAGGCGAGGACATTTTCATCGCAAAGGGCTTAACCGGCACAATCATCTGTTCACAGCGATTCTATGACGTTGTCGCGCGTTACGAACTTCAAAATGTTCCGCTATTGGAAGCCGAACTCTGTAAATGCCAATTCTGACTGGCTGTGTTTATCACTGGTGAGTGGCAGTTCGGCCAACATCACGTCGTCGATTCAGCCAACCAGATCGGCGGCATGCTGTACGACGGCCAGATTGCGGTCCCGCAGGTCGTCTATGACGCGAACCGCAACCTGCGCTACGACGGCCGGTTCCTGTACGACTACGACGCGTGGGGACGATTGATCCAGGTCCGCGACGCGGATGGAACGGTCGCCTTCGACGGCGACGAAGTGACACTCGGCAGCGACAACGGCCCGCTCTGCATCCAGTACGCCTACGACGCAGTGGGCCGTCTGATGCGCAAGCGCGTGGTGCGCGACATGGCCTTCACCGGCGAGGGGGATGGGTCGTGCGAAACGCCGCTCGAAGGCTGCTCAACCGCCGTCTGCGGTTGCGACCAGTGCGAAGGCGTTGAAGAGCCCTGCATGCGCTGCGGCGCGACCCCGGCCGTGATCCGGTTCACCGATCACTACTACTACTACTACGACGGCGTTCGACGGATACAGGAGGGGCAGTAAACGTGTCAGGATGAATATGTCATCGACGTGACACTTTTCAAAAATCAGCAGCGCGGGGTCTGCGTACCTCAGCCTGAAGAACATCGGCGGGACGAATAATTGAGGGCAGGCGCAGGAGGTGTCGCGTGAACTGCCCCCGCCTCACGGCTCCAGCGGAAGCGTGATCGTGAACTGCGAGCCCTGGCCGCTTTGGGTGCTCAGGAGAATTTTGCCGCTATGCGCATGGATGATCTGCGCGCCATGGTCAGTCCGAGCCCCGTGCCGCCTTTTTTGGTCGAAAAGTATGCATCGAAGATGCGCCGTTTCTGATCATCCGGAATGCCCGGCCCGGTGTCCGAAACGACGATCGTCGCCGCGCTTCCCTCCGGCGATTGGTCCAGCGTGACCGTCAGCCGGCCGCCATCGGCCATCGCGTTTTGGGCATTGATCAGAAGGTTCAGCACGGCCTGTTTCATCAGGTTGGCGTCGAAGCGACAGGGAAGGGGAACCGCCGCCGCCTCAAAGTGCAGATCGATCTTCGCGGCGTCGGCCTGCGGTCGAAAGAACTCGACGAGTTCGGCCATGGCCTGATTCAGATCGGCGGTATCGAGCTTCAGCTCCTTTTTGCTGATGAATTGCAGGAAATTCTCGAGGATGGATTCGAGCCGCCTGGATTCCTTCAGCAGCGTGCCGACGCGCTTGCGGCTTCGGCGGGAGAGGTCGATCGACTCGGGAGAGGCGTCGGCACTCTTCTGTTCGAAATGCCCCCAGTCTTCATCCAGCAACTGAAGATTCATGCGCAGGGTGGACAGCACATTGCGAATCTCATGGGCAAGGCCGCCGGCCGCGGCCGAAAGTTCGACGATGAGGTCCGTGTTTTCGTTCGCCGTGTTTTTCATTGTGAAGGCATCTCAGTCATGCGAGGCCCATCCGAAAGCCCCTGCGCGCAAAAACCCCCGGCAAAGCGCCGGGGGCCGTTGCGATATTCGGGTCACAGGTTCGGCACCATTTTGCATGCCGCTTTCAATTGGAGTGACATCAGGCGGGCGCTGTTTCGCCCGGCGCTTCCGCGGCCTTTTTCTCTTCGATGATGACGGCCTTGCGCGAGAGCTTGATGCGGCCGGTATCGTCGATGAGGATGACTTTGACGCGCATCTCGTCGCCGACCTTGCAGACATCGCCGACGCGCTGGACATAGCCATCGGACAGTTCGCTGATGTGGCAGAGGCCGTCCATGCCGGGAACGACTTCGATGAAGGCGCCGAAATCCTTGATGGCGCTGACGCGGCCTTCGTAGATTCGGCCGACCTTCACGCCGACGCTGATGGCTTCGACCGCATCGTAGGCCGCCTGAGCGCCCGCGGCGTCCATGCAGGAGATGTTGACCGTGCCGTCGTCGTCGATATCGAGCTTGGCGCCGGTGTCGGCTTCGATGGCTTTGATGCCCTTGCCGCCGGGGCCGATGATCTTGCCGATCTTGTCCTGCTCGACCTTGATGGTGAGCATGCGCGGGGCCCACTGGCTGATTTCCTTGCGGGGTTCGCGAATGGCCGAGAGCATTTTCTTGAGGATGTGAATGCGTGCATCGCGGGCCTGCTTCAGCACCTCGATGATTTGCTGCTGGGTGATGAGGCGGGCCTTGAGGTCGAGCTGAATCGCGGTGATGCCGACCTGCGTGCCGGAGACTTTGAAGTCCATATCGCCGTAGTGGTCTTCCTCGCCCTGAATATCGGTGATGAGTTTATATTCGCCCTTGTCATCGTGAACCATGCCGACGGAGATGCCGGCGACGGGGTGCTTGATGGGCACGCCCGCATCCATGAGCGACAATGTGCCGCCGCAGACCGACGCCATCGAGGAGGAGCCGTTGGACTCCATGATTTCGCTGACGACGCGCACCGTGTACGGAAATTGATCCGGGCCGGGCATGACGGATTGCAGCGATCGTTCGGCCAGGTTGCCGTGGCCGATTTCGCGACGGCTGACGGCGCCGATGCGCTTCACTTCGCCCGTGGAGAACGGGGGGAAGTTGTAGTGGAGCATGAACTTCTTGTTGTATTCCTCGACGAGGTTGTCGATGAACTGCTCATCGCGCTTGGTGCCGAGGGTGATGACGACAAGGGCCTGGGTTTCGCCGCGGGTAAAAAGGGCCGAGCCGTGCGTTCGGGGAAGAACGCCGACTTCGCATTCGATGTTGCGGATGTCGAGCGGTCCGCGGCCGTCGGAGCGCTTGCCGGTTTCCATGACGGATTCCTGGAAGTAGCGCTCGAAGATTTTTTCGAATTCCTCGACGACGTCGTTCTTGTTGTAGGGGAGCGATTTCGGATCGGCATCTTCGGGGATCAGGTCCGCGATGATCTTTTCCTTGATTTCCTTGACGGCCTTGACGCGATCGGCCTTCATGGTCTGGCAGCGGGCGTTGCGCAGATCGAGCTTTTCGCACATCTCGCGGACGCGCTTGATCATCTTCTCGTCGCGCTTGGGCACCGGATTGATCTTTTCCGGATTCACCTTGCGGCCGAGTTCCTCGATCATGGCGACGATTTTCTTGCACTCGTCGAAGCTGAATGCGAGCGCCTCGGCCATTGTGTCTTCCGGCAATTCCAGGGCGGCGGCCTCGATCATGTTGATGCCGTCTTTGTGGGCGGCGACGACGATTTCGAGATCGCCGGCGTTGCGGTCGTCCATGGTCGGGTTGACGACGAGCTTGCCATCGACGCGGCCGACGCGAACCGCCGCGGTGGGGCCTTCGAAGGGGCAGGTGCTGACGGTGAGGGCGGCGGAAGCGCCGATCATGCAGAGAATGTCGGGATCGTTCTGCTGGTCGGAGGAGAGGACCATGCTCTGGATGAGCACTTCGTTTTTATAGCCTTCGGGAAAGAGGGGGCGAATGGGGCGGTCGGTGAGCCGCATGGTGAGGATTTCTTTTTCCGAGGGGCGGGCTTCGCGTTTGAAGAAACCGCCGGGAAACTTGCCCGCGGCATACATCTTCTCGCGGTAATCGACCGAGAGGGGGAAAAAGTCGATGCCTTCGCGGGGGTTTGCCGTGACGACGGCGGTGAGCACCACCGTCTCGCCATATGTCACGACGACGGCACCCGCCGCCTGCTTCGCCAGTTTGCCGGTTTCGATTTTGAGTGTACGACCGCCGATTTCCCCTTGAACGCTGTGTATGGCCATTCTTTTTTGCCTGCCTGTTGCTAAGTGTCCGCTAAACGTTGACAAACGTCTAAATACAAATCAAGCCCGACGAACCGCAATAGGAAGCACCGCTTCCGCACGGCCGGCGACGGGTTGGAAAAAACCACCCTGCGAGGGCACCAAGGCCCGGCAGTATTCGACGGTGGGGGATGGAATGAAATGGAGGGATCGCCGCGCCGGACCAGCCGGCCGCGATCACTTGCGAAGGCCGAGACTGTCGATCGTCTTTTGATAACGATCGCGGTCGGTTCGCGTGAGATACTTGAGCAAGCCGGATCGCGCGCCGACCATCTTGAGCAGACCGCGCCGAGAGGCATGGTCTTTCTTGTGCGTCTTGAGATGCTCGGTGAGTTCCAATATTCGGGTCGTGAGCAGAGCAATTTGGACCTCGGGAGAACCCGTGTCCTTTTCATGTCGCCGATACTGCGTGACCACTTTTTGCTTGGTTGCGACCATCAATGACATTCTGCACGACTCTCCTGCGAATACGGCCTGAAAATCCATCCATCGCCACGAGCCAATCTCGCAGCCAACTGTTTTGCCCCTTTTGTCGAATATGAGAAAGATATTCGAGATTGTGGCGGGCTGCAAGGGCTGAAAAGGGCCTGTTCATCGAGGTACGGCCTGGGCAACCGATGCCTATGTGCTGGAACAATGAGTGATAAGGTTAGGACTGATAAGTTCTTACCATCGCTCCGGCTCTTTATAGTCCCGCTGAAAGAGCCTGGCGGCCACTTCGATCAGCCGCTCGGTGGCAAATGGCTTGTTGACGTAGTCATCGACACCAAGGCTTCGGGCATAGAGTTCATGCCGCTTACCCTCATTGGCGGTGATCATGATGATGTAGGGCTTGGTGCCGGGGGCACTGTTGGGTTTGATGGTTTCGATGACAAGAAATCCGCTCTTTTTGGGCATCATCATATCCACGATGATGAGATCGGGCTTTAGTCGGGTTGCCATTTCGACGGCCTTGTTGCCGTCGTTGCCGGTGGCGACTTTGGCCCCGTTCTGCTCGAATGCGAGGCGAACGGTGGTGAGGATATCCTGATCGTCGTCCACGACGAGAACGTTGACGCCTTCGAGATTGGCCGGCATGGGAGGTCTCCTGTGAAATTCGGGCAGAGCACCGTTTTCTTGTCACAATAGCCCTGTCGAATCGCACTGCAAATGAAACGGCGGGCGGGCGGCGGAGTATACGTCTGGGGACGTGGGGTCGCAAGCGATCGATAGCGGCACACCCACCCCAGCCTTATATTTTACCATATGGTTCACAAAACATGGAAGTCCAGTCATTTTGGGCAGGCCCGTTCGCTTTTTGGTAATTATTTGCGCCCGAAGCGATCTTCGCGCTGGGCTGAGCGGGGTTTGTTGCTTGCCGTTGTGTCGCTTGTTGCCGGTTGTCCGGCGACACAGACGCTGCCGGAGCAGGCGGCGGTGCAGGAGTTTTCAGAGGCAAGTACAGAGCGGAAGTACCTGCTTTATGTGCCGAGCATTTACACCAAGGAACGCAAGTGGCCGCTCGTGGTCGCGTGCCATGGGACGTGGCCTTACGACTCGGCCGATCAACAGATGCGGGAATGGGCCAAACTGGCGGAATATGAGGGGATCATCGTGGCCGCTCCGCAGCTTGTATCGAGCAAGGGCGACTTTCCGCCCGGGCCGACCAAGCAGATCGAACTTCAGGAGGAAGACGAGCGGGCGATCATGGCAACGGTCGCCGAAATCAAGCGGCGGTTTTCGATCGAGGAATCGCAGGTTTTCATGACGGGCTGGTCGGCGGCTGCTTTTCCAATTCTCTATGCAGGCATTCGGCATCCGGATGTGTTTCGTGCTTTGTTTATTCGACAGGGATCGTTCGATGAGCGATTCCTGCCACTGGCTGGCGCGAAAATCAGCCGATGGCAGCAGATTCGCATCGTGTATGGCAAATCGGACATTCTTCGGGATCAGTCGGTGGCCTGCATCAAGTGGCTGCAGGACAACAAGGCCTGGGTGGAGGGTGAGGAGGTCGCCGGGGTGCATCGGCGGATCGATACGAAGTTTACCTGGGACTTTTTTGAGAAGGTGATTCGCGAGCGGCCGTGGATTCGGTTGTCTGTGGAGCGTGCCCAGGGCGGGGCGCCGCTGGCCATGCAATTTCACGTTGAGACGTCGCCGAGGTGGACCAAATTAAAATGGTTCTTTGGTGATGGCTCGGAATCGTATGACGCTTCGCCTGTCCATGTTTACGAAAAGCCGGGACCGTATACGGTGCGTGAACGTGGCGCTGGATGGGGGAAAGGTGTTTACGCGAACTGAGGATATCAATGTGCTGCGGATTCGCGGGGGATCAAACTAACAAGTGCAAAAGAAAAATGCAAAATGAAAAATAGAGAATTTGCGTGCGGGCACCGTAATATGGTCCCCTTTTTTCATTTTACAATATTAATTCTTCATTCGGCACTCATGCCGATTGCTTTCTGATCGTCATATCAAACGAGCGCACCATGTTGGAATGGAGCGACCAGCCAATCAGGACATAGACACCCGCGACGGCGGCTGCCGCGGCGGCGGAGATGAGGCGGCAGGTCGCGAGCAGGTCGCCGGAAAGGACGTTGTTGGGGCCCGTCGCATTTTCCGGGTCGAACATCATGTTAAAAGCCGTGACCGGGGTGATGGGCATGAAGGCGGCGACAAACATGGGATCGGCGCTGGTGTTGCTGATGCTGAAGGGGCAAATTGAGGTGATGCCAAAGACGGCCATCACCACGGCCATCGCACTGAAAACGGCCGTGATGGTTTTCTTTTGTTGAATGGATGAGCGCAGACCGATCATGCAGGCGAACATGGTGAATGCGATCAGCAGAATCGGCATGGTCAACAGCACTTCCAAGTGAACGACGGGATTGGCACTCGCGCCGAATTGTTTTCCGGCGACGAGATCGCGAATGACGAACAAACCGGCCGTGGCATAGGGGACGACGAGCAGGGGCCCGGCCGCATAGACGAGACCGCGAATTTTACCGGAGATGATTTGCGAGCTGGTCAACGGGGTTCCCAGCACCAGTTCCAGCGTGTTGGATTCCTTCTCGCGTGTCATGGATGTGGCAGCCGTGGTCGTGGCGATGAAGAGGGAGATGCCCACTTCGATGATCACGAGCGTGAAAAGCCAGCCGCGGGCGTCGATCAGGGTGATGGTACCGTTCGAGTAAACAACAACCAGCAGCAGACCGAGAATGAGGCCGATGAACAGCATGAGCAGGCGGGTGAGAATGCCTCCGCCGGCGGCGGCGCTGGTGACGGATTCCCGCCAGGCGATCGGATTTTTCAGTACGGTTCTGGGCTTTTTTGTGATGATTTGGGATTCATCGCCGAGTGCGGCGGCTGCGTTGGGATTGGCGGGATCGACTCGGTTTCGCCGAAAGACGCGGGAGAAGAATGTGGGCTCTCCCTCCTTGGCGCCACGGCGAACGAAAAAGAGGCAGGTCGCGATCAGCAGGGCGGAAAGGAGAAATGTAATCGCGATGAAGCTGAATTGCGGGTAGGCCAGAATTTGTGCAACGGGAAGTCCGTAGTGGGAAACGGAGCCGAAATCGGGCGCGGGCGTTTCGCCGAGAACGACACTGAGCGCCAGGAAAGGATGAAACGCGGCGAGCCAGCTCATGCGAGCGGATTGCCCCGGGGCGGGAATGGACTCTGCCGGAATGAACGCGCCTTGGATCGACAGCGCGTAGATGGCGACGAGGAACAGCGCGATGGCGAGATAAAACGAGAAAATTGTGCGGCCGGTCCCGATTTTGATGACGCTGATCGAGATGGCCAGTGTGCCCGTCAACAATGCGGTGGCGGCGCTGAGGGCAATCGTCTGGGCGATCTTGTCGCCGGTGACACCGCCATAAACCATGAGAATGCAAAAAAGCGGTATGCCCGCCAAGAGCAGGACGATGACAAAGTAAAGTCGACTGAGCAGCGAGCCGAGTACGATTTGCGCATTGGAGAGCGGCGTTGATAAGAGAATGTTGTACGTTTGCGAGTCTTTTTCCTGAGTGATGGCGGCGGCGGCGAATACGGGGGCAAGGACGCAGACCATCGCGAGTTGAATCAGGGAAACCCATTTGAATACGCCGGTCGCGCTTTTGGCGAGTTCGGCGAGCGAGGCGTTGTTTCCGGTGTGGGTGATGATGACGCCGATGAAGGTGGCTGCGCCGAGGATGAAGAGATAGCCGACGCGAATCCAGAGATGGCGCTCGCGGCGTCCGCCGGCCTGGACGACGCGCACGAGGATGGGGTTGGCGGGGACAAGACGCCAGAACCAACGGCCGAGATCGTGTAAGGCGGCATTCAAATGCAACGCACCTCGCGATCGCAATGCGAATGAAAAATGTAAAATGTAAAATGAAAAAAGGCGCGGTCGGCACATGTGGGATTGCCGACGCACGCGCTCACTTTATTGCATTTTACATTTTTCATTTTGATTTCTTCATAGCGGTGGATCGGACATGCCGCTCGGCGAGGAACTTTCTTACTTTTTGCTTGGCGGCCTGACGCTGCTTGGATGTCGGCAATTCATCGACGCGGCGTTTGAATTCGGCATCGAGGTCCTGCAAAGGCTGGCGAAGCTTGTTGTATTCGCGATCGAGGGCGAAGGCGATCGGCCCTTCACCCATGTCGTTGCCGGCGCGGCGGGCGAGTCGTTTGGCAATTCGATTCTGCTTGGCTTTCTCGCGCCATTCGGGCGTCTTGATCAACGCGGCGCGATCCTTGCATTGTTTCATGACGTTTTCGCCGGAGGATTTCTGGGCATCGTCGAATTCGTAGAATGACGACGCCTTCTTGAGATAGTCATCCCATTGATCGTCAATCCTGAGTTCCCAATCGACCCAGCGCTCCACATCCTGTCGGGCACGGCGATGATCGGGATGCTCGTTGGGATCGACCGGCTCGCCGGCATTCTCCGATTCATTGTTGTTGCCATCCCAGAATGGATTGGCATTGTCATTGACTTTGCCATCCTCCCATTTGGCCATGCGCTGTTCGAACACGGAAAAACCGGACATGACCGCGCCCATTTGGGCACTAAATTTGAGCCGCTGCTGGAAATTCAACTTTTTGCCGATTTCCGTCGACGTGTCCGTGAAGTACTGCCGGACGGCAGGCAGGAGCGGCTTGATCGATTTGGCAAACTTGACGGCCTCTTCCTTTGGGAAACGGCCGTCGTTCAAAATCATCGTTTCCATCATTTTTTCGATGGCATCCCGTCCAACAACTGCGTTGTCATTTGCAAGTTTGCCGAGATGCTGGGTGATGATGCCCTCGATGTCGGTGGTTTGCTGATCATCCAGATCGAGGTTGCTTTTCATTTCCACGGCGAAGCGATTGCTGATGGCCTTGAGAAGCCCCGGGGTCATTCGGATGCCGATGTCGGGAAGCTGAATTTCATCCGAAGGCGACTTCGCCTCGTTCCTGCTTTCCTGTGCATTCAAGGCCGCGCTGCCGGACATGGCCGCCATCATTGTGAAAGCGAAAGCAATCCATTGCTTTCGGACGAAAATGATCTGGTTAGCTTGCATTTGAATCACCCACTTGAAGGCCCAACGGCCGTGTCCATCCGCTTTATTCGTCGACAAGCATCGACAACTCATTAGATCGTTCGAGATTCGCACATATCACGCGAAACCCCATTATTGAATCAAAACACCGGCCTGATGACCTTCACATCGTATTCCATTCGTCATTGCACAATGCCTTTTGTGAAGCGCATGAATGCTGTTTCCAAGTTGACATGCTCTTCCCGCAACTCCTGCAACGGAAGCTTTGCGGCCAACAAGGCCTGGGCCAGGAAACTGAAATCGTGCATCTGCTGTTTCAATTCGACGCGCACAAAGCCGTCATTGACAGAAACGCCGGCCACCGGTTCGAGGGATTGCAGAAGGGTGGCCGCATCCTGTTGCCGATTTCCGACACGCACTTCGACGGTGGTGCCGGTCCGGGTGCGGCGGACGATTTCCTCGATGGAGCCTTTATAGAGCAATTCGCCGCGCTCGATGATTCCGACGGTCGTACAAAGCTCGGCCAGCTCGGGAAGGATGTGCGAGCTGATGATAATTGTCTTGCCCATGCGTCGCAGCTCTTTGAGCAGTTCGCGCATTTCGATTCGGGCGCGGGGGTCGAGGCCGCTGGCGGGCTCATCAAGGAAAAGTACCTTCGGATCGTGAAGCAGAACGCGGGCGACGCTGAGGCGCTGCTTCATGCCGCGCGAAAGGCTGTCGACAAGCGCGTCGCGCTTGTACGAAAGATCGGTGAGTTCGAGTACGTCACCGACGATGCGGCGGCGCTGGTCGCCGTGAATGTTGTATGCGGCGGCGAAGAACTCCAGGTATTCCTGTACGACCATGTCTTCGTAGGCGCCGAAGAAGTCGGGTACGTAGCCCATGAGCGGGCGAATCAAGCGCGACTCGTAGCCGACGGTGTAGCCGCAGACTTTCGCTTCGCCCCATGTCGGCTGAAGCAGCGTGGCAAGAATTCGAATGGTCGTGGTCTTGCCGGCGCCGTTGGGACCGATGTAGCCGAAGCACTCGCCCTCCTCGATGTTGAGGTGGAGGCCGTTGAGTGCCACGAGCTTGCCGTAGCGCTTGGTCAGGTTGATGGTCTGGACGATCACGTTTTTTTCTTTTCCGTTTCTTCGTCGGCGCTTCCGCCGGCCGACCTGCCTGGTCGTTCCACTGGAATCGTGATTCGGTACATTGTAATGGAATTCTCAGGCGTGCGCCGCACGCCATTGACCTCGAGCATGGCCGGCGCCGGCTCGTAGGCAAATCCGATCAGCAGCGCGGTTTCCCGGGTGACGGCGTGGGAACAATCCAGAATTCGCCCGTGCGAGCGGGTCATTTCGTTGCGGCCGTTGGAATCGCGTTCGATCAGATCGAACAATGACAGCAGCCGCAGGGCGGTGAGCTCTTTTCCGGAAATGGAGGTGGACTTTGTATCGGTCGAGAACGTCGCATTGATGCTTTCCCGCCATGTCTTGATGCAGGACGCCAAAGAAAGCTGGTCGTTGGAAATGGCTTTTGGCGGGTCATTCGGATTCAACGGGTCTTTGCGAAAGTAGAGGCGCTCCGCGATTGTGTCGGCATCGAGCGATGCTTCCTTGCCGGATTTCGGGAGCGTGCCAAGTTCGAGACATCGCGCAAGGACGAGCCCCGATTCGCCGGCGATTTCCTGCCGGCCTTCGACGATGATGCAGTTTTCGAGCGTGACGCCCGTGTTGTTCTGGATGTAGCTCCCTTTTCCGAACCGATTGTTGTCATCGGCGTTCACGACGAGCTTCGCATCGAGCGTGCCACCCAAGGGACCGTGCCAGCGTCCCCAGAATTCCTTCAGTGTGGCACGAACCGGTACATCCTTCAATGCCAGGCATGCCTGCTCGGCACGATACGTATCGGTGGCGACAAAGGTTGATTCCGAGGCTTCGTCGGTCGTCGAGCGCGGCAGCGTTCGCAACGGTCCAAGGTCTTGCGGCCCATTGGCATCGGTGTATCCCGCGGGGAGGCGAAGCCCCAGTCGCGTGTGGTCGGGCGTCTTTACGCCGAAGAAACAGGTGCCATAGGCGTAATCAGAACCGGCGCGGACGTCGAGAATTGTCGTTTGGCGGACCTTGGTCGACATGCCGCGCAAGGACCATACCATGACGACGCCGATGACCGTGCCGACCAAGCTGACGATGGCGAAGGCCGACCAACTGTGCTGCTGCCATTGCCGCTTCTTCATGTAGTAAAATGAGCCACTGGCCGAAAAAAAATAGGCCGCGGCAAAGAATAGGGCGAACATCATGAAAGCGAAGCCGAGTCCCTTGTAACTGATTGTGCCGGTGATTTCGTCGTAGAGGTTTTTTCGATTTTGCATGAAGGCATTGACCGGCTCGATCGACTTCGGCAGGCCGAGAAAGTTGGACGCCAGCACCCGCTCGCATACATTATGGAATTCCTTGAACCCATCATTCGACTCGGTCTGGCCGGCGGAAGCGGGACCGATTGCCTTGGCTATGCCGGCCGGTGCGGGCAGGAGATCGCGCAACGACGCGCCGACAAAAGTCAGGTTTCCGCGGCCGAGTAAATTGCGATAGGCAATCGGCGATAGACCGCGGGCATCGGATGGAATTCCGATCATGTCGGGCAGCTTGATCATGTCGCAGCGGGCGATGGGGTTTTTGGCGTACCTGCGCATGAGTCTGTTTGAATAGGTCTCATTTTTGACGATATCGCGCGTGAACTCCTGCGCTTCGCGAACACGGGTGACGCCTTTGATCGTGACGGGCAGGTGACGGGCGAGGGACGATTTGGCAAGGGACTGCCAGTTTTTGCCGGCGGTGATAAGCAGGCTGCCGCCATTCTTGACCCATTCGACCAGCGCGGTGATTTGACGCTCCGAAAGTTCGGTCGGATCGGCATCGTCCCAGACAATGGCGTCGACCGCTTCAAGCCCCTGCCAGTACTGCGGCAGCTCACGGGGCGACATCGGCCGGACATGCCGCGCGTTTGTGAGGCCGGCGGTGTTGTTGCCGACATCGAGACAGAGCAGGTGTGGCAGTTTTCTGGGGTTTGTCAGATCGACGATAAGCAATTCATCGGCGGACGGTTCGCTGGTGAATTGCGGCGTGACGATGACACCGACTTCATCGCCATTTTCGAGTTGCATTTTGACAAGATCGCCATTGGCGTCATAGAGCCGGACCTGAAGCGTCGAATCCTGGGAGAAAATTGAAGGATAAAAATAGACTTCCTTGGGATGCCACTCGCCATCGGGCGTGAGGCCGCCCAGGTCCTGGGCCGAAATGACGATATCGCCATCGCGATCCTGTTGCGCGACGCGCAACTCACCATCGAACGGTTCGGCGCCGGACCAGCTCAGATCGATGGAGACGAGGGATGTGCAGCCCGTGCGGACGATGGGCATCGTTCCTTCGAAAAGGCCGACGCGGCGAAATCGTGCCCGCACCTGGGCGTCGACTGAGGTCGTTGCACATAACACGCAGACAATGGCGATCCACCGCGCGACAAGGACTGCAACCGGCCGCGATACGATGCCTCGATGAATCGATTTCTCAACGTTTCTCACGGTTTTTCGTGATGGCACTGACACACCATGTCACCGCAGCCCGGACATCCCTCGCCATATTTGGCGCGAACGGCAGCCGCGAGGTCGATGCCTTCGATGTTGGCCAGGGTCGCCAGCCAGGCCATGACATCGGCGAATTCGCCTTCTTTTTCCTCGTGGGATCCTTCGCGAACCGCGGTGGCCAGCTCGCCCACTTCCTCCATCAACCACATGAACGTCGGGGCGGAGCCCCGTTTGCGGTCTTTCGCGGAATACATGCGTTCGATGATCTGCTGGAATTCTGAAATTCCCATGGGCCAATAGCCTCGCGAGTTCTTGAGTTCCGGATCCCCGGCCTCGGCTTATTGTATGCGTCCTCGAAGATGCATGAAAGTCGCATGCCGCCATCGCCACCATTGTCGCGGCTCACTTTGCGAAGATCGGGGCCGTACCTGGTTCGGTACTGGTAACGTTTGATGAAATTCCATAGCCGGGGGCGGCTGTGCCACGTCGAACTTTGCCAGTACCCCGGGTTCGATGCTTATTGAACTTAACGGCTCAGCTCTTCCGCCTTCTGTTGATACGCTCTGGCTTTCTCCTGGTTTCCCAATTTTTCGTGAATCTCCGCGAGGCCCTCAAAACCGAGGGGGTCCTCCGGCAGGAGCTTCACGACCACCTGGTATTCCTGCTCGGCCTCCACATATTTGCCGTCGGCCGCCAGCACTTCCGCGAGGGCCAAGTGGACATCGGGATCGTATGGGTCGATCTGAATGGCCTGAAGATACCAATGCGCCGCCTTGGCACGCTGTTCCTGGCGATCGTAGATTCGTGCGATTTGACGGGCGACGGCCGGTTCATCTTCCACCAATCTGAACAGGGCTTCGAGCTGTTTCAGGGCGCTTTCGAGATTTCGCCGGCGCAGGTGGATTGCGGCCATGCGACGAAAGGAATCGGGATCCTCAGGCATTCGCTTCTGATACTCGGCATATTTTTCCAGTGCCCGCGGCCATGCTTCATCGGCTTGCATCAGGTATGCGGAATATTTGATTGCGGACACATTGTCGGGCCGCACGTCGGCCAGACGATGAATAAACTCGGCCGCCTCGTCGAGAAAGGCCCGCCGGTCGGCTTCGTCGCGCTCGGCGAGCGATTTGGCGACAAGTATATGACACATCGCTTCCAAAGCGGCGGGCTGATTGGGATCGACTTCGAGTGCCTTTTCGGCGGCACTTTTTGCCTTTTCGGGATCTCCATCCACCAGACAGGCGTTGGCCAGTTCGGCGAGCCGATTGGCATCGTCCGGCTTATCCTCAAGTTTTTTCGATCTCCTCCGGGTCTTCGAGTGGCGTTTGCGGCAGACCCCATTTCGCGGCCTCGGCGACTGCCCACGTGTGAAAGTCCCTGTCGAATTGCGCGGTTGAGATTTTCAGGACGGCCTGAAACGCGGCCTCCTGTTGTTTGCCCTCGCGAAACGCGGCCAGCAAATCGAGAATCGCCTGATACTTGAAGCGATGGATGATGTACTCCGACATCCATTCGCTCTGGGCATAGGCCAGCGAGCGATCGGTCGGCCGTTTCGGTCTGACGAAACCCCAATCGACATTCTGCAAAGTGAATAAGCGATCCCGGCGAATCGCATCGGTCAGCAGTTGCTTGTAGGTCCACGATCGCGGAGAGGGCTCTTCATAAACGGCCAACCCCTCGGTGAACCAGTGCGGAATTCGGTTTTCCGTGACCGCGAGCGTTACCGTGTGCGTGAATTCGTGGCGCAAGACGCTGGCCCAATTGAAGCGACCGAATGGCGGACGGCCGCGCGGGGCGGTCATGGCAATCACGCGGCCGGTGCAGGCGCCGATGGTGCCGATGAAGGGCCGACCGGCGATGCGAACACTGAAGCCCTGGTGATCGGGAAAGAGTTCGATGATGGTTTTGTGTTTCAGTTTCGCATTGAAGTCGTCGCATACGTCTGCGTAAACGGACTCGAGCGTACGCGAAAAGTAGGGGGCGGCAACAGCATCCGCGTCGGCGTCATACTTTATGATGAAATGCTCGCTTTCGAGTGTCGCAAAATGGTCGATGCGATCGAGAAGATTGAGCACGTTGAAGGTGTGCTGGTTGAAGCTGTCGAGTTCAAACGACGCTTCAAGACTTTTGCGGGCTTTTTGTTCTTCACCCAGCTCCATGTAGAGCTGGCCGAGGCTCGTTCTCGGTTCCGGCCAATAGGCTGCGTACTCGATCGCTTTTTTGAATTGCACCTCGGCCGGCTCGAATTGACGTCCGGCCGACAGCCATTGGCCGAGCGCGAAATGGAAAACGGCGGGCGTCGGATTAAAAGCGGAAACGCGCTTTTGGAGTTCGGTGGACGCCGCCCGATCGCCATCGCGCAACCTGGCGGCGGCGAGCACGCCGATCGCGTCTTCGCTTCGCGGATTGATTTTCAAGGCACGCTCCGCGAACTCGGCCGCCCTGGCGTATTTACGCTCGGTCATGCGCAAATCGGCCATGAGCACGAATGCGCCGACATGATTCGGGTTTGCCTCCAACGCCCGATTGCCAAGGGATTCGCACTCGTCAAAATTCCAGTCTTCCAGATGAGACCGCGCGAGGCCGACCATGGCGTCCGCGACCTTGGGATTCTGCTTCAAGACTTCGTCAAATTCGCCACGGGCATCCGCAAGATTGTGTTTCGCGAGCAGGAGTTCGGCCGAGGCCAAACGGGCCGGCCAATAAGCCGCATCATGAAAAGCGATGGCGGTTCCGAAGCACTCATCGAGTACATGCCGTGTGCGCTGCACAAGATTGGTTTTGGTAAGCTCGGAATAGCGGTAGAAGCCCTTTCCCAGCGAAGTGAGGGCTTCGGCGTCATCGGGCAGAGCATCGCCGGTCATCACATCGTCGCAATGTTTGTATGCGGCGATTGCGTCCCTTGTTTTTCCCAGTTTTTCGAGCGACTGGCCCAGCAGCGTCCAGCCGGCTGGGTCGCTTTTGTCGAGCCTTGTCGCGCTGCGATGATGTTCGATGGCCTGTTCATAGGAGCCGACAGCGGCGAGCAGGCGGCCCATGAGATTATGCCAACGAGCTGATTTCGCGCCTTCGCTTTCGATCGCACGAAGCCGGCTTGCACCCGTACTGTACTCGCCCAAATCCAGATCGAGCTCAGCACGTTCGCAGGCCACCCGCAATGCAAACGCGGGATTTGATTTTAGAGCGTTGTGGATGGCCAGGGCTTCGTCGTATCGGCCGTGGAGGCGATGGTCGCGGGCGGTGCGGAGTTGCTGGTCGGGGCCGGCGGGCATTGTGGTCGGTTCGTCTTCCGACCTGAGATATGATGGAAACGAGAATGCCAAGATAAGGAGCGATAGGAACGAAATGGTGCGAAGTGGGTTCATGGAGCGGACCATTTTGGAATCATAGAACCGCCGGCAGTCCGGGATCAATCATCCCGCCGGTCATTCTTCCCCGAAAGCATCTTTGAACAAGTCCTGATAGTCGCCGAGGAGCACCAGCTGAAAATAAAACGCAATTGCCTCAATGATCATGGCGGAAAATGCCGCGACTTGATGCAGGCCAATGGAAATTCCCGTGTCGATCGACGCGCCGAGTGCGGCGGTCAGCAATATTGCCGCGATTCCGCACATGCTCCATCGCAGCGCGACCGATTTCATTCGGCGAATGCGATGGGAGAATGCGGCATCGAGATCGTGATGCTGGATCGATTGGGTGATGATTTTGTCCTGCACGACGAAATACATGAAGAGTACGACATGAACGAAGCAGGTGAAGAGCGCGGCGAGCACGCCCAGCAGAACATGCCGCGTGTATCCCTGCTGCGCGTCCACCAGCAGGCCCATGGCGGCGGTTAATGCCAGGAGCAGCAAATCCACGATGGCGAAAAGGGTAAAGCTGATTTTCATGTGCGATGGCGACGATTTTTGTCTTGCTGAATTTCAGATTTTTTTTGCCGACAACTTGCCGGACACCCTGAGCATGCCAATAATCTAACAGAAGTAACAACGACTGACCCGCCGACCACGCACGCATTCATCACGCCCGATTTTCGCGAGCCCCCGACATTTGGAATTGAGCATGAACTGAATTGTCCGTTGCCATTGTTTGCATTCAGTCGGCGCGTTTTTTTCCAAGGAATGCAACCGGCGGCGGCAGAGCGCGAAAAAGAAGATGGAAACGTCGTGTGCCGGTCCTACATCGGCGACGACTTCACGATTCCCTACCTTCCCTCCGCATGGGTCCGGGGAGACCACTCCTTTCCTGGGCCCATGCCCCTTATTACATCAATATTTGGCTCGTCGCGAGACAATCTGCGCGGCCGCCGCGATGACTGCCTGCACGATGATGCCGGGCACGAGCGGACCCGGCGTGTTCTTCATGAGCAGAATCCACATGCCCAGCGGCGACGAGGAGAACATGATGGATTTGGGCGCATCGGCATGGCGCTCGTTGGCATATTCGAGGGTGAGATCTCCCACGAGGGGCAATGCCCACGTTGCAATGAGCAGGATCAGCAAAACCCATGCGGCGCTTTGCACATAGGCATAGGAAAACCGCAGCGCGCCGCCGAAAGTCAGGAGTGCAAGCAGGAACGATGCAACGAGATAGCCCATCGCCTGTTTCAGGGGAACATTTCCGGTATCGAGGGCATCGACCATGCTGGTTTGATTTACCATGGCAAGAATGCCAAAAACGACAATGGTGGCGGCGACGGCCGTTTCCCATGTGCCACGGGGTCGCGGTGCTTTAAAAGCCGCGTCTTTTTTCCGTCGCTTGGACCACTGCACGGCGCTGCGGGCGGCATTGGCCACGGGCAGGAGTGCAACCAATGCGAGTGAGATGATGGTGGCGAGGACCTGCGTCGAAACATCCGCCATTTTACTCTGGATGCGAATCGTCACCGAATTGGGTAGTGTCAGGCCGATTGCGCACGCGAGTGTGCAGAGCGCGACCAACGCAAAGGCCAGCGGCTGCGTGAACGCCGGGACATCGTCGCGCAAATAGCGCCTCGATGCGGCGATGAAGAAAGTCAGCGCCAGCACAATTTGAAAGAGCATTGAAATGACAATGGACTTCGCCGCATCCGGCGAGATGCTGCTCGTTGCGGCGCTCGACATGTTGTAAATCACGTTGTAATTCAGAAGAAGCGCGAGACCGGGGTGGGCCGTCAGGAATTCCGCCAGCGGCGGTATGAACGCCAGGAACGAAAGCGGCATCAAGAGCGCGGCGAAGGAAAGCTTCCCGCGATAGCTCAATCCTGCCAGGACCGATCCGGTCCATGCGACCAGGGCAAGGCAGGCCAGCGCCACAAACAAGAAGGAGGGGGCATACCAGGAAAGGCCGGCAAGCTGTGCCAGCACGGTGCAGGCGAACCAATTTACGACAGTCAATCCAAGAATCGTTGCGGTCGGCCCGGTCAGATAGCCCACCACGGCCATTCGGCCGGACATGGCGGTCGATCGGTGTGACGTGATCATGTCGCTGGAAAAATCGCGGAGGATCGTTTTGTTGATCGCCCCGGCGCCGACCAGAATGATCAGGATCGCCGAAATCACAATCGTGAGCGTCAGCGATCCGGCGGCAAAACGCGAGAGCGTCAGGTATTCACCGGAGCCCCGAAAAAACAGGACATTGAAAAATGCCATCGCCCCGGCATAGATACAGACGAGCGGAATCAGCCGTTTCATGCCGCCGTTCAGTCGAAACTGTACCCATCCGATCGGGTTGAATGCGGAATCAATTTCTGCGGCCATGCGTCACTCCGGCGCGATTGGTTTCGTTCGCCAGGGTTTTTCTCCGATTCTTATTCCAATGAATCATACACGGATTGATTCGGGTTGTCCGGCCCCGGTTTCTGCCCCGCATCGCCGGCCCATCGTTTGCGGATGTGTATCAGGGCGGCCAGCAGCATCAGGGCGCTGATGAGCGGCATGCCGATGCGCGCGGTGAATTCACGTCCACTCTCGGTGAGCAAATCGCCGGTCAGCAGGACCAGACCAACCGATCCCACGCCAAGGCCGACGAACAATCGATCCATTGGTTTTCTAAGCGTTGTAGCCGCAACGAAGCCAAAGAATGCCGTATATGCGGGAATGAGCAGGCAAAAATGTCCTGTCCAGGTGATACCGGAAAGGGCGAGCGAGACCGGCGCAAGAATGGCCCAGTCCGCGGCGGTTACGATCGCATGTTGATTTTCCCTGGGCCGAACCGCGAAGGCCGTGATGAGAAGTATGAATACAGACAACAGGCGCTGGATGTATTGAATGACATCGTCGTCCAGCTCGGCGAGGTTGACGCGGTCTTCGGGCATCACGCTGGTATGCCCAAGCAGACGGTTGGTAACGGCGGTGAGCGACTGGTTCATCCCAACGGAATCGACATCGCCGTCGCCGACAAAGGCGTCGATGACATGGGCACGCCACCGATCGAGCAGGGTGTGATTCATCTCAAAGCCGAGCGCTGCCGACGGAATCAATTCGAAGAACAGTGCCGCACCGATTGCGCAACCGGCCAGCGCCCGCCAATCGCGGCGATAGAGCAGGTACAATCCCCAAAGCCCCGGCGTGACCTTGATGCAGGCGGCGAAGGCGACGAGAAAGCCGCACAAGAACCGGCGCTTGGTGACGAGGCACCATCCCGCGCCGATGACCAGCACTGCGATGAAGAGATTGATGTTGCCGTGGCGAAGATCGGAATGAACAAATCGCGCCGAGACGATGATGGAGGCGAGTTTCGCCCAATCGGCCGGCGGACCGGCCGAGGTGGTGAACATGCGCCACGCGGCGCCGAAGGCGATGACAATGCAGGCGTATTTTGCCAACTGCCAGACAACTGCGGCGGCTGATGCGGGAATCCACGTCAGCGGTTTCATCAGGACGAGAAACACGGGCGGGTAAAGATAGTCGGGATGGCGCTCATACAATTCGTTGTCGCGGCCGATCTCAGCGGCGAAGGGAAGAAACCGTTTGAGGGTGGGCAGGCGTTTCTCGTTGTTCATTGTCCGCAGGAATGAGACCATGTCGGCGATGACGTATATTAATACAATGGCCGCAAGGATGGTCAGAACGCGACGGCGCGTTTGGGCCTTGGGTTCCGGATTCCCGGTTGCCGTTTGGCCCAGTCCATTATCTTGTCGTGCCGGGGTCATGCGGTTCGCAGTCTAATCAGGGTCGCGCCGGGCCGGTAGCCGATCGTTGCGGCGACCTGGGCGATTTTGAAACCACGCGATAGACATGAACGTGTCGCCCTTGCGGGCCGTAGGTCACTGGCTTTTCAAATTGCGATGACTGCGATGCGAGCCACTCAAAGTGGGCGATCTCGCTGAGTTGACCGCGATGGGAGTCTTGGGCATCGACATACCATGCGGGTTTTTTGCCTCGAATCAGCCGAAGGATGCGCGACTGCGTGTCGCTGCGGCGACCCTTCACCCACAGATTGCTCGGAAATGTCCGTCCGGCATAGAACATGATTTGCTCAAGATGCTCGTGTGCCAGAATGCGATCATCGGGCTGAGCCATTTGTCGAAGTTGAATCCCAGCTTCTCGATAATGGTTCTTGCCCGCGTAAACCGGCCGTGCAAGATAGACGGCCGCCGGCAGGGGTATCAGCAGCAGGAGAAACCGAATCACGGAGAAGCGAACGGCGTGAGGAGTATTCTGCAGGCGACTTCTCGCAAGTTCCATCAAGGCGAGCCAGCCGGATGCGGCCCAGGGAATCATCAGGACGGCGGGGATGGCCGCATAGCGCTCGCTGATTTCGCCATAGACCATGGCCCGTATCTGCAGAAGGATGACATAAACGGTCGCACAGGTGAGCAACAGAAATTTGCCCTGATTCTGTGACTTGCGGGCATGCCTGACCAATGCACCGACCAGAAACAGGATGGCAAATACGTATCGACCGCTGCGCAAACACTCTTCGAGGAAACGCCCCGGCGTCTTCCACCAGGGCAGGACATAGGCCAGAATTCCCGGCGATGAGTCGCCCGCGCCGCCAAGAAGCTTCAGCAAGTCCAGCGGATTCTTGTTCGGCAGCCATTTGTCAGTTGCAAGAGAATGGGGCGCGATGACGAGTGCAAAGCAGCCTGTCATGATTAACATGCCGCCAATGCGGCGTGGGCCGCCGGCCGACTTCATCGAAATCCACCAGCAAATGATGGAAGCGATGAAAAGACTGATGGCTTCCTGTTTGAAAAGATAGGCCATGCCGATCAGCGCGCCGCCGAATGCCAATCGCATGGGACTGCGATGTAGAATCGCGGAATAAACCAGCAACAAGGCAAATAAATAAAGCGCGAGGTGGGGCATGTCCGACAGAACCCCGGCTGAAAGGTGTGCCCCTTGCGGCCAGATTGCAACCAGCACCGCGGCGGCCAGAGCGGTGTGCTCGTCGAACAATTTCCGCGTTAATAGCACAATGGCCAGACAAACGCCGATGCCCCCGATCATGGCGATGAGTTCGCCGCAGCGTTGCCATGCTTCGGGTGTGTCGCCGCCGACGAGGGTGCCGATGGTCCGATGGGTCCAGAGAAGCAGCAGGGAATAACCGGGCTGTCGGGTGGTGACGCGCATGGCCTCGGACAGATTGGTCTCCATGCGACGCGAAAACTCGATGAGCTGCACGCCGTTGCGGTCTATGCAGGCCGGTTGCAGGACCAGCGCCGCCCGAATGACCGCCGCGGCCAGCAGGACAATGCCGGTCAGCCGTCGCAATCGGATCGTGTCGGTTTCCACCATCGCGCCTATTATGCGAACAACACGGGGTTTACGCTGCGCGTGTGAAATTCGAAATTGGCGATGAAGATGCTACAATGCCAATGAGATTGTTGTGCCCGGCGATTGATGGAAACCGTGTAATAAGCGGTGCGGGCAATCGGCCCGCAACAGATTGTACGCTGCATTAATTCAGGATGGTTAGAATGAGCGGATTGTCCACGGAATCGAAGGATCGCATTGGCAAGGCCTTGGGCCGAATTCCCAGCGGGTGTTGCATCGTCACCGTCAGCGCGCGACCGGCCAGACCGGGAATGCTGGCCTCGTGGGTGCAGCAGGCCGCCTTTGAGCCGCCGATGATCAGTATGGCCATCAAGCGCGAGCGGCCCGTGGCGACACTGATCGATGAGGCCGGCGGGTTTGTCATCAACGTCCTCGGCGAAAACGCAACGCCGATGTTTCAACATTTCGGCAAGGGGTTTTCGCCGGAACAGGACGCCTTCGCTGGTTTGGAAACCAAGCCTGTTGGCGCGGGCGTTATCATTTCCGATCAGATCGCATGGCTGTCGGCGCGCGTCGCGTCCCGGCATCCGGCGGGGGACCATTGGCTGTATCTCGCGGAAATCATCGACGCAGGCATCGGTGAACTCGCGCCGCCGTTTGTCCATATTCGGAAAAATGGATCGAATTACTGATCCCGAATGAAAGGCGCAGGCGTGTTTCATGGGCATTCTGACGCTGATTTTTGAATCGATGATCAGTCTCGGCAAGAACAAGGTCCGCACGGCTTTGTCCATGCTTGGCATTGTCATCGGCGTTGGCGCGGTCATCGTGCTGGTTGCGATGGCCCAGGCGACGAAGACGCGTGTGGAGGATGAAATCGCCCGCCTTGGCGACGACTGGATGTTCATCGGTTATTGGGGCATGCCGGTGGGCGGCGTGCGCAAGGGCGATCAGGAGCGCAAACCCTTTCAGACCAAGATGGAAGCCGATGAAATCATGAAGCAGTGCTCGGCAGTCCGGGCGGCGACGCCGAGCAATCGCATCACGGTGCAGGTCAAGTCGAGCTATAGCAACTACCTCGCTTCGGTGTATGGCGCTTATCCTGCGTTCCACGATATTCGACGGTGGGATGTGATCGCCGGCCGAAAGCTCGATCAATCCGACGAGGACAGCCTGAACCCCGTGTGCTGCGTTGGCCAGTCGGCGGCTCGGGAGCTGTTCGGATCGATCAACCCGGTCGGCGAGTTCATTACCATCAAGAACTCCCGATTCAAGATCGTCGGCCTGCTGGCTTTCAAGGGACAGCAGGATTCGCGCGATCTGGACGACATCATTCTTGTGCCGTTCATGGTGGCCCAGCGCAAGATCGCGGGAAATGAACGGTCCGGCACGCTGATGGCCGCGACGCAGCACGGGGTCGATCCCAGCATCGCCCAGGCCCAGATCACCAGCCTGTTGCGGCAGTTGCACGGCCTGCGCGAGGGCGAGCCCAACGACTTTCGCATCTTTGCGCAAAGCGAAAACGCGGAAACCAAGGCCGCGGCCAGCGAAGAGTTTCAGTGGCTGCTGCGGATGATCGCGAGCGTGTCGCTGGTGGTCGGCGGCATCGGCATCATGAACATCATGCTGGTGAGCGTGACGGAGCGCACGCGGGAGATCGGCCTGCGCATGGCGATCGGGGCGAACGGGTTCGACGTGATGCTTCAGTTTCTCATCGAGGCGATCATGCTTTGCGCGATCGGCGGCATCATCGGCATGCTGAGCGGCTGGCTCTTTACGTTTCTCATGACCCAGCAGGGGTATGAGACGGAGATTTCGCCGGTGGTTGCGGGGATTGCGCTGGGTTGCGCGTTTCTCACCGGCATACTGTCCGGCTTTTATCCGGCATGGCGGGCGAGCCGGCTGGATCCGATCGAAGCGCTGCGGTACGAGTGAAGCCAAGGAGGGGAAAAAGGGGGCGGGGGAAGTTTGGAACCGGCGGCGTGAGGGGGTTCCAAAATAAGTCCGGCCGATAGAGCGAAGCGGTCGGCCGCGTCCACGCAAAACCTTGCGAGCAAGCACCGGAGCGGTCCCGACGGGGCGAATTGAATGGAGGTTGAGTTGCCGTTACGGGCTAGAGTTGCTAATCGTTGGTGAGTAGCTGAGAAATGAACGCGGTCATGTATTCGGGGGTCAGGCCGGGAAGCCCGTCCATCTCTGCACATCCGCAAAGGTTGCCTTCACCGAGCAGGCAGTCGGTAAATGGCTGAATGTCGGCTCCGTTGACCTCGCCGTCATGATTCACGTCCCCGGGTTGACAGAATTCTTCCCATGAGGCTTGAATTCTTGGGCCAAGTTCTGCTTGGACAACCGGGTTATTTAGTTCTAATCAAACAGTCTGCCCACCACCAAGTTCCATTCGTGGCGGCAACTGATAGATGAGTCAATTCTCCTGTGGCGTTATACCATGGGGCTCCAGACGAGAAATTTAAACCCTGTACATTAAGCGCTATACCGACGGATTGAATGCCATTAAAATTCATAAAGTCATACAAGCCATCCGGGTAACTAGAAATAACATCACTGGCAGGAATCCTCGGCGCATACCCCGCCATAGCATCGCCAACACTAAGCTGCTCACCTGTAGAAGGGTCCCCAAAGTTACCCCGATCAACCATGGTAAGAATCTGCCCTATCGAGGTGCTGTTAAATTTGACCGGCTCAGTGAATCCCGGAATCGGTTCCGCCAACCAATAGAATCCGAGATCAACCGTATTAGGATTGCCGGAGACATAGGTAGGAAATCTCTCCCAAGAGACAACCGGAATTCTTAAAGCATTTGGATCATTATGATTCGCTCCAAAGACGACTTCATTTAGTACTGCGACTAGTCGGGCTAGGGGTGAAATGCCCAGCTCCTATTACTAGGGTAGGGGCAACCGCCACACATGAGGCATATTTTGGACCAGTGCTAAAGGTGGCTTTCACCGCCGCCGCCTGCCAATACATGGGGTCGTTAGCGAGAGCAGTGGACTGAGGATAGAGGCTCATAGATTTGAGAGCGGCGGCGTCAGCGGAGGATTCTTTACCTAATCCGAAGATGGAAGCGAGAGAGGGACCGGCGACGGAGGCAAGAGACATGGCAATAGCAGTGGTCTTAGTAAGAAGGGAATTTGATGCCATGTGCGTTGCACCCTTTGTATTGATACGCTCGTATTTTGTTGCCGGCCGGTCGATAGGCCGTTGGTTGTGGGCCCTTCAACTGCACGAGTGCCATACCCGAAAAGCGGCCACTTTCAGACGGGCGTCGCCACGTCTCGGCACCTTGGTTCAAGAGCCGGCAGCGGTTCCTTTCAGGAGAGAGCCCGGCCCAAGCCGTGGCCGTATTGTACGCTTTTCTGAGACTGCAAAGCAATCGCGGTCTGGGCGGGTGGGCGGGTCGTCCCCCTCACCGAACGGGTATTCACCCTATCCATTTGCGGACGCATAAAAGTGCCTGGATGTGCTATGTTCGGCCCGCTTTGCAGTTGGGCACGTAGAATAGGCGGCATTCGGTTTTACGGCACCTGCGCGTCGGTGAAGCCCTGCACATCTTCGCCGTCGGCCGTGCCGTCGGCATTCATGTCGGCGATGAGAATGTGCTCGCAGTCCGAATCGTCGCCGAGTAATACGCCAACGAACACAGGCAAGTCCGTCAGGTCGACGCCATTGGCGGCGTCAAAGTCGCCGCGCAGACCGAAACGTACGCGGATTTCCGTGACCGCTTCAACGCCCGCGTCGATATCGCCGGAAACGTGGACTCTGCCGGTGGCGGCGTCGTGGGTGAACGACAGCGTATTGCAACCACCCGCGCCGTTTTTCGTGACGGCGATCACCGACGAACCGGCCGGCACGCGGATGTGCGTGTCGAAATTCAGTGCGTTTCCGGTGTGATTGGTAAATGTGTTTCGGTGGGTGGCGTTCGACTCATCGGCCGTGATGCTGATGCGATGGTTGCCAAGATGCAGATTGTTGCAGGTTATCGTCGACCAGCCGGTCGGCAGTTTCGGTTCGATGCGGAGCGTGTTGCCGTCGGCATCGGGGGTGTAGTCGAAGAAAAGCATCATCGCATCGACGAAGAAGGACATCGACTCCCACGCGTTGGGCCAGGCGGCCTGCAAAAGGAAATCGGTCTGGCCTGCATAGAGCAGACTGTTCGAAGGTGAAATTTGTTCCGCGCCAAAGCCGACCGGGCCGAGGCGGTCCAGCAGCAGGTCGAGCCGATGCCGGTGGTTGTCGATGTCGCTCTTGCCGGGATTGAAATCCTGCCGCATGGCGTAGTAGCAGCCATACCACATGGTGGAGAGGAACCAGGGGCTGCCGGCCGCATTGGGCGCGCCGGGATTGTTCCAATAGCCGTCGTTGTGGTAACGGTTGATAAGATCGTTCCATTCGCCGCCAAAGTTGACCAGCGGCTGGTTGTTGCCGAAGGTGTCGTTGGCGACGCCGTTGATGCGATCGGCGATCAGCGCGGTTCGCGGATGATTTGCCGGATATATGTCGAAGGGATAGGCAATGCCGAGCTGCGAGATGTCGCAGTTTTCGCCATTCCACGCCAGTCGGTCATCGAGACCGGTACGCACAGCATTGGCGCGATTCGTAAAGAGCGCCGCGTCGTTGTGATAATTGCAGGCGCCGGGACCGCCGGGGCAGGCATTCTGATCGAGAATGTTGGCGATGGCCGCGGCATCCTCCAACGCGCGAATGACACTGGCGTTCGAATAATTGAAGAGGCCGAACGCATCCTCCCACAGACTCATGGAGTGCGTGAGATTGAATGTTTCGGTGTAGTATAGCCGCGCGTCGGTGGTGCTTTTTTTCTTCCACTGGCCGTCCTCAAAGACGGGTGTGGCGAATTCGCAGGTCGAGGCGATGCCGGCTTCGAAGACTTCGTCGTAATGCGCTTCGAGAAAACCGATGTCGCCGGTCACGTCGTAGATGTATCGCGCTCCCCACGGATAGCACGAGGTCTCATCGACCTGTGGCGCGCCCCAGACTGTGTAGCCGTCGGTGGTGTATTTCTGCTTCCAGAATCCCTTGCGTCCCCAGCCGTCCACATCACGATGGGCCACGTCGCGCAGGAAGTCGTAGATGCCGAGAGATTCAGAGGCGTGCCCCGCTCGTCCCAGCGTGATGGCAGCCCAGACTGCGTCGCGGCCACACGAACGGATAGGCCCCGTTGTGCATGCCGGCGATGATGCCGCCGTGCTTTCCGTCGAGATGCAGCGCTGTGCCGAGGAGCCCGCGTTTGAACGTGCGATCGAATCGGTCGTCGGGAACATCGATGGTCACGCCGTCCGTCAGCCAGTCGAGCCAGTAGTTTTCAGTGCTGGTTTGAAGGGATTGCGAACTGCCCGATTGGAACCAATCGAGACCCGGTGCGACCTGCTGGAGGTAGGTATCGTTTCCCGTGTCGAAGACACTGGCGTAACCTCCAATGACGCCGATGTCGATTTCCGTTGCCACGCCGACCGGCAGCACGACCTGCATGCCCACCCAGCCCTGGTCCGTGTCGGTGCTTGTATCGCGGCTGAAATCCGAAGCGGGCGTTCCGCCGGCGTCGCCGACGTTGTCGACGCGCTTCATGGCGCAGCCGAGATAGACTTTGATGGTCTTTTCGTAGTCGCCGAAAGTGGTCGGGTTGTATTCGCCGCGGGCGCTGGCGAGCCGGGTGGTGATTTCGTTTTCGAATGGCACGAGAGCGCCGCGCGACGCATCGTGAAAAAGGCCGTCGAAATTGTCGCCGCCATTCATGGCCTGGTCGACGTGGAAATAGACGTTAACGGTTTTCTGCGACGGGCCGTTATTCGTCAGGATCATTCGCTTGACGAAGATGCCGCGATTTTCGGAAGCATCCGCATTCTGTGGGTATGCCACATCCTTCGGTGAAAAATCGAATTGTTCGACGAGGATGTCGTTGCCGGCCGCGACGAGTCGCTGTGTTGTGCTCACGACATTGGTATCGGTGACGTAGGCTTGCAGCACATCCACATAGTCCGTGCCGTTTGCATTGCTGAGCCAGTAGGTCGTGCCGTCGACGCGAATGCCCGGCATCGCCTGGTTCAGGTTCATCTGTCCGCGATTCCCGCTTGGCAGCAGAGGGGGGAACGTGTCGGGTCCATCGACGTAGCCTTCGTTCTTGGTGCCGATGCCCTGAATGCAGCCGGCCGAGGGATAGTAGATGTCGTAGAGGGAGCCGTTCTGGTCGAGCATCACGTTGATGTAATTGTTTCCGGCGACGGCCTCTTCCTTCCAGAAATGGATGGGGGGGTAGCCCTGCGCGGGCGTGGGCGAGCCGCTTCCCGCACCGGGCCACGCAAGCTTATTGGTAAATTCGTAGGTTGCTCCGCCGCCGGCAAATACTTCGGGTACCGGATTGTTGGTGTCCCACGCACTGATCTTGTAACGAATCTGTCGGCCGTAACTTCGTGTGAAAGCGGGTAATTCCGCGCGCCACCAATCATCGTTGCCGTTTTGACCGGCTTCGTTGAATTGAAAGGTGATGGCCGGGCTGGGACCGTAAGAGTGCAGGACAAGCGTGCCGACGTTGCCGACGCCTTGCGAGCCGTTGGGCTCCGAGCCGTCGTCCGTGTAGTAGATTGCGACGGCGTTGTAGGTGAATGAGGGGCCGGTCTTGATCCAGAGCGCCACGGCCTCATCCTCGCGGGGAATGGGCGGCTGGCGCATGGTGATTCCGGTCTGGGTGAAGACGCCCGAATTGGGATCGTGTGAAACAAAGTTCGGCGCGGCGACGGCCGACCTGACCGTGGCCGCAAGTGCCAGTACGATGACATAACGAGTTGGATTGTGCATCATGCAGGGTCTCTAGTAAAACGTTTTACTGTAAGGCCGAGCGAATACGCGCGATTCATCGCCCCCATCATCCTCGGCTCAACGCGGGAACCCCATGAGTGTATCATTCCGGACGATGCGGGGTCAAGAATCGCCTTCGAATGTGACGGGTTTATTGCGGGAATTTTCATCGCAAATCACATGCGGCTAAGCTGGCCAGAAGCAAGAAACATGCCGTCATTGTGGGGCATTGGCTGCGAGCCCGGCGATCCCGGCGGCTGGCAATGACCACTTGCGAGCGGCCGGTCAGGCTAGGGGAGGGTCTTCCCGGTCTTAAGAAATCCCTATATTTTAGGCATTTTCGAAAAGTAGGGCTTGCTTTTCCCGACGTTTTCCGCCATTTTATCGCCGCGCTACGTGAAAGGCGGCGGCGGAACAGAATGCGACGAGGATCGTTCGCACCGTCCGCCCTTGAGAAGATAGTCATACAAGAAAGGACGAATCTCCATGGCAAAGAAGAAAACCGCAAAGGCAGCCGCACCGAAGATGAAAGTCAGTTCGGCATCCAAGCCCCGAACCAAGGGTGAAATCTACAAGATGCTGGCCGAAGGCACGGGCCTCTCGCGCGGCCAGATTGTTTCGGTCTTCAGCGGCATGTCCGCCATGATCGAAGCCGATATCGGCAAGCGCGGCCCCGGCATTTTCACGGTTCCGGGCCTGTTGAAGATCAAGCGGATTCACAAGCCGGCCACCAAGGCGCGCGAAGGCATCAATCCCTTCACCGGCGAAAAGCAGATGTTCAAGGCCAAGCCGGCCCGCAGCGTTGTCAAGGCGCTGGCACTCAAGGCCCTGAAGGAAATGGCCAACAAGTAAACCGCACTTAGTCTTATTGAATCGATTCAACGAAAACAGGGACCGCGTCACGGATGGCGCGGTCTCTTGTTTTTTACGGCTGTTACGGACGACGGATTTCCGCCTGACGTAACGGTGTGGTTCGTTTCTTGTCGCGTGTGACAATTCCCATCATGCATGATGGCGAGCGCGCCGTGCGCGCCCGCCATCGTGCCGTAGTTCTCTTGACCGATTGTCCTGACTTACGCCAGATCGAAGAGCATCACCTCGCTATTCACATCCGCAGCGATTTGTAGATCGCTTTCATCGTGGATCGCCGCGCCGTCGCCGGCGGCGAGCGGCAGATCGTTCAACAATACACCGCCCCGAAGCACTTGCAGCCATCCGTGCCGCGAGCGGTCGATCGTGTGAATCAGCCGGTTTCCCTTTTCGATTCGGCCCAAGTAAATCCGGGCATCCTGATTTACGGCCAATGCTCCGTCGCGCCGGTCGCCCGAGGCTACCAGGCGAAGTCCCTCTTCATCGGTGCGATTTTCACGGCGCAGTTCTTCATAACTCGGCGTCAGCCCGGGTCTTTCAGGCAGCAGCCAGATTTGATAGAGATGGGTGGTATCGGTCGGCGATGGGTTGAACTCGCTGTGTCGCACACCCGTCCCTGCGGTCATGCGTTGGAAATCGCCGGCGCGCAGAATGGAACCGTTGCCCATGCTGTCGCGATGCTCCAACTCGCCCTCGAGAACATAGGTGACAATTTCCATATCGCGGTGGCCGTGCATGCCGAAGCCTTTTGCCGCAGCGACCCAGTCTTCGTTCATTACCCGCAGCGAGCGAAATGCCATATGCGCGGGGTCGTGATAGTCGCCGAAGGAAAAGGTATGGTATGTGTTGAGCCAGCCGTGGTCGAAATGGCCTCTGTCGCTATTTCGTCGTACTTGAATCATCGTCGTACTCCTTATCGAGTGATTTATTTGTTAACTGGGCCGTCATTCGTTGTTCGCTCGCCCGTTGGGGGTTGGCGCAAATTGGGTTTCTACTCGGATGACTGGCGATCAAATTTTTCCTCGACGATGATCCATGAGTGCCTCCAAATCGCGCAACTGATTCGACTATCGCATTCCTCCCGAGATGTAGATTGATTCGCCCGTAACCCAGGCCGAATCGTCCGACGCCAGAAAAACCGCCGCGCCTGCGATGTCCTGCGGCTGACCGATGCGGCCGAGCGGTGTCTGGGCTTCGACCTGCTTGCGCATGTCACTTTCGGTGATGCCGGACGAATGGGTGCCCTCGGTTTCCACCATGCCGGGGTTGATCGAATTGACGCGGATTTTCCGCGCCCCGAGTTCCTGTCCCAGTGACCGGGTGATGGCATTCACCGCCGCCTTGGGTCGCGCTTATAGACCGATCCGTTCGGCGGGGCGAGCGTCGCGACGACAGAACTGATGTTGATAATGCTGCCGCCGTCTGCGCCGAAGTGCTTTACGGCTTCGCGCGTCGTGAACAGCAGACCGAGAACGTTGAGATCAAACTGCCGGCGAAAATGATCGGCCGTCACCTGCTCGATCGGGGCGAATTCGTAAATGCCGGCGTTGTTCACGAGGATATCGACGCGGCCATAGGCCTTAATTGTTTCATCAAAGAGCCGGCCGATATCGGCTTCTTTCGAAACGTCGGCCTGAACGGCGATGGCTTTGCCGTCATTCTTGGTGATCCCGGCGACCTGATCGGGCGCCATCCTTGCTGGAGGAATAATTCACGACGACTGCCGCACCTTCATCTGCCAGCCGCTGGGCGATGGCCGCGCCAATTCCCTTGGATGCTCCGGTGACGATGGCGACTTTTCCGTGCAATTTGCGCATAATTTTTCTCCGAGCGTTAAAAGAAAACTCTTGGCATGAAACGCTGTTAGTGATTGAGGGATTTTCCGCAGGAACGCGGATCAAGATTCCCCAAGGACGATTCTTGCGGTGTTCATCCCGATTGAAGAGTCGTATCGATTTGCATACATGACTGTCTCCGGTCGATTATGTACCATACGGTAAATATATCACGCTGGACTTTGAAAGTCAAGGAGATTATTGTATTGATAGGTATGAAAACCACCCGCCCCCCAAAAACACGAGGTCGACCCAGAGCCTTCGAGGCCGAAAAGGCCCTCGAACAGGCCATGCGCGTTTTCTGGGAAAAGGGCTATGAAGGCGCTTCGCTGCCCGATTTGACGAAAGCAATGAACATCAACCGTCCCAGTCTCTATGCCGCCTTTGGCAACAAGGAAGACCTTTTTCGCAAGTGCATCGATCGTTACGTGTCCGGGCCGGCCGCCTACATTCGGGAGGCTCTGACCGAATCAACGGCCCGCGCCGTATTCGAGAGCCTGCTGCGGCGAGCCGCCGATCTGGTGTGCGGCGGCGACAATCCACGAGGGTGTCTCATTGTCCAGGGCGCGCTTTGCTGCGCAGAGGACGCGGACCCGGTTCGCCGCGAACTTGCTTCGCGCTGCCGCCCAAAAGGCCATTCGCGAGCGATTTGTCCGGGCCAGGGCGGAAGGCGATCTTCCTGAAAGTATCGATCCCGGCGATCTCGCCTGTTTTGTCAGCACTCTCATCAACGGGATTGCCGTACAGGCGGCGGGCGGTGCGACGAAAAAAGACCTTCGTCGAATCGCCGAAACGGCCGTACGAAGTTGGCCCTTAAAGTGATTCAAGTGCGGCATGGCCCGATTCGCAATGTTCCCCTGACGCGGCGTTTCTGCTATTCTCTCGGCCCGTGTAACCCCAGTATTTCAGAGACATGAACCAGGCCCGACTTCGAATGACCGATCAACATGCACCCGACGACCGTGTCAAGTCCGCAGAAGAATCCGCGCTCGCGGAAATCCAAAGCGCGGCATAGCTCGATACGGTCGAGCAGCTCCGAATTCGCTTTCTGGGCAAGCAGGGCGAAATCTCCTTATTGCTTCGCAGCCTTGGCAAGTTGCCCGAGGACCAGCGCCCCGCCTTCGGGCAGGCCGTCAATCAGGCGAAGAACCGGGTGCAGACGGCGCTCGACGAACGCAAACAGCACTTGCAGGCCACGACAAAATCCAAGCCGAGAGAGTGGATTGACGTCACCCTGCCGGGCATTCGCCGCGAGATCGGCCGACGACATCCGCTCATGCAGACGATGGAAGAATTAAAGACCATCCTGCAGGGCATGGGCTTTCGCTACGACGACTATCCCGAAATTGAGACCGAATACAACAATTTCGACGCGCTCAACACGCCGTCGTGGCATCCGTCGCGCGACATGCACGACTCGTTTTATTCCGAACAGGGGCATGTCATGCGCACGCACACGTCGGCCTTTCAGGTGCATGCCATGAAGCAGGCATCATCGCCGCCCATCCGGGCCATGACTGCAGGCCGCTGCTACCGGCGCGACGAAATCGACGACACGCATTTTCCGATTTTTCACCAACTCGACGCGATTGCGATCGACCGGACAATCTGCTTCGCCGATCTGAAGCATACGTTGTATCAAATGCTGACGGCCTTTCTCGGCCCCGGCATTCAGTTGCGTTTTCGGCCCAGTTATTTTCCCTTTACGACACCGAGCGCCGAAGTGGATGTTTTTTATCGCGGGCGATGGATGGAACTGCTTGGCTCCGGCATGATGCGGCCCGAAGTGCTTCGCAACGGCGGAATCGATCCGGCCGAGTGGCGGGGTTTTGCATTTGGGATGGGCATCGACCGGATCACGATGGCGAAATTCAATGTTACGGATATTCGGCTGCTTTATGAAAACGAAGCGGCGTTTTTGACTCAGTTTTGATGCCGCTTCGCGATTGGTGTTGAAGCGAATCCGAGCCGGATCGTGTCGATCCGGGGCCTGTTGTGACGAGGCCGGCGGTGTTCTCGCGAAGTAATTCGATATTGGAGTTTACGAAGAAGAGTTTTCGCACAATCGAGCGCCGGCTCTTTTCGAGCAGGCCCCGGATCGACACGATCCGGCTCGCGATGCGTGCATCGCACCGCGCGATGAAGCAATCAAGGCTCCCTACATGCTCATCAACACGACCTGGTTGAACGAATACATCGAACCGAAGATTTCCGCAGGGGATATCATCGATATTCTTCCGAAGATCGGCCTCGAAATCGAATCAACGCATATTCTGAAGAACGATCTCGCCGACATTCGCATTGGATTCATCCGCAAGAAGAATGCCATATTAGCGGCACCAGCCATGTTCGCCTGCGAAGTCGAGGTCGCAAAAGGCAGGCGCGTGCCCATCGTCTGCGCGTCGGAACATGAAATCGAGATCGGCTGGGGCGTGCCTGTCGCACTGGCCGGCACCCGATTGCCGCATGGTCGCACGATCACGGCCGGTCAGTTTCACGGCGTCGAATCGCAGGGCATGATCTGCCTCGACGGCGAGCTCGGCTTTCTGGCCACCGGCACCGGCCTGCAAGTCTTCAAAGACGAGGCGACGCTCGGCCAATCGCTGACATCGCTTATCACAATCGAGGATTGTCTTCTTGATCTCAATGTGCTGCCCAATCGTCCAGATTGTCTCGGCCACATCGGCGTTGCCCGCGAAGTGGCCGCCGCAACCGGACGAACGCTGCGCTATCCGGAAACGAAATCGGCGATCACGGCGGGCAAGCAGATCATCGCCGTCGACATTCAGGCGCCGGACCTATGCCCGCGCTACTCCTGCCAGCTTATTCGCAATGTGAAAGTCGGCCCGTCGCCCGCGTGGCTCAAGTCGCGACTTCTGGCCATCGGTTGCAAACCCATCAACAACATCGTGGATATCACCAACTATGTCATGTATGAATGGGGCCAGCCGCTTCATGCGTTCGATTATGCGAAGCTGCAGGGTGACAAAATCGTCGTGCGGCGCATGAAGCCCGATGAAAAGCTCGAACTGCTCAGTGGTAAGACGATCGACGGCACGGCGTCCGGGCTGGTGATTGCCGATGCGGTCAAGCCCGTGGCACTCGCCGGCATCATGGGCGGCCGGCCGACGGCCACTGAGTCGTGGTCCACGGATGTTCTCTTGGAGGCGGCGAACTTCGAGCCGGTGAACATTCGAAAATCGGTCAAGGCGATCGACCTCGGCCTCGAAACGCGCGGCACGGCCAGCTCTTATCGTTTCGAGCGCGGCACCGATCCGAACTCGATTCTCAACCGCGCCCGCGAACGCGCGGCCGACCTGATCTGCGAGCTCGCCGGCGGCTCGCGCGAGGGCGGAGTATCCGACTCGTATCCAAAAAAACTGGAACCGCGCGTGTTCAAACTGACCAGCGATGGACTCAGCGGGTATCTCGGTGTGGCGGTTGATGCGAAGACCATCAAGACATCTCTCGAACGGCTGGAAATGAAATGCAGCGATGATCTGACGGTGGAAGTGCCGACGTGGCGCGTCGATGTGAACGATCCCGTTGTGTTGATCGAGGATGTCGCCCGGCAGCTCGGTTTCGATTCCATTGTCGCGCGGCCCAATCCGGGCGTTGCGACCATCGGCATCCGTTCTCCGCTCGACAAGGTTCGGCAGTTGGTCACGCAGAATCTCGTTGCGGGTGGCTTTCTCGAATCGCGCAATCCACCGCTGGAAAGTGCCGATGCCAAAGCCGTGTTCGGCAACAAACCACCTGCTTCGATTGTGCGTCTCAGCAATCCGTCGAATCGGGAAATGTCGGTGGTGCGCTGTTCACTTTTCGGCGGCCTGCTTCGATCGATGGAGCGGAACATTCGCCGCGGCACGACGACGGCGCGGCTCTTCGAGATCGACCGCATTTTCTGGCTCGACGGCAACCCGCCCGCGCCGAAGGATCGCTGGATGGTCGCGGGCGTGGTCGGCGGAATGGTGCAGGACATGAACTGGCGCGGCGGGGCGGCGAAGCTGGACTTTTTCGATCTGAAGGGTGTGGTTGAGAACGTGCTGGATGGTGTCAGCGCGAAGGAACGCCGCTTCGAACCGGTGGAGATGGCCCATTTTGTTCCCGGAACAGTTGCCGCGATCAAGGTCGGCGGCCAACACATCGGCTGCATCGGTGAATTCGCGCCTGGAATTGTCGACACTGGAAAGATGCAGGTTCGCCTCTTTGGTTTCGAGCTGGACTTGCAGGCGTTGGTGCCCGGATTTCTTGAAGTGCGCGCGTCCAAGCCGCCGGCTCGTATGCCGGCCGTCACGCGCGATCTGGCGATTGTCGTCGCCGAGGATGTGCCGTTTGAATCGATCGAGCAGGACATTCGCGGTGCGGCCGGAGCGGGGTTGGAATCGCTTCGTCTCGTCGATGTCTACCACGGCTCGCAGATTCCCAAGAATCACAAAAGCCTGGCAATGGCCTTCGTCTTTCGCGAACACAGCCAAACGCTCACGGCGGAGGCTATCACCGCCATTCTGGAGGGTGTGATGAAGTCGCTCAAAGAGAAATTCGCGGCAACGCTTCGCGCGTGATCAAGGTTTATAGCCCAGCCCCAAACGTGGCAGGGTCCAATGCGCGACGGCGCAGACCAAGGGACAATCGCTTCAAACAATGCGTAGGACTGAGATTCGAGTGCCTGATGTGTTTCACTGGTCGCTATTGGCGGCGTTTTCTCATTGGTTTGTTACAGCTGCTCCCATTTTCCCTACTCCTTCGGAGTTGGGCTAAACAGGAATGCACCCATTCGAAACCACTAATGACTACTTGTTTCCACAGGCCGCAAGCAGTCCAGCAATTCTCGATGCACCGCCTCATTTGCGCTGGTCAGCAGGCTGCCTGAAAACACGACGTTGTCGCGCGTGCCGGCCAAACTCGTCGCTACACCGCCCGCCTCTTCAACGCACGGCACCAGCGCCGCAATGTCCCACGGCTGCATGACCGTATCGATGGCCGCGTGAATGCGCCCCCGGCAGACCAGCGCGTGTTGCAGGCAATCGCCGCAAAACCGAATCTTTCTGGCTTTGCGGAGGAGCTTGCTCAGTTGATACCTTGGCGAATCGCTTTCCGGGCCGATGTCGGTCGCATGGACCCCCGATAATGACACCAGCGCGTCACTCAGGTTCGAGCAGGCGGCCACGCGGACCCGCTCCGCTGCCGCGCGGCCGGCCCTGAACCAGCAACCGCCGCCGCGCGCGGCATACACCGTTTCCTCAAGTGCGGGCATGTGGATGACACCCAGTACTGGCTCGTTCCCTTCGAGCAGTGCGATCAGTGTGCCGAACGCCTGAATGCCCCATGTAAACGAGGTGGTTCCGTCGATCGGATCGATCACCCACAGCGGGCGTCCGGCGCGCCGTCCGGAGTCGCCGAATTCCTCTCCGAGGATATCGTGGTCGGGAAAGCGATGTGCGATCATCTCGCGGATAAGCGTTTCGGCCTCGCGGTCGGCGATGGTGACTTCGGAGCCGTCGGGCTTGTAGTCGGTGTTGCAGTGCCGGAAGTGCGACATGATTCGCCCGCCGGCCGCGTCGGCAACTGTCAGAGCAAATTCCAGAGCTTCATGCGGAATACTCATTTACGCCAACCACGTTGTAATTAGAGAGTTTAAGCACATCATGGTGTTTTCATTGCCAGCGAATAGTCGCCGAATTTCCCCCATTTGCAAGGAAAATGGCACTGACGGCTTCCCTGACAATAGGTTGGTATGGTAGCGGATTTTCGTTGTGCAGTCGCGGCAGCACAAAACATTTCGGATTTTGGTTGACATATTGGGGGGGGGGGGATGGACAATTCAATTCGGGCAAAAAATGGCACTGTTTCCGGGAGAACAATGTGAACAAAAAACTGTATGCGGTTATTGTGGGATTCATCTCGCTCGGTGTTGTTGACGCAATGTTTGAGACGGCGCAAGCTTGTGATTTCTCGACTTGTGGTATTGGATTCTCATGCAGGTGGTATCCAGCATATGGCTACAGCTCCTGTCCAAGTACGGAAGTCGATGGGATTTGCGCTATGCTCACGAACCCGGTTCGATGCGAAACGGTGATTGAGAAGTACGAAAGTGAGAATACCTACAAAGTTGTCGGCGAACTTGGTCGACCATCTGGTGAATGCAGCCAGATTCCATGTGGCGAATGCACAACCTCATTTCGACTCAGGGCCTGTGGTTACTACTATCAGTGCTCTCCTGAATATGATGAGGAAGATAATATTATTGGGTGTGTTTGGGAAATATGCCAAACTGTCAGCGACGCCGGTTATTTCATGCTCGATAACTATTATGAGTGTTGTAATTGGTCATAGTCGCCGTTTGGTAGATAGGCCGACATGAGGAAATATCAATGAGTACTCTGCTGTTCATCTTGTGCATTGCGATGAGAGTTGAACCGCTGCCGGCCGTACCGTCGGAGCTCCATCAAGGATTCCGTCAAAGATGTGACTTTCGCTCGGCGAAGTTCGTCTACAAGCACACGGAAGTTCGACCTGGGCGGGCGCATAGAATCAAGAATATGGAGCAACTCAGCGTAGGCAACGACATCATGCAGGCGGACAAAGGTGATGACGACGGAATTCGTCTCAAAGATCCTGTCAGCGGGTCGCCGTTGCTGGGTTTGGACGGTGCATGCAATAGCAAGTTCTACGTCATAAGGCATGATCCAAAGGAGACCTGGTCGAGAACAGATGGGTTGGGATATGCTAATTTGTCCGAAAATAAACTATCAACCGTTTTTCAAGACGTTCGCCTGGTTGGGATTGCACCTTGGTCTTCTCAGAACACGACATTGAACGAGCAAATCCACACGCTGGATACATTTCCTTTCAAGAAATGGGAAAAATCGATTGAGAATGATGTTATCGTCTTCACCGGCTGGTTTGATGATGGCGAGAATAATGAGCGCGCTTATGAATGGCATCTTGATCCTGCGCGGGACATGATTATTCTAAAGGTAGTGTCGCTCAGTAAGCGACACGGCACGATTCGGCGCAGCGTCCTCTTTGATAACCAATATAAAAAAGTTGATGGCATATGGTGGCCCGAGTCGGTCATGATGAAGTATGGAAGAGGACTGAGCCGTCGAATTGATTATAAAGAGGTCAGCTTCAATGATAAGTCGCACCCCAAGAAAATCACTGCCGATGCCATGGGTCTTCCCGTCGGTCAAACCGTGCGGCTCTCAGGCGAAGGCATGAGAGTCATGCGCTACGCGGGACAAGGCCTGACGATGTCTGAAGAGGAATTCAAGAGCAGAGAATCCACGTTGGATCTGGGTGCGCTGGAACGATACAGGCTTGATCAACGGACTTTGGGAGTCGGGGACTATCCGACATGGTGGAACGAGGCCGGGGCCGACTTCGGATTGTCAGCCCGGCGGCACGATCCCGATGCATGGGAGGCGTATGTGCGTCGCTGGAAACTGCGGCATACCCATGACACACCGCATCCGCTCGGCCAGAACCAAGTCACCGCGGCCGATGCCCTGCTCAAGCAATGCCGTGATCGTGCCCAGAATTTGCTAAAGAAAGCCGAGAAGACCAAGCAGGATCAGGCGGTGACTGACAAGAAATTGTCGGGAATTTTCGATGAGCTCAAAAGGCGGCTCGATGGCATTCTCGCATCGAAACAAACCGCCGCGGAAGTCAAAGCAGATGTCGCGTCAGAATAGAAAAGCGGACGAATCAATGCCGCACATCTTCCAGATAGGTATATCCCTTGAGCCCCTCTTCATAAAACCGAAGCAATTCCGCGCTTTCGCGGAAGTTGATGCGTTTGTCGCGCACGGCCCGTTCCACTGTTTGTCGCAATCGGGCGACAAGATTTTCCGGTGAGAACTGCACGTATTGCAGCACCTCGCCGACCGTATCGCCGTCGATGACGTGCTCGATGAAGTACTGGCCGTCGTCTTTCACCGAAACATGCACCGCGTTGGTGTCGCCGAAGAGGTTGTGCATGTCGCCGAGAATTTCCTGATAGGCTCCCGTCAGGAAGATGCCGAGCATGTATTCATCGCCATTGCTCAGGGGGTGCAGTTCAAGCGTCGTCTTTACGTCGCGCAGGTCGATGAATTTGTCGATCTTGCCGTCCGAGTCGCAGGTGATGTCGGCGAGGATGGCCCGCGTCGTCGGCTCTTCGTTGAGCCGGTGAATTGGCATGATCGGCAGAAGCTGGCCCACGGCCCAGCAGTCCGGCACCGACTGGAAAATTGAAAAATTGCCGTGGTAGGTGACGGCCAGTTGCGCTTCCAGCCCCTGCAATTCATCGGGCACATAGTCCTTCTCGCGAATGATGCGCAGAAGTTTTCGGCAGGCCGAGCAGAAGACCGACTCCATGATGGCGCAATCCTTCAGCGTGAGATAGCCGAGCTTGAAGAGCGTCATTCCCTCGTCACGCAGGGCCAGGGCATCGTGATAGGCCTCCTGAAAATTCTTGGCGGTGATCGAATCGTGGGTCTCCAGCATGTTGTGCATGACATGGTGCGACTCGTCGGGCAGGGACTGTGGCACCGGCGCCTGCGAAAGCTCCGTCGTGCCGAGCACGTTGAAAATGAGCGCCGTGTGATGGGCCGTGATGCCGCGGCCGCTTTCCGTCACCAGGGTGGGATGCGGGATTTCCGCGCTGTTGCATGCCTGGCCGATGGCATCGACCACGTCCGACACATACTCATCCATCGAGTAATTCGCGCTGGAGTCGAAGGTGCTGCTGCTGCCGTCGTAATCCACCGCCATGCCGCCGCCGACATCGAAGTACTTCAGGCCGGCCCCCAGCTTGGCAAGCTCGGTATAGATGCGGCTGGCCTCCGCGAGCGCGTCCTTGATCATGCGAATGTTGGTGATCTGGCTGCCGAGGTGGAAGTGCGTGAGAACGAGGCATTTCAACATGCCGGCCTGTTCCAGCAATTCGACGCCGCGGAGCATTTCAGTCAGCGTCAGGCCGAATTTCGATTTGGCCCCGCCCGATTCCTGCCATCGACCCGATCCGCGGGCCGCCAGTTTCGCCCGGAAGCCGATGAGCGGCGAAACGCCCAGCGCGGCCGCTCGCTCCAGAATGCGCGGCAACTCGCCGAATTCCTCAACGACGATAACGACCGGTTTGCCCAGCTTGGTGCCCCACAGGGCCGTCTCGATGTATTCGATGTCTTTGTAGCCGTTGCAGATGATCAGCGGATCGGGCGAATCCAGCATGGCCAGAACCGCAAGCAGCTCCGGCTTCGAGCCCGCCTCCAGCCCGAATTTATATTGCTCGCCATATCGGACGATCTCTTCGACCACATGGCGTTGCTGGTTCACCTTGATGGGATAGACGCCCATGAATTCGCCGGTGTATTCGTGCTCGGCAAAGGCCTTGGCGAATGCCTTGTTGAGTTGCTCGATGCGCGTGCGAAGGATATCGGAAAAGCGGATGAGCATCGGAAGCTCGATGCCGCGCTCGCATAATTCGTCCACCAGTTCCTTCAGGTCGAAGGCGGGCCCTTCGGCTCCGCGCGGGCTGATGGCGACGTTTCCCCGTTCATTTACCGAGAAAAACCCTGCGCCCCACTTGCGAACGTTGTATAAATCGATGGAGTCCTCGATGGTCCATTTGTGCAACAGATCGGAACGAGGTGCGGTTTTCGTCATGCTGGCCATCGAGTGGCTTCCTCCAAAGGGATCGGGCGCGGTCATCAACAACAACGGCCGGCGGAATACTCTTCATTCTTTCGGGCGAAACGATTTCGCATTTTAGCAGACGATGGTTTGCGAATCGAGGGCAAGTCCCGATTTTCCGCATTAAGAGTCTGACGGAGGCTGTGAAGTGTTGGGGGCCTCGAACCCGGGCGAGGAACCGCTGAACCGGCCCAGTGCTTTTTTTGAGTCTGACCAGCGAGCAGCAAATAATAATGCGGATAACGTCGTCTGAGTCGCATTGGTCGTGTTTGAACATTCGTGGACGAGTGCGGAGTCACGCCCCTCGCAAAGTCGGCCGCCGGCCGAAAGCTTCCCGTCAAGCAGCGGGATTCGGCAAGACGCGCCATGGGCCGCACAATGGAATGACCGGATCGGCCAGTCCGGCCGGCCTCGGTTTCGATTGATCTGCGAATTGAGCCGTGCGTAACCGCGCGGCCACGATTTGTGCCAATTAGATGGCACACTTTCTCTGAGAAAAGCCGCAATTGTGGAACAAATGTGAAGGGCGGCGTCCCAACCGGGATTCAAAACCCGAAAAACTTCAATAGGGCGTCGTCCTCGCGAACAGTCGGATCCGTCAGCGGCGGAATCGGGCTTGCGAATACATGCGGCCTTTTGGTCGCCGGTCGATTCTGCTGCTCGCGCGAACCCAGCCGTGTCGCGGTCGAGATCGTCTGGCGGCGTGGCTTGCTCGTCGGGGCATTGTGTCTGGCAATCAACATGTCGATTTCTCCTGCATCGTGACCGGGCCGGCCATCCTGCCGCCACCCTTACAAACGAATTTCCCGCGTCGAGCCCTTAATCGTCCATTACAATTCCGGTACGCTTTGCACCGTGGACGCCGATCGCCGAGCGAGTACAACTATTACGATGAATGCGGACACCGATTCGTTTCATAAAGCCGTTTTGCCGCCGATCGCCGCGACCATCGCAAGTCTTCGGGAACAAGTGCAAAAGGCCCGTCAGGCTGGTCGAACGATTGGATTCGTACCGACGATGGGGGCTCTGCATGACGGGCACGCCAGTTTGATCGAGGCCGCGAAGTCCGCACGAACATTTTGTGTCGTGAGTATTTACGTCAATCCCACGCAGTTTGCGCCAAACGAAGACCTTGCCGCTTATCCGCGGACCATGGACGCGGATCGGGCAAAATGCGGGCGGGCTGGGGCAGAACTGATTTTCGCACCGGCGGATTCGGAAATGTATCCCCTTGGGGAGCAGACTCGCGTCAAACCGGGAATCCTCGCAGACCGAATGTGCGGTCTTTTTCGGCCGGGTCATTTTGAGGGCGTCTGCACGGTTGTTGCCAAGTTACTCAACATTGTGCAGCCGGATATCGCCTTTTTTGGTCAAAAAGACGCCCAGCAGGCGTTGATTATTCAAAAGATGGTCGATGACCTACGCATACCTGTTCTGATCCAGGTGTGCCCGATCGTGCGGGAGGCTGACGGACTCGCGATGTCCAGCAGGAATGCGTATCTTTCCCCAGAAGAGCGACGGCAAGCTCTGTGTTTAAATCATGCCTTGACGCTCGGCCGCGATCGACTGTTGGCCGGTGAGAAAGACATGCAGTCGATTACTTCATCGATGAGAGATGAGATTTGTCGCGTCGTTCATTTCCATGGCGGCACGGTGAGCATCGACTATGTCGAAATCAATGATGCCGTGACCCTCGTTCCGCGTGATGCGCCGTTTGGGCGAATGCTGCTGGCCGGGGCGGTGCGAATCGGAAAAACGCGGTTGATTGACAATATGATTGTGGATGTGTGAAACAGTTGCTGGCCCGCGCCACCGGAGGGCGGACCGGAAACGGCGATTCGACGAGCGAATCGCATAACCTGAAACTCGAAACGCTGAGCCTATGTACCCAACCATGTTTCAAATCCCGATGCCAGATTGGATGCCCCAGTGGCTCCACTCTTTCGGGGACGTCAAAAGCTACGGCGTCATGATGATGATCGCCTTTCTGACCGGCATCTGGCTGGCCTGTCGTCGGGCATTTCGTTCGCAGGCCGACCCCGACATTGTGCTGAATATCGGCTTTCTTGCGCTGATATTCGGCGTGGCCGGCGCGCGGGCGATGTTTGTCATCCACTATTGGGACACGCGATTCGCCAATACGCCCGATCCGATTGCCGCCATTTTTGATATTCGGGCCGGTGGCTTGGAGTTCTGGGGCGGACCGATTGCGGTGATTCCGGTCTTGATCATCTATCTGCGGTTCATTGCGAAAGTCTCGGTTCGCTGGTATCTGGATATTACTGCTCCTTCACTTGCGTGGGGGCTGGCCATCACGCGTATCGGGTGTTTTCTGAATGGATGCTGTTGGGGCGCCGTCTGTGTCGATCAGCACGATCCTGCGGGAGACAAGGCCATGGTTCCCTGGGCCGTTCGATTTCCCTATGGCAGCCCGGCCATGCGCCAGCAATTCGAGTTCGGCCAACTGACCTTGCCGAAGGAACTGATTTATTCACTTTCATCGGGTCAGTGCTTTCCCCTTCCGCGCGAATATGTGGAAAAGGCGCTTCAGGACAACGGCGCGACACGCAAAAAACTGGAAGCAGCCCGCGCTGCGGCGGAGGCCGAGCTTCAGTCCGCGAAAGAGAGCGGCGTCGACGCGGCCATGCAAAACGAACTTGCGGCCCGTCGCCGCGCGGCCAGCGAAAAACTGGTGGATTTCCTTCGCAACAGCGAGATCGGCATTGTCGAGAAACAGTGCATTCAATATGGACTGTCTGCGGCGCAATTGTCCGATCTGACCAAGCACTTTCATTCAAAGCCGGTGCATCCGACGCAGTTGTATGCGGTCATCAACGCCTTTCTTATTTCGTGGTTGTTGTCCACTTTGTTTTACTATCGCAAGCGACATGGCATCCTTCTGGGCTGGTTCCTGTTGATCTACTCGGTGGCGCGGGTGTTTGAAGAGGCCGTCAGGCAGGACAACCCGCTGGATATTGGCGGCGTGACAATCTCGCAGGCTGTCAGCATCGTGACATTTCTGGTTGGTTTGGGTTGGATGATCTTGATGTATCGATTGCCAATGACAAGCCCGCGTGCGGTGAAGTTCGAGCTACCGCCCGAAGAAACATCGCCGCCCAAGGCGAAGCCGGCGAAGTAAGACAGGAGCCGCACGACAGGAAACGAACTGCGGCATGAGGGATTTTGCGTCGCAAACTCGGGTACCGGTAAAGTTTGATGTAATTCCCCAGCCGGGGTCGGTTTTTCCACTTCAAATTTTATAAGCATGCAAACTCGGCGATTTGTTGCAATTCCCCCATGGTGCAAATACAATGCACAGTAATTGCACTTTGGATGCAATGTGGATTTTGTTTGTGTGAACTCATGCGTCGTACGTTTGCCTGCCTGGTACTCGCTGCGTTTCTCGCCGTGTCAACCGGCGCGACGAGCCTCCTGCATGCCCATCACGACGGCCATTCCTGCGCGCCGCAGGATTGCAAGACTTGTCATTTCATCAAGGCCGCATCTGCCTTGGTTGCGGCTTTGGTGGTTCTGTTCGTCCTGCATCTGGACGATGCACGTTCCAGCCGTGTACATGCCGCGGTTGTACCCACGTGGCGACGGCGAGTCGAACGGTTAGCCGCGCCTCGGGCGCCTCCATTTCATTAGGATTTCCGGCTCATTCCGCGAACATGGATTTTCTGCGCGCAAGGTCTGCGCTCAGCGAACCTATTGTTCGGCGCAAGTGTCTTCGCGCTTTCATGCGGCGACGGCGATGCCGTGCGAATGAATCGATCCAATTCGGCGTTTTCCCGGTTCTTTGCATTTGAAGCCGCTCAATTGCGCTCCCGCTGGCCTTTTTGATCCGTTGGGATCTGGAATCAGTCGGTGCCACGTTCGATTGCGATGCTACGGCCGGTAACCGCCAAGAATTTGATCCTTCATTCCCATCTGGTTCAGTGTCTGAATTGAACTCCAGTTTTGGTTACGGAAGATTCCCATGAATTCAAGTTTCATTTTTCGTCGTGCATTTACGTTGATTGAACTGCTGGTCGTCATTGCGATCATCTCGATCCTCTTGGCGATTCTGCTGCCCTCGCTTAGTGCGGCCCGGGTGGCGGGGTATCGCACGTCGGCCGCCCGGAACATGGAGCAAATCGGTCTGGGCCTTAGCATGTATGCAGATGACAACGAAGGGTCGTTTCCTGAAACCACACATGGATTGCCCTTCAACCGTTCTTGGATTTTCACGCTTAAGCCCTATGTCGGCAATGTGGACGAAATCCGGCTGTGCCCGATGGATCCCCACCGCGCCGAGCGGCTGGAAAATGACAGCTCCAGTTTTGTACTCAACGAGTATGTCTCGGTGGTCAACGTCGATCCGTTCGGCACGGTTGTGGATGACTATACAATCTCCATCGGCTCATTAGTCCGAGCACCACAATAACGACCTTTGTGCTCGCGGACACCAGGTCTGTGAGCGTGTCATCGGATCACACCCATTCCCGGCAGTGGTTTTCGTCGCCGTCAGGGGATGCGTGGGCCTTGATTCGACAGGACATACAGCCGGACCGCTACCGCACCGGCGCGGTAGCTGCGGATGCGACAAACGGGTCGTCGAACTATTTGTTCGCGGACACGCATGTCGAGTCGATCAGCGCAAAGTCCATTAAGGGAAAGGCGGATGCACAGCAGAACTTCGCCAAGCCGCAGGGTTGAGATGGACGCGTCGTCGTCAGGATGTCTTGGAGTTGAAGAGACAATATTCAAAGAAAGAGGTGATGCCGCACTTTGCGAAAAACGAACTCATGACCCGTCACGTTCGGCTATCCGGCGGAGCCGCGATGATGGTGTCCAGGCCAAGTGCCCGGGCACGAAGGCTCATGTCCGCCGTAAAAGGGAAAGAGTGCTTTTCGGAGGAGAGCAGCTTTCAAGAGTTAGGTTGTACTCATTACTTTTGAAAAATGGAGAGAATTCATGCAGTTTAAGATGTGTCTGGGCACACTCGCCCTTACGTTTTTGGTGCTCGGCACCGCAAGCAACGCGGTGGCCGACGTCGAGGAATGGACAGAAGGTCACGGCGATATCGGAATCGCCTATGAAGATGGATGGAACCTCCACATTCATGCCGAAGGCGCAACGATCGGCGGCGTTGAATACCTGGATCAGGAATTCGAAACCGGCGACGTGCGCATCGTGGTTCCCGCCCTCGCTGAAGCGATCAGGCCGGGCGGCGCCGAATGGGCGCCGATCGGCGTGGGTGCGGGCCAGTCGTATTGGGCGATTTCGCAGACCGAGGTGGTCGGCGTTCCGTTTGTCGGCTTTGGTACCGAGGAGATCTCGGCGGGCGATTTCGTCGGCGATCAACTCCAATCTGACGCTGACGAATGTCGTGTCGCCGAGTGGAACAGGCGTCTTTTCGCTTTTTCAGACCGATCTGTTCGGCACGCCGACATTTGCAATGTCGAACTTTAACGGCCTAGACGGCGGCGACGTGCTGTCACTCAACGCAGACGACCATGTACATGCCAACATGGCGTTCAGCGAAACCGGACTGTGGGCCGTCACGTTCGAAGCGTCCGGCACACATTCCGTCGATGGCTTCGTCAGCGGTGAAGCAACCTATTTCTTCAAGGTTGTGCCCGAGCCGGCCACAGCATGGTTAACGGCTGCGGGCTGCCTGCTGTTGCTTCGCCGGCGCGCCCGGTAGTTGGATTGAGTATTTTCGCATCACAAGTGGAGGGCGAACGGCGTTTCCGATTTTCATCGGGACGCCGTCCCCCTCCGAGTGTGATTCACAAAGTGAAAGAGGATATCAAATGGACACCCATGCTCGCTGTTTTCGTGTCGCGGCTGCGTTGATCTGTGCCGTTGTCGCGGCATTTCCAGAGTGGTTGTCGGCGGGCGACCCGGTTTGCGATTACATCATCAGCGATGTGAAAACCATCTATTTCGGCATCGAGGTCCCGGTCCCCGACCCGAACCACCCCGTCACGGCTCCAACGGGACACACCGACGTTGATATTCCCTACCAGAGTTGTTTCTGGAATCTGGAGATTTCGCCCGACGCAGGCGGCCAGATTCCGGCTGAGGACGTACTCTTGTTCGCGGGAACGCAGGCCCGTTTCACGCTGGCGACGATTCCCCCGGCTTTTGAATTCATCGGCGCGATGCCCGGCGAGACCTTCTGGGTCTTGCCGCAGAATCAGGCGGCGGGGGTCATCTTTCTCGGATTGTCGTCGGAAACGATGACGCTCGACGACCGCTCCCGGCTGTGCGAATGGAATCCGGGCGATCCTCGCGGAGGGGCGAACGTGCCGGCGAAGTGGATACGCATCGAACTGGCCGACGTGCGGGCCGGAAGGCGGTTATTTTTCGTTGTGGCAGACGACCGGTCCCGGTCAGGTTGTGCAGTACATGTCGACTTTCGACGGCGGCATCACCGAGGTCGATTCGTATCACGTACTGGCGGGTTCGCACACGCACGTGAACTGGGGTTTCACGAAGCCGGGGATTTATGAAGTGGATTTCCGCCTTTCAAGCTACGTGGCGCCGTTTAAGGGCGACTTGGAGTGCGATTGCAGCGTGGACCTGCTTGATGTGCCCGCCTTTGTAAGTGCACTTCTGGATCCGGACGCCTATCGGATTACCTATCCAGACTGCAACATCGCTAATGCGGACATCAATGAAGATGGCTTTGCGGATGGTTTAGACATTGAAGAGTTCGTTGCTCTCTTGCTCGGAGTCTAAACGGATTTCGCGGTAAACGGTTCGTGTTGAAATGCTATGAATCGCACCCGCCGGTTTCAGATTTTGCGTTTCACCAAACCGCTCCGGTGGCGGCGGTTCAAACCAGTTTATTGTTCTGCGGGAAGAAATCTAAGGCAAGGATTCCATGAACCGGACGAGGTCGCGTTTCTCCTTATCACTTAATTCGATGCCGAATTCATGACCCACGTTTCTATTTCCGGGCAACTTGGTGTCGAAGGTGAACTTTTGCTCAGGATAACCAACAGGGAATGAAGCCGGCCGCGCGGAATTTGGCTTTAGTAAGTCAATCAGGGTAGGCACGGAGCCATTGTGTAGATAGGGTGCGGTCTGATCCAACGTGATCAACGGTGCTACACGCACGAAGCCAAATCCCTCATGTGAATAAGAAACGCTGTTTGGAGCTTTCCGGGCATTGTCGGACAGCAGATACGTTTCTTGATGTTTACGCAGCGCCGGTGGCGTAAGTTGTTGAACGAACAATGAATCCAAATTCAAGTTGGCATCCGTTCCAATGCCGAAGTGCTTTCCGTCCTCTATCTCATCATTCTGCGTAATGCCATCACCATCCGCATCGAAGGGAAGCAGCCATGAATTACTGTAAACCTGTGGACCGAATACTGGATGTTCATTGTGGCAGGAGATGCAGCTCTCATATTCTGTGATTCCTTCAGCCTTCATGTGTTCTTCGATCGCGATGAAATTTCGGCTGTCGCGCTGGGGATGATCAAAGTGGCATAGATTGCACCGCTGAAATTCGGTCAATGGCGAGGGCATCGATATCAGCGTGCGTCCGGGAGAGTGGTTATGGCATGAAGCGCAGCTTACTTCAATCGTATCGGTCAGTGACTTTGAGCGGTCCAGCGGGACCAGCGCTGCGCCCGTTCGTGAAGACCGTGGCACCCTGGCTTCTCTGCCATAAACAACACGCTGGTTCAGAATTCTGCCGACAACGCGCTGGGTAAAGATCTTTTTGCCTGCCAGGGTGGATTCGTCTTCAGGATGACGAGGCGGCCAGTCGTGACGAGTCAGGAGTGACCTCAGTTTATCAGCGCCGTAGGTTCTGGGAACTTCCTGCAGCATTTTCGCATTGGGGTGCTGCAGCACCTCTTCGGGCCAGTAGTCTCCAAGTACAGAGTCGGTTTCACGCCCGGCCGTTCCGACATTTCTAAAATCGAGTGTTACGGCACGACTAAGCAATTCGAAGTCATCGGCACCGGGGAAAGAAAGCCCCATCAATTTTGCCAGTTGTGGCAACTTAATATGTGCCCGCATTGAAATTGCCCGGACCGGGTCTGCTTTCATTGACGAGTCTTTGCCGGACCAGGAATAATGCGCCCACGCCCAGCCCGCTCAAAGCGGCCGGAATACTGACAGGGTTGAATGAACTTAATTTTGGCCGATGGGCGGACTCGAGGTAGTGCTGAGGCCCGGACTTTTTGAACCAATAGTGCTGAAGATTTGCCAACGGAACAAAACCGTCCATGCGCGGGTCGACGCTTTGGTCCAATCGTCCCGGTCCGGCCAACAACATCATCGCTTGTACTTTGGCTGCAGGCGGCAACTTAAGGGCATGCCGCCACTCTGCGATGCTCACGGCGCGATCATTGTTTAAGTCAAGGTGAAATGAATCGTCGAGACTCTCTGCTTCGCACAATGCGGATTCTGAGATGGGTGCCGCTGATGATTGACGCTTAATCACGTGCCTTTCATCGAGGATTTGCGAGGCTGCAAGGATCAGCCCCAAGTTAATTTTGGTGTTCGGCCTTCCCCATAGAACATCGCCGTTTCCGTCTGCCGTCGCATGACAATACCAGCAGTTGAAACCAAAACGGCCAGTGCCTTTTCGGGAGTTCGGATCCATTTCTTCACGGACGCCAAGAAAACCCGTGCTGATACTGTATTCGCCGACGGTGCCCTTTGGATCATTCGGTGTGGGAATGAAGCCTGCAACGTGCGGGTTGGCAAGCAATCCCCCTTTAAGGTTCCACTGTGCGGAAAATGTTGTATCAATATCTCCGTCGAGATCGAGATCAAGCGGCGTATCCGCAACGTGCAGATTAATATCACGGGCAAATGGAACGCCGACAATACCCGACCAATACTCGGCAGCCGCATTCACTCGTCGCCCATCGGCCGTTGTTTCATTGGGTCCGAGGAAATCATACAGCCACGCGTTGTCCGGAGCGCTCTGTAACGGCGCAATGAGCATAAGGCAGGCTATCCACGAGTTCATAATCAACACGGATTGCCTCCTAATTGCTGCGAATATGCAAATGCCATTTCCGCAAATCTAACCCTTGGCCGTCGTCGTCGCGCGAGCCTCTTTTTTGAGTTGCGTGGCGACGCGCTTGAGCGATTCGACGTAGGGCTCGCCGAGCTGGCGTTCGGCCGGGTTGGTGTGGGTGAGAATCCATTCCTGGAATTTGTCGGGGCCGGGGAAGTCGCCTTTGAAGACGATGGCGATTTCCTTCATAAAGGCCTGTTGTGCGGCGAATTCCTCGACCCGCTTGCGACAGAATTCGCTTTTCTCGGCCTGGGTGGTCAGTTCGGCGAAGCGTTTGGCCTCACCCATGAAGACGCTCTTGAGCTGTTTGAAGATGACATCGGTGAAGGACTTGCGGTCCTCGTCGCTCAGGCTGCCGAGCGCCGATTTTATTTCCGTTTTTTGCTCGGGTTTGGCGAGATGCTCCTTCCAGCGATTGAGAAACTGCGCCTTTTCAATGTCCGCCATTTTTTCCAGCCCCGCGCGGGTTGATGACAAAGGAGGATCACCTCGCCGGCCTGGCCGTGGCAATGGCGGGTTCACTAGGTGTCATAGCGATGTCATATCCGAAATAGCCGGCAAGAATGAGTCCGGCGATCCCGCCGATGAGAGCGGCGGGGCGGTGTCTTTTTACGGTTGTCGTCACGTCTTGTGTTGTCATTTTCCAATTCCGATTTGCGAGTGTGTTATTTCGAGATGGGTTCCACGTTCTTCATGCATTGTCTGTTGCCTTTGTGCGGTTACCCATTTCATCCAATTGCGACGCCAGCCTAATTCCCCGGCTCGCCGCGCGAACTGCGTGCGATGAAGTCCGCATAAAGCGAGTTGATCGCACCCCTGCGATCGCCCTTGTGAAACGGCTCGAAGTCCGACAGCAGGTTCTGGTCGGGGCGGCCATAGCCGAAACCGCTGGCCTTGGAGATCGACTCCTCGCCGATTCGCCGGCCGCCGCGGGCATCTCCCCACCACCATTCGTAGCTGATGCCCTCGGTTTCATAATAGGAACGGCCGCTGATTCGAGTTCGTTCACCATCCGACAGTTCCCGGGAGTCCGACGGACAGTGATAGGAGGCGTCCTCCTTCGGCTGATAGGGCAGCAGCACATCGGGCAACGTGGGCCATGACGACTGATTAGTGCCAGCCGACACAGTTCGAAGTTTGGCGACATAGGGCCAGCGATTATCATTTTCGGTCATGTATTTGGACAGAGACTGCCCGATTTTGGTTAGGTTGGCTAGGCAAAGTTGCCGGTTGGCCGCGACGCGGCTTTCCGTTATTGCGGGGAGAATGAGCCACGCCGCGAGGCCGAGCACCCAGACCAACGCAGCAACTTCCATTTTTGTAACTGCTTTTCGGAAATGATGTTGGGCTCTGTGTTTTGCGCATCCTGACTCTCAAATCTCTGACCACTAAATCAGAACGGGCTTCGCAGAACCGGTTCACGGCTCTCGAAGCCCGTCGATGAATTCACAAGTAAGGCTATCTTGCGATCTGAGTCGAGTCAAGGCAACGTTCGCGAGGCGACCTGCTCGGTCTGGGCCGCACCCTTCCAAACGCGGATGTCAGTGATTTCATGGGAAATGGTCTTGATGTCGTCGTTTGCAAAGAAGCGGACGGGAATACGCCGCGTCTCGTGCGGGAGAAGCGGGCCGCGCCATTCGTCTTCGACCTGAATGGGCGTGGCGGCCCATGTGTTGTGTTCCATGATTGGAGCGCCGTCTTCGTCAACGCCGACAAGCCGCATGCTGAGCAGCGAGACCACTTCGTCGCCGTTGTTGGTCACTTCGACCGTCGCATGGATGATTCGTCCGCGCCGGCTTTCGGTGACGTGGCCGAGGCTTGTGGTCACTTCGAGATTGTCCAGGTAGTCCGGCCGTCGAACATCGTCGATGGCGTCTGCCAGTGCCGGCGGGAGCGATTTGCGGAATTCGGGCAGTTGCCGAACGGTATCACCGACCAGCATGGTCAGCGAATCGCACTTTCGGTCGATGACGCGCATGCCATAAATGGCGATGCCCGAAGCGCTGACGATGGTCGCGATAAGGACGGCGGACAGGCTGAGAACGGTGACGGACAGGAACGACATTCGCTTGTTGACGACGGTGGTGCCCGAATCGTGATACATGGTGCAGTCTCCGAATTTAGTTGTTATGCCAAGCGGCCGGCCGGGATGTCCCGAATCAGTCCGATGGCAAGTGTGTTTGAATGTATATTGGGGTGGAAACGTAATTTATTCTGGATCGTGCCTGCTGCTTCAAGGGGCCGCGCGTTGTTGTCCGATAAGTAGGCATCTTTCCTCCGGCTTTCGCGCAAGTATTGCGCCCGTGACGATTTGCACAAGGCGACCATGGCCGACATTCTCGATCAGAGCGAAGTAGATGCCCTCCTGAACGCTGTCAATGTCGGCGATATGGATTCAGAGGCCGATGGCGCAGCGTCCGATCGATCGGCCGTTTTCGAATCCTCGCGCGACGTCGCTCTTTATGACTTCAAGCGGCCGGAACGGGTCAGCAAGGATCAGATGCGGGCCTTGCAGTCGATTCACGAAGGGTTTGCGCGGAATTTTGGGGCCTCGCTTTCGGGGTTCCTTCGTACGATCGTGGAGACGCGCGTTTCGACGACCGAGCAGTTGACCTACAGCGAATTCATCCATTCCCTTCCCAGCCCGACCTGCTTCACGCTCCTCTCGGCCGAGCCGCTGGACGGCCAGCTCTGTCTCGAATTGAGCCCGCTGATCGTTTTTCCGATTGTCGATCGCCTGCTGGGCGGAACCAACGCGGAGATTTTCATTCCGCAGCGGCCGCTGACGGCCATCGAGATGCGGCTGATGAATCGAATCATCAACCGGGCGCTGTCGAACCTGACCGAGGCCTGGGCGGATCTGGTGAAGGTGAAGTTCGCCGTGACCGGCACGGAAAGCAATCCGCATCTTGTTCAGATTGTCGCGCCCAACGAAGTGGTGGTGGTGATCGGCTTCGAGATCAAGATCGGCGCGCGGGCCGGCACGATGAGCATTTGCATTCCGTTCAACGTGATCGAGCCGGTGATCGGCAAGCTGGGCGCGCAAAGCTGGCTGGCCTATTCGCACAAGGCATCGAACAAGGCCCAGGAGGACAGCTTCGCGCAGAATCTGAAGCAGGCCAAGGTGGAAGTCCGAACCTATCTCGGCGAAACCGAGATCACGGTGGATGATCTGGTTTCGCTCGCGCCGGGGGACATCATCCGGCTGGACAAGCTGGTGACGCGCGATTTTCTGATGCGCGTGGAGGGGCGAAACAAATTTGCCGGGCGCATCGGGAAGCTGCGGGGGAACCGGGCGCTGCAAATCACTCGAAATGCGAAGCCGGATGAGATACTTTAGAAGCGTTGTGAGTTTCGAGTCGTGAGATGTTCGTTGTGGATGACACTGGGTGTCATCATTCTTGCATAACGGGTGCCTGTCCCTAATTGCCCTAATTGCGATTGGCCGCGATGAATGCAGATCAACTCTAAGAGGAACACCAGTGACGACAAACGTCATGACAGGCGATCCGCGGACTGATCTGGGGAAATGGTCGGGGTTCTGGCTCGGTGTGGCCAGCTTGGTGATTGCCGCCGTGATTTGGCTGCCGCTTGTACATTTTTTCTTCCAGCCTGATCCCGGCCAGTATCGGTCCGCCACCGAGATCCCGGTCCGTGGGATTAAGCTGGCCCAGCGACACCTTTCAAACTGGCAAACCGCAGACCAACGAAAGGCCGATGCAACCTTGTTGCGAGCCAGCAACCCCGAATGGGATCTGATGTCACGCGGCTATGTGGTCCTGTCGCTCGCAAACATGTCGCTGCGCGATTCCGCGAAACGGGAGACGTACCTGGGCTGCATCGACCGGATCATCGACGACACCCTTGCAGCGGAGCGAGCGAATGGCCATTTTCATTTCCTCCTGCCCTATGCAAGGGCCAGGTCGTTCGAGGTCACACCGGTCCGCAGCTTTCACGTTGACAGTCAAATCGGACTCATGCTGGCGGCCCGTTGCATGTTGCAGAAAGATGATGATGAACTGCAAATGCTCCGGGAGCGCGTTGAGATCATGCAGAGTCGGATGGAGGCCAGCCCCGTCCTGGCCGCCGAGAGCTATCCTAACGAATGCTGGATGTTTGACATCGTCAACGGCCTGGCGGTCATGCGCATGTGCGACGTTGTCACCGGAACTGACCACTCCGCCTTTCGAGACAAATGGCTCGCGGTGGCCCGCGCCAAACTTGTCGATCCCCAAAACAGGAATGCTTGTATCGAGCTTCAGTGTTTCCGGTCGGCACAAGGATGGACCGGAGGGCTCGTCGATCTGGATGGTTGCTCATGCGCTTCAGCTTGTTGATGAAAACCTTGCGCGCGATCAGTATCGCCGGGCGCACAACGAACTTTCACGATCGCTGCTCGGATTCGGGTACACAAGTGAATGGCCCCGTTCCTGGGTCGGCCCGTCGGATGTGGACAGCGGCCCGCAGATTCCCATTCTGGAGATTAGTGCGGGATCGAGTGGCATGTCCATGATTGCCGCGAGCGCGTTTGACGACACGACATACCTGTCGGAGTTGATGACGACGCTCGATTTCGCCGCATTCCCAAAGGAGGAGTCGGGCGGACTGCGGTATTGTGCCAGCAACGAACTCGGCGACGCCGTGGTGCTCTATTCGACGGTGCTTGGCCCGTTGTGGGAACGCGTCAAGTCGGGAGGCCGGCCGTGAAAAGACTCTCGCTGCTCAAGCTGGTGTCACCCGGAAGCCTTTTCTCGATCGCGGTTCTGATCATATGCACGTATGCGATCCTTCATGCATTGGGCTGGCGCGAGCACGTGAGCATTGTGTCGGGCACACTATCTGAAGCGGGCGGTTCATTCGAAACGCAGGCCTTGCAAGCCGGATTCTACATGTGCGCCTATTTCGGCTTCACGCTGCTTGTTCCGATTCTTCTATTGGCGGCGGCGCTGCAGATTCTGGTGCTTTGGGCGTTTCTTCGGCGTTGAAAGGATCAACCAGCAGACAGTGACAGGCATTATTGGTGAATGTTCCTAATTGCCGCATCTTGGATAAGAATTTTCGGGCGATGTCAGACCGGCTCCAGATGTCGAGGTTTCGGACCGACACGGTCCGGCTCGCGATGGGGCTTCGCCATTTTCTGAGCAGCGGGCACGAAACGGAGTTTGAAGGATTTCGCCGCGAAATGGTGGGTCATAAGGCCGACCGCACCCTACGAGAGAGGGCGGACAGCGGAACCCTTGACAGCGACGTTCACCGTCAAGGGCAGGTGGATTCCGCGTGAGGGTGCGTGCGAGAACCCTTGACATCGACGTACGACGTCGAAGGCAAGAGGATTCTCGCACAAGCGGTCGTTCCACTGAAATGGCATTACGTGGTGACCTTTTCCTGCTCCGGCACTCGCGACCCGCACTCGGGGCAGACTCCAGAGACATTTCCGTACAGGTTGTAACCACACTCGCGGCACATACCTGGCGGACTCTCGCGCCGCCTTGCTTTAAGAACGGCCATAATGATGAGACCTGTTGGAATACATGCGAAGCCGGTGCCTGATAGAACAAAATTAACTTCGCCGCTGGAACCGCCAAAGTCCAAGAATGGCCAATTGAAGCCGTAGATATAGGGCACAATAATCAAGATCATGCCGTGACCAAAGTGGCTCCAGAACGGATATGGTTTGGATCGAAGGGCGCAACCGCAGAAATAGACTGCGTAAATCAGTAGTGCGCCGAAATAAGCCGTATCTCGAGACTCTCGTGGAGTGTCCGCTGATCCCGTCATGAGCACGACGACGACACCCAGAATTACGGCCGTCCATGCGTTTACCAAGGTGCTGAGCTTTATCAGCGGCCGATTCAGTGTTTCAATCCACCCGCCCATGAGGATGAGCCCTTTGAGTCTGCACTGAGACGGAAATCTCACATCATCGAAGCACTAACGGGATTAACGATGAGTGCATGCCCGCGCGGGTTAGTATAGAGGCGCTTGCCCTCGCCGCTCGTGAAATTCTGTTAAATCACTACGAGGTCATTCCGTTCCTGCCAAACACCTCAGCCTCCTGCCCCGCCGCTGGCGCCGGGTTCGGTCATGGCTCGGGGGTCGAGGAGTTCCTTTAGTTTTGCTTCTGACAGCACCTTGTCATCGAGGGCGACTTGGCGGACGGTTTTGCCGGTGGCGTAGGCTTTTTTCGCAATGGCGGCGGCTTGGTCGTAGCCGACTACGGGGGCGAGCGACGTACACATGGCGAGGCTTTGCTCGACGAGTTGTTCGGCGCGCTGTGCGTCGGCTTCGATGCCTTCGGCGCAACGGGCGTTGAAGACGATCACTGCCTGCGACATGATGCGGACGGCTTCCAGAAAATTGTGGGCCATGACGGGCATGCCGACGTGGAGGTCGAAGTTGCCGAGCGTCGCGCCGGCGAAGTTGACGGCCGCATCGGCGCCGACGACCTGGGCGACCATCTGAAGCACCATTTCGCACATGACGGGGTTGACCTTGCCGGGCATGATCGAGCTGCCGGGCTGGGTGGCGGGGAGGGTGATCTCGCCGATACCGCAGCGGGGGCCGGAGGCGAGCCAGCGGACGTCGTTGGCGATTTTGCCGAGGCTGATGGCGATGGTGCGGACGAGGCCGGAGGCTTCCAGAAATCCGTCTTTCGCGTGCTGGGCTTCGAAGTGGTTGGCGGCTTCGACGAAATCCATGCCGGTTTTTTTGGCGATGAGCGTGACGATGGTCGGTGCGAAGTCTTTGTGGGTGTTGATGCCGGTGCCGACGGCCGTGCCGCCGATGGGGAGTTCGCGAAGGGCGCGGATGGCTTTCTTGGCGCGTCGACGCTGAGTCTCGCTTGTGCAGTGTAGCCGGAGAATTCCTGGCCGAGGCGGATCGGCGTGGCATCTTGCAAGTGGTGCGGCCGATCTTGACGATGGGGTCGAATGCCTTGGCTTTGGCATCGAAGTGTGCCGGCGAGTTTTCGAGGGCGGGGATGAGTTCTTCTTTGAGCGCGTCGCATGCTGCCACGTGCATGGCAGTGGGGATGACGTCGTTGGAGCTTTGGCACTGGTTGACGTGGTCGTTTGGATGGATCGGATCTTTCGAGCCGATCTTGCCGCCGACCATTTGGATGGCGCGGTTGGCGATGACCTCGTTGGCGTTCATGTTGGTTGAGGTGCCGGAGCCGGTTTGGAAGATGTCGAGGACGAAGTGTTCGTCGAGCTTGCCGTCGATGACTTCCTGCGCGGCCTTCACGATGAGATCGGTTTTGTCCTTGGGAACGAGGCCGAGCTTTGCGTTGGCTTCGGCGGCGGCTTGTTTGATGATGCCGAGGGCGCGGATGTAGCGACGGCCGAAGCGGTAGCCGGAGATGGGAAAATTCTCGACGCCGCGCTGGGTGGAAGCGCCCCAGAGTGCGGATGAGGGAACGGTCATGGGGCCCATGGAGTCTTTTTCGATGCGGGTTTCGGTAGACATGATGTAGCCTCTAATGAGATTGTTGTTGTGGTTGTGCCGTGTTTCCGTCGCGCGTGTTCAATTGTTAAGCGCGATAAACTTCCGATTGCGAAACACGAAGAATAAGGCGGAATTGTTGATATTGCCACGTGACGGGGCTGGCGATGTTCTGAAGAAGTGGAACTCTCAATTGCTGAGTCTTCGCCCAAATGAACACCGGCTCTTCGCGGACAGGCCCCGGATCGACACGATCCGGCTCGCGATATGAAGCCCAATTGTCGCATCTACATGCGGTTATGAGGTTTACAGAGCCGTTACAGCCGTTTGACTAACCATTGGTGTATATTTGTTCGTGTTCCAAGGGTGGAGAGACACCTGTTGGTGCAAGTCTCGATCCTGAGATCGCGATTCAAAATAAACGAGATGGACACGATGTCAAATTTTGGAGGAATGTCAATGTCGATTGAGTTGAAGAATTGGAAACTGAAGGCACTGTTGGCCGCCGTTCTTGGCGGATCGGTTGCAGTGTCGGGTCTTACTCGGATTTATGCCGAAGACACGAAGCCCGCGCAGCCTGCGGACACGAAGGCTGCTGAAGTGAAGCCGGCACAGGTCGATCCGCATGCGGGGCACGACCATGGACCAGCGCCGGTCGGTCCTCCCGCGCCGGGCGCGCAGCCGGGGCCCGTCAAGCCCATGTCGGACATTCCGACGCCGACGGTCACGCTGAAGCCCGGTGAAGTACCGGCGATCAAGTTCGACACGCCGATCTATGATTTCGGCAAGGTCAAGTCCGGCACGGACATCAAGCACGATTTCTATTTCACCAACACGGGAACGGGCCCGCTGGAACTGCTGAGAGTCAAGCCCTCCTGCGGTTGCACCGTGGCCGGCCAGCACGATCGCATTGTGCAGCCCGGTCAGACCGGCAAGATTCCCATCACGCTCAGCTCGAAGAATGCATCGGGCCCGATCAGCAAGTCGGTCACGGTCAATACGAATATCGCCGGCACGGATTCGACCATTTCGTTGCAGATCAAGGGCGAAGTCTGGCAGCCGATTCAGGTCACGCCACAGGCCGCGGCATTTGGTCGAATCACCTCGGCCGATGCGGGCGAGAAGTTGATTCGCAAGCTGACCATCGTGAACAATCTCGACACGCCGGTGACCCTTGGCGAGCCGACGGCCAATCATCCGAAGCTGAAGGCCACTATTGCGACGCTCGAAGAGGGCAAGAAGTATGAGTTGACGGTCATGCTCATGCCCCCGCTCGAATCCGGCAACACGAGCGGCAAGATCACGATTCCGACGGGTGTCGCGGATTCGCCGACTATCGATGTTCAGGCCTATGCCTTCGTGACGGCTGCGGTGGATGTCACGCCCACGTCGCTGACGCTGCCGCCGACGCGCACGGCCGATCTGACCCGCCAGTTTTATGTTCGCAGCAACGTGAACAAACCGATCAAGATCACGGAACTGGCTTCGACGAACCCGGCGATCAAGCTTGAATTGACGGACGTCAAGGATGCAATGACCTATCGATTGAAGGTTGATGTTCCGATGGCCTACACACCGACGGCGGGTGGCGACAAGATCACCTTCAAGACAGACAGCCCGGAAGTTCCACTGGTGACCATTCCGGTGACGGTGCAGGGCGCTCAGCCGACACTGAACCCGATGGTCAATTTGAATGCCAAGCGCACGCCGATGAACACCTCGGCGACCGGTCCGGGCGGCCCCACTCAGCCGGCAAACATCTCGGCGACGAAGGAGCCCGCCCCGGCGCAACCCGTCACGACTGAAGTGAAGAAGGACGAGCCGACCAAGGGTTGATGTCGGTTGAATTCGATTCCTTGTTCATGGAATGAGGAATTTGAGACTGTAGTTAGAAGGCCGCGCGGCCAAGGTCGCGCGGCCTTTTCCATGGTGCGAAGCCGCGACTGCTTATGTGCGGAGCGACTGCATCGATGTTTTGATGGCGGGCAGCTCCGTCTCAAGTTCGGCACTGGGTCCCGTGGCTTCAATTGTGTAGATCGTGGATGAGGTAACGTAGAGAGCGACCAGATAGGTGATTCGGGATTGGCCCTCGCCCCATTCGAATTTAAAGAGCGTGCCCTCCATTCCGGAAGCGCTTTTGTTCGAATCGCGATGGACGAGTTTCATGCCGTCGAGATCGACTTTTTGATGTTCAACGGCGTCGGACCAGAATTTGAGCGTCGCGGATGCGCTTTCGTTGGGCCGTTTTTTCAGACCGATGGCATGCCCCCGCGCGGAAACGGCTTTGAAGTCATAGAGTCTGTTGTTCGTGTCCTTTACGTATCCCTCGGGCGGAGTAAATTCCGCGCAGCCAGCGAGCAGAGCGATTAGAACAGCCGGCAGAAAGCACTTGCGCATGGTTTCAAGCCTCGAACGCCATGGACTTTGAACGCGAACACGTGCATCAGGTCCGTTCAACGGATCAGCCGCATGCGACCCACATTGGGTACGACGGCCATCGTGTCTTTTGAAAATCGAAGACCACTGGGCCAATACACAAAGAACGCGGCCGATGAGCTGGTCGCCGGGTACGGTTCCATATTGATACTCATTCGGTGGTTTTCGTTGCTGGAGCAGCAAACAGACATCGGTCCAAAGTCGTGAATCCTTGCTTTGGGGACTGTTGTCGCCGCAACAGAAAAATTCCTGAGGCAACTCGCGAAGAAGGATCGGGTTCATCGCGGTACCCCAGCCGGGCGTTTTGTTAAAGACGATTGAATCGGTGATGAGGTCTGAGCGGTAAAAAACATCGCGGAGCACTTGAAGATGCCGGATTTCCAGCGGAAGTTCTCGCGCGGCGATGGCCACCGATGCCTGGGCATTGCGGCCGTCCTCGTAGGGTTGGGCGAGGAGCTGTTCCAGGGGAGGCGGATATTGTGTGTCGTCCGTTGCGACGATCTCTTCGCCATTCACGCGAAGGGCGATTCGATAGTCAAGGTTTTCAAATTCGATTTCAACGGCCTGCTCGGCGAGAAGCGCCGGCATTGCGCCTCTGCGAATTTCCTGCCAATAGCCGCCACGGATCGAATTGTTGTATTTCTCAAGCTTTACTTCGCCCTGCACCGTGAGTTGGACCTGGAATTGATCCGGCCCCTTTCTCAGATGGAGAGTGATGTCGCCGTTGCCATCGCCGGGAATTAACACGAATTTCAACAGCACATCGCCGACCGCCCGTGGGGACGATTGTCCGCCGTTCAAGTAGCTGGTGTTGTTATAGCCGTATTCGTCTTCGATTTGATGTCCCAGGAGATCGATCCAATGTCGATCGCTGTCGGTTGGCTTGAATCGCACGGCTGGGGTGGCTGTGTCCCAGGAAGGTACGGGGCCGGACGCCCGCTCCTGCCAATATGGAACGACTGTTTCGCTTCGTACGGTTTCCTTCATTCGACGGATCGGCACATAGTCGTGGTCGTAATGGAGCATCCAGAGGCTCGACTGGGCGACGGCGGTCTTTCGCTGAATTTTCATGAGTTTTGCGAGGCGCTTGAGCTGATCGTCGGTCAGACGGTTTCGCGATTGGTTTCGCGGCGGCTCGTCGCGAAGTGCTTCAATGATGTCCTGAGGCACCGATTTGATGGTCGCGGTGTATACGTCGCCATTGATAATTTGAAGCACTTCGCCGGGCAAACCGAGAAGGCGCTTAATGAAATTGATTTCGCCGTCCTGCGGGTTTTTGAAAACGACCACATCCCATCGTTTGGGACCGAGTAAGCTTCCGCCAAGGTCGTAGGGCCATTTTAGGACAAGAATTCGGTCGCCCGAATCCGGCGTCACCGGATTTTCAAAACTATTGAGATTGGAATTGCCGGTTCCATCCCACGTGCAGTTGGGGCATCGAACAGGAAATGAGATGAGGGCGCCGCTACCGTCATGGAGCGTTCCCGGATGTGTCTTGTTGTTGGGCGTCAACATGGGCTCGCGGATTCCATACGCAAACGAGTATCCGCAATTCGCGCATCGGTGTTGGCCGTGCATGCCATAGAGTGATGGGGCCATTGAGCCGGTGGGAATGACGAAGGCTTCGACGATGAATGCCCGAAACACAAACGCCAGAATGAATGCGATCACAATGGAGTCGATCGTGTCGCGCAGGCCGTCAGGCTTGATGGGTTCGCTTTGCGGAGTGGCCCCGGCGGTTTGTGGAGAGGTTGAATCGGGGCTGGACGCGGGTGTCGGGTTTTGGTTCATTCCTGAGCTTCCAAACGGGGTCGGGCGGAAAGTCTTTCGGGACGGTAATCTACGACGATATGGGATAAAACGCCAAAACAAGCCGCAGTGGCGTTTCAGAATGGTGTTTGGTTTGTGATGATGTTCCGATTGGGACACGCGACGGCTGTTTTTATGCAGGAATCTACGCCGAATTAGTGTCAGCGCCGCGGCTGTGATGGGCGGAATACCGGAGTTGCCTGATTTTGCAAAAGCGCGTTCATGTGGTGGTGAATCCGATATCAGGCCGGCGTCGGAGCCGGGCTGGCGCGCGGGCATTTCTGAAGCGGGTCGATCAGTCTTATTCTGCCGTGACGACAACAGAGACGAAAGGGTCGGGCGACGCGGCATTGGCGGCTGCGGCCGCTTGCTCGGAAGAGGCCGATGCGTTGATTGTGGTCGGCGGCGACGGAACCGTTCGGGAAGCGGCCAGCGGCATGACCGGCAAAGGCGTGCCGATCTTGATCGTGCCCTGCGGAACGGAGAATGTCGTCGCAAAATATCTGGGGCTTCGGATTGATGGCGATTTACTTCTTCGGGTTCTGACTGAAGGCAACCGGCTTGAGTTCGATTTTGGTGTGTGCAACCATCGAAAATTCCTGTTCGTGTGTGGCGTGGGCTACGATGCGGAAGTGGTAAGAGTGCTGGCGGCCAAACGGACGGGTCACATTTCCTATTTCACGTATGTCACTCCATTGCTGAAGTCACTAATTTACTACAGGCCGCCGCGACTGAGGGTGAAAGTCGACGGTCGCGCGGTTTTTGAAGGAATGGGGCAAGTCATCCTCGGAAACATCTCTCGATATGCGTTCGGCATGAAGATTTTGAGTCGAGCCCAGCCCAACGACGGCTTGTTGGACGTTTGTATCTTTGAGTACAAACGTCGAATTCGATTGCTGTGGCATGCGATTCGGGTGGTGGCAAACCGGCATTTGCCGTCAAAAGGTGTGCATTACCACCAGGGTCGCCGGATCCGGGTTGAGTGCGACGAGTCCGCGCCGGTCGAGTTGGATGGCGATGTGGCGGGCACGACGCCGATCGACATCGGGCTTGATACCCGACGCATCGCGTTTCTGACGCCGATTTGAATTAAGGGACAAAACGCGCAATAATTGCGCATCCGCCAGTGAACGAATTTCCTTTGAACCGGAATGCATCCCCTCGTTCGCCGATTTGAGTGACATGATTCAAGAGCGAATTCACGCGTTATTTCTAGTTGCTGCCTGCCTGGTCCTTGGTTGCGGTATAGCCCCTTCATCCGCAGTAGATGTTTCCACATCTCAACCGACGACGCAGCCAACGTCGCAACGCACGATGGTCGTATCTCGTATCGACTACGACGATCTCATGTTTCTTGGGCGCAGCGCGCGATCGGCGTTTCGTGCGGAAGCAATGGGCCAGCCTGAGCGCAAGGCCGTTTACCATCCGGATTCGCTTAAGGGACTTAGGGGCGCGGTGCATCTGACGCTGCGTCGAAATGGCGCGGTGAAGGCCGAAGCGGAATCCGAAGAAATGGATGCCGTCGATGCGTCGATTGCGGCGGGGACATTGCTCGCCCTGGATGCAGCTGAACGAAAGTTTGACATTGCCGATGGAGGCGACCGGCTGGGCATTGAGTTCGAATGGCTCAGCTCGCGCGAATATCTACAGATTGATTGCTTTGAGAAACCCGGAGTCTGGTCGGAAGCACTGCTGCATTCGTTCGAGCCGGCCGAAGAAGGAATCGGCGTCGAACTGCGTGGCAAAAGAGGCCGAACGCGACCCTCCGAAATCACTACCAAGAATCTGACGCCGGATGTGGCACTCGCGGCTGCCGAAGCGTCCATTGACTTGAAGAGCATCCATAAGCTTCGATTTGAAAAGGACATTCGTTATTTTCGATTCTGGTCCGAGCACCTTTGGCAGCCCAATGCCAAAGAACTGCCGATCGTCTTGCATCGAGGCGATTCACTGGTTTCCACCGACGCCGTTAGCAGGGAGGGCTTGGATGCCGCCATCGCGCGGGTCGGCCAATACCTGGTGTATCGTCAAAACAACAATGGTGAGTTTTCGCATGAATATGTGCCGAGCGCTGGCACTTACACGTCGGGAAACTCCGCACGGGTTCAACTCCGGGCGCTGGAGGGGCTGGCGATTTATGCATTCTGGACCAAGGACCGCAACCAAGGGGCGAGGGCCAGTCACGGCATCGATACATTCAAGAAGCATCTTGAGCCCTTGGTCGTCGGTGAAAAGCAGGCGGATGGCACGGTCATCGAGAAGGAACTTGGCGTTGTGCTTGCGCCGGCCGGTCATCAAGGCCACTTAGAAATCACATGCAGGCTCTTGTTGGCCATGACGTTGTCGCTGAATCCCGGTGAATTCGAACGGGACCGCGATCGGCTGGTGAACGGCTTGCTGGCGCTGCAGACCGATCTGGGTGTCATCGCAATGGCTGCGGACGAGGGCGATGCAAACTCGGGTCCGTCGCTCAACGATACGGACTGTTGCCGCGCGTTGCATGCCTTGGCATTGGTTGATTCGATGAAGAGCGACGATCGAATCACCTCGGCCGTTCATCGCGGAATTCGTTACTACGAAGACAAGTGTCGCGCGGGTCTTGAGCCGGCGGCTGCGGCGGCATTGGTTCGAGCGTTGTGCTTACATTATGCAAAATCGAATGATGCGCGTGTGAGTGACATGGCGTTTTTCCTGGCGGACCGTTTTGCTTCGCTTCAGTTAACTGAATTGAATTACCCATATCCCGAGATGTTGGGTGCGATCAACGTGAAACGACCGGGGGAAGTCGGTGCGGATACGGGCATTTACCTCATGGCTCTTGGGGATGCGGCTGAATTGGCGGATCGGATTGGGGACCGGGAAAGATCGCTGCGATACCGTAAGGCAGTCGCCGGCGCGACGCGTTTTATCATGCAGTTGGAGGTGCGCGAGGCCGGTTGCTTCTTTATTCGAAGCCGACGGGATGCTCTGGGGGGAATTCGTTCAGCGCTTTGGAATGGACGACTGCGAGCCGATCATACGGCGCTGGGGCTGGAGGCGCTGATCCGGGCGCGGACTGTGTTGTTCGGTTCGCGCGCAGAGTAACGACGCGAGCCCTCGGTGCGATCCAATCCTTCCGCTCGATTTTGCCGGTATCGGCGGCCACATGTTGTGTCGCCGCCGCCGAATTTGCATTTCTATAGTTCTTGATCACCCTTCCCGTTTGATGCCAAGTGTATTCTCAGGGCTGGAAACAGTTTTGACGGCACGAGTTGCGCAAAAGTCCCAAAAAAATGCGCTGCTTTGCTCGCGCACATCTCGCCGATATTTCCAAAGTCCCCGGTCGGTCGGCGATGCAAATCCGCAGATTACGCCTTCCGATCGGAGAAACTCGCAGCGACGGATCGCTTCGAGAGTACGGTTCGGTCGATTTTGCCGCTGTTGTCGGCAAGAGGCACTGAATGGCCAGCATCGCAAACATGCCGACACGCGCATCTCTCGCCGGACGATGGCAAGGGGCGGCGTTTCTGGCGGGTGCGGCTGTTCTGGGCTTCGGCTTCCATCGGATCTCGACGGCGAATCATCCATTGACCTTCAAAGACGAGCTGCATCGGGCCGCCATCTTAAGCGAAGCCGGCGCGCTGACGCGGCTGAATGCATACCTCATATACCTTTTGAAAGATGTCGAACGGCCGGCCGAAGAGCGCGGCGAGCTTCATCGGCTGCTGGTCGGCGCCATTCATCGTGCGGAATCGGAGTATCAGACCCACAAGCCGGAAAACGTCAACGCCATCATTTCGAATTTCGACAAAGCCGTCAGCTTTGGAGCCAAACCCACCGGCGCCGATTGGATCGCATTGGGCGATGCGTATGTGTGGCTGGATCGAAAGACCGAAGGACTCGATGCTCTTCGACAGGCGCTGCGCATGGGCGCCTCGAAACAAGATGCGATTCGACGGCGCATCTTTGAAATGGAGTCTGGCGAACATTCGATTCCGATGGCGGCGGCCATACAGGAACTAGACTCAATCATCGAAGACAGTCAGGCCAGCGCGGCAAACTTCGCATGGGCCGTTGAGATAAAGTCGCGCCTGCTGCTTCGCCACGATGAGGCAAAATCAGCCCATGCCCTCGTCGAACACGCCAAGAAGCGACTGAGCGGAACGCCTGAGCGTCCGCGCATGACGTTTCTGGAAGCACTGTGCCTGCGTTCGCTAGACAAGCGCGACAAGGCCGACACGATTCTTCGTTCGCTTCGCGATGGACTGACCGAACACGATGAACTGTGGGGCCGAACAGGTTGGCTCTTGGGCGAATTGGAACAAGAAGACGGGCGCCCCCAATCGGCTTTGGCCTTCTACGAGGATGTGCTGGCCGCCTTTTCGAAGGGCCCCTTGCACGATGCTTGCGAATTGGGTCGTGCAGGCGCTCGTCTCACTCGAGCGGGAAGAGGCGGCGCTCGACGTCTTCAAGTCCTTGCGTTAGGGCACCTAGCATCACGCCGAACACGAGTTTGTCGATTGGGGCGCGGTTCGCACCATGCTGACAACCATCGGCCGCGGGCTTTTGGACCAATCAAAACGAGACTTGGGTGTGGCCTACCTCGAACAGGCAATGGATTATGTTGGCGAAGGGCAGGACGGCCTGAAAGCGCGATATCTGACGCAAATCGCTTCGGCGCTTCGGGCCGAGGCACAGGAACTGGCGAGACGGGATGATTCGGCTGATTCGAAAAACAAGATCAAAACCCTGAGTGTTCGTGCCGCAGAGGCATCTCTCGCGCTTTCCAGGTTGGACAAACTCGACTTGTTCCGATCGGCCGACGCCATGGAGGCCGCCGCGGGCGATTTGAACCTGGCCGGCGAAACCGATCGTATGATTGAAGTTCTTCAGTCTTATGTCGAGCGGTTCTCGGTTGAACAGGTGGAGTCCGGTCGGGCGCGGGCGTATCTCAAGCTGGCCAGGGCGTATCAGGCCAAGGCGAAATTCCGCGACGCCATCGACGCATATGAGCACGTGATTCTGGAATTTCCGCGGCAGCCGGAAGCACTGGACTCGATGGTGCCGCGCGCCGCGTGTTACCTGCGCCTTGGCGGCGAGGATGCCGCGCGAGGCGAGGCGCTGCTCATCGAAATCGTGGATGATCGCGGCGCTGAACCGGTCTTTACTCCCAGTGCGCAGGAGTATCGCGATGCCCTGGTCCTCCTGGGAGAGCACTATGTGCTTCCGATCATCGACGAGGTTGGTGACAAGGACCATGCGGCCGAGGAAGCGCGATTGGTCAAGGGAGTGACACGGCTGGAGAACACGCTCGCGCTGTATCCGTCGGATGAAAGCGTTCCGCGTTTGCGTTTTTTCCTGGCGGAAGCCTATCGCAGAAGCTCGGAAGCGATCGTCGCCGGGGCGGCTACGGTGGATGCCGGCGCCCGTCGCGAAGTGGAGCGCCGACTTCGGAGGGCTTATGAGAATTACTCGTTCGTCAAGGACAAATTCGCGCGGATGGACGCCGGCGAACTAACAGCATTGCAAAAGACCTATCTCCGCGCCTCATACTTGTACCTCGGAGATTGTCTGTTTGATTTGAACGAGACAGAGCGCGCCGTTGAGGCCTATCGGGAGGCGGCGTGGCGATACGAAAACGAGCCTGCGGCAGTGGCGGCCATGATGCAGGTCGTGAATTGTTACTATCGGATGGGCCGCGCGGTTGACGCAAAGGCGGCATTGGCAAGGATGAACTGGCTGCTCAAGAAAATTCCGGATGACGCATTCGCGGCCGTGAGCGCCATGTCGCCGAAGTCGTACTGGCAGGACATGGTCACACGCCTGGAGCGGGCGGAGTTAAATTGAGACGTCTTAGAAAATGGCGGAAATGCAGACTTGGCATCTGACGCGTGGGCAATGAACAATGCATGAAACACTGAATGAACAGCGGTTGATCGAGTTGCTTCGGCACCAGCAGGTGCTCTATCGCAGGCTCAGGCAGTTGGCGGATCGGCAGAAGGCGCTGGTCACCGAGGACGACACCGTCTCCTTGATCGATGTGCTGGCCGAACGGCAGAAACTGGTGGATGGCTTGATGGGTCTCAGCGGCAAGCTGGCGCCCTATCGGGCGCAGTGGGCCGAGATCTACGGCAATCTCGAGGAGGCTACGCGCCAGGAAGTGGCCAAACTGCTGGAAGAAGCCAATCAATCACTCGGTGCGATCATCAGCAGCGACAGCCGGGACAGTGCCACCCTGACGGCGCGACGGCATGGCATGGCCACGGAGCTTGCGGAATGCACCACGGGCGGCCGGGTCAACTCAGCGTATGGCGCGACACATGCCTCCGTCGTCGGAAGCATGACGGAGGCACGGGCGTGAGCGGAACGGCACTCATGGACATGGCCGATTCCCGCGACACGGCCGCGCTGTCGGATCGGGAGCGCGAACTCGGCGCGATTCTGAAAGCCTACAGCGATGTGACCGACCGGCTCAAGGTCGCCCACGAACGGCTGAATGAGGAAGTGTCGCGGCTGCGTGAAGAGCTGCGACGGAAAAATGAGGAATTGCGGCGGCGCGATCGGCTGGCGGCGCTTGGTGAAATGGCGGCCGGTCTGGCGCATGAGATACGCAATCCGCTCGGCGGTATTGCGCTGTATTCGTCCATGCTGGAACGCGAAGTGGCGGAGTTGCCGAAGGCGCATCAGGCGGCGAGCCGGATTTCAAGCGGCGTAAGAACGCTCGATCGCCTTGTGTCGGACATTTTGGATTTCGCTCAGGAAGACCATCTTGAAAAACAGGCGGTGACACTGGGTGCGATTCTGGCGGATGTCGAAGATGGACTCTGCCCCTGGGCCGATCAATTGAAAGCGGCGATTCGAATTGATGATGCGTCGCGAAATATCAGTTTGATGTGCGATGCCGGCAAGATGAAGCAGGTGCTGCTCAATCTCATGCTGAACGGACTTCAAGCAGCGGGAAGTGGCGGCTGGGTGCGATTGTCGGCGCGGCATTGTGCGGGCGATGACACGCAGCCCGACGGTGTGGAGATTGAGATTTTGGACAGCGGCAAGGGAATACCGGCTGAATCGCTGGATCGCATTTTCAACCCCTTTTTTACGACGAAATCAACGGGGACGGGATTGGGGCTTGCCATCGTGCATCGGATTATCGAAGCGCATGGCGGAACGATTCGTGCAATGAACAGCGCCGAAGGCGGCGCGAAGTTTGTTGTGTGGTTGACAGAATGACGACAGGACACCCTCGCGTCATGGATGACGCGAGGACGTGAGATAAGAAGAGTAACAGAAGGATAGGTTCGTGTCGGGCGGTTGCCTGACACCATTGATTTGGAGGAATTCTCAATGCCGCGTGTTTGCATTATCGATGACAAGGACGTCATGCGAGACTCGTTGACTGACATTCTCCGAGGGAAAGGCCATGAAGTTCGGGCCTTCGCCGATCCGCATCAGGCGCTCGCGGAGCTGAACCCGACCGAAGCGGAAGTCATTATCTGCGACCTGCGCATGCCCGGAATTGACGGCATTGAGTT
>JADJRI010000007.1 GCA_016712275.1 Planctomycetota bacterium
GCATTTCGCGACGTGCTTGAGAATGGAAAGAAATCGAAATATGCCGACTGGTTCGATATCACCAGTTGGGAGCCGTTTCATTACAAGGCCTGGGATAAGGACGATGGATCGCTTCCGCGACTCAAGCACGATGATGCACTCGGCCTTTGCCCGCCCGTCCGCGAGCACCTCTTCGCAGTCACGCGGCGATGGATGGACCCGAACGGCGACGGCGACCCGTCCGACGGCATCGATGGCTGGCGATTGGATGTGGCCGGCGACATCAACGCCAACTTCTGGACCGATTGGCGCAGGCTCGTCAAATCGATCAACCCCGATGCCTACATCGTGGCAGAGCTTTGGGAAGAATCACGGCCGTGGCTCGATGGCAAAACCTTCGACGCCGTGATGAATTATCCGTTTGCCGTGCGAACGCAGAAATTCTTCGTGAACAAGAGACAAGCGACAAAGCCCTCCGAATTCGCAAAGGAGATCGAGGAGATTCTGCACTGGTATGCACCGCAGGTGAATTATGTCCTTCAGAACCTGTTCGACAGTCACGACACGGACCGTCTCGCCTCGATGTTCACGAATCCCGATCTTGAATACGACAAGTCGAATCGCCTTCAGGACAACGGCCCGAACTACACCACGGCCAAGCCGACGCCCGATTGCTATCAAAGATGAAATCAATCGTCACGTTTCAGATGATGTTCCTCGGCGCCGATGGTTTACTACGGCGACGAAGTCGGCATGTACGGCGCGGACGATCCGTCTGACCGCAAACCGATGATCTGGGCCGACCTCCCGCCGAATGACGATCCGAATGAGCGCATCGAAAGGGATGTGCTCGACCACTATCGCCGCGTCATTGCCATTCGCAATTCCTATCCATGTCTGCAAACCGGCGCGTTTCGCACGTTGGAATCGCGCGATGACATGGGCATCTATGCATTCTGCCGCTCGCTCAATGATGAATCCGTTGTGGTCGTCTTCAATAACAGCGACAAGGCCCATCGTCTTGATTTGCCATCTCCCTGGGCGGATGGGACGCGTGTCGACCGGGCTGATGATTCAAAGGCCTTCGAGATCGTGGAACCGAAAGATGCCGCCATGCGTGCCACCGTTCGGCCGACCGGCAAACACAAGTCGTCGCTCAAGGTCGAACAGGGGCGGCTTCATGGATGCATGATCGAGCCGCGATCGTCGGCCGTTTTCGTCAAGTCATAAGGCGCGAATCTTGCAGCGATTGCTTCGACAGATCGTTCGTGGCGCCCGTGCGGCCGTGGCCATTGCGGCCGTCGTGTTGATTGTCTGGGCGTTCGGATGGAAATCCTACCGGGTGCTGACGCGCGAGGATGATGCCAAGGGCAAGACGCAGATCCGCGTGCTGCATTGGGGCGACAAGTCCGAGGACGATATCGTCCGCCGACTCGCGGAGGATTTTCAGAATCAGCCCGAGAACCAGGATGTCAAGATTATCCGCATGAACCTCGGCCAGGCGGCCGCGGTACGCACGAAACTTCAGACGATGTTCGCGGCCGGCGATCCTCCCGATGTTTTTTATCTTGGACTTGAAAACGTCTCTGATCTTGCACGCAAGAACCTCCTTGCCGACATTGAAGATTTTATCGCAGCTGACAAGGCCCGGGGCGAGCCGACCATCGATCTCGCGGATTTTTTTCCGGCCGTGCTCAAATGCTTCCGCGTAAACGGCGAAACCGGCGAAATCGGCAAGGCACGCTCGTCGGGCTGCCAAAAGATTTCACGACGGTCGGGTTTTATTACAACAAGGATCTTTTCAAACGCGCCGGCGTGCCCGAACCCTCGCCCGACGGCTGGACGTGGGACGAATTCATCGCCGCGGCGCGGGCCATCGGAAAACTCCCCAATTGCTATGGTGCGGATTTTGTCAGTTGGGAGCAGATGGTTCGCATTTTTTGCTGGACCCACGGCATCGACTTCGCTTCGCCGGGCTGGAATCGCCCTTATTACTTCTCCGACCCGCGCCTCCAGGAAACTCTGAAGACCCTTCAAGACTGGTACCACGGAGAATCGCGCACGCTTGTCTCAGCGAAAACCCAGCTCGAAACCATGCAGGAACCCTTCATCGCCGGAAACGTCGGCATGGCCGGTCCCTACGGCCGCTGGAAAGTTCCGCTCTATCAGCAGATCGATTCCTTCGACTGGGACCTCGCCCCGCTGCCCCACGTCGAAGGCATGCCGCGCAAGAATGGTGTCTTCACCGTGGCATGGGGCATCGCCGAAAGCGGCAAGCACAAGGAGGAATCGTGGCGGTTCGTGAAGTACCTCACCAGCGAGCGCGGCCAGGCGCTGATGGCCGACGCGGGGCTGGCGATTCCGGTGCTGCGAGGTGTCGCCGAGGAAAAGGTGCGCGAGTTTTCCAGTCAGCGTCCGCACAACGCCGCCGCCTTCCTCACCGCGGCCGATCTCGCCGAGCCGACGGATTACGCGCCGAATCCGGAATGGCGCAGCAGCTGCGCGTCGCGACAGAGAAAATCTTCAAGCTCGGCCAGCCCATCGGTCCCGTGCTGAAAGAGCTTGAGAAGGAATGGACGGAGAATGACCGGCGTGATGAGGTCGCGTCGCAGGACCGCCCGGTGCCGTGGACGCTGCTGGCGTCGCTGGCCGCCTTGCCGATCGCGGCGGGCCTTTTCGTCGGGGGGTTTTTCTGGTGGCGCGGGCGACCGGCTCGCGGCGCACTCAGTGAGGAAATCGCGGGCTTGAGCATGGTCTCGCCCTGGGTCATCGGCTTCATGGCCTTCACCGCGTTTCCGATCTTCCTCTCGCTCGCGCTGTCCTTCTGCCGGTGGAGTTCACTCACCACGCTGGATCATGCCCAGTTCGTCGGCTGGGACAACTTCCGTTCGCTCTTCGGCAAGGACACCACTTTCTATCACGCCCTGAAGGCGACCGCGCTGTATGCCCTGCTCACCGTCCCCACCGGCCAGCTCGCCGCGCTCATCGCCGCCATGCTGCTGAACCGCGAGAGCAAGTGGATCGGCATCTTTCGTTCCATCTGGTATCTCCCCGGCGTGCTGGCGGGCGTCGGCATGTCGGTCATGTGGCGGTGGGTCTTCCATCACGAGCATGGCCTTTTCAAGACGCTGATCGACCCGATGATGCCGGCGGGATGGCACTTTCCGGCGGTCTTCGAAAAGGATGCCGAAACCTGGGGCGTGCCGGCGTTCGCTTTCATCAACCTCTGGACCATCGGCGGCACGATGATGATCTACCTTGCGGGGCTCAAGGGCATCCCCAAGGACCTCTACGAAGCCGCCGAGATCGACGGCGCCCTGGGTTGGAAGCGATTCCGCAACGTCACGCTCCCCATGCTCAGCCCCGTTCTCTTCTTCAACTTCATCATCGCCATCATCGCGTCGTTCCAGGTCTTCACCCAGGCCTATGTCATGACCGGCGGCGGCCCCGGCCACGCGACGCGCTTCTACGTCGTCTATCTCTACAACCAGGCCTTCGACTTCCACGAAATCGGCTACTCATCCGCGATGGCGTGGCTTCTGCTGCTCATCATCCTTGGCCTGACGCTCCTGGTGATGAAGGGAACAAAGCGATTTGTTTACTACGAGGCACTGAAAGCATGAGCCGCCGCAATTCAAATCTCGTCATCTTCGCGCTGCTCATTCTCGGCTCCGTGGGAATGGTCTTCCCCTTCTGGTGGATGCTCACCACCAGCCTGTCGACGCCCGCCGAAGCCACCGCCGCCGGCTCCGCCGGCACCTTCAACTGGCTCCCGACCCATCCCCAATTCCAAAACTACCCCGCCGCACTCGCCCGCATGGGTTCGCGCCCCTGGTTCGGCTTCTTCGACGCCCTCGCCAACACCATCATCATCACAGCCCTCACCGTCGTCGGCCAGGTCCTCTCCTGCTCGCTCGTCGGCTATGCCTTCGCCCGCCTTCGCTTTCGCGGGCGCGGCCCCCTCTTCATCCTCATGGTCGCCACGATGATGCTCCCCGCCCAGGTCACCATGATCCCCATGTTCATCATGTTCCGCTCTTTCGGCTGGGTCGATACCTATCTCCCCCTCATCGTCCCCGCCTTCTTCGGCGCGCCCTTTTTCATCTTCATGTTCCGCCAGTTTTTTGCCCAGGTGCCCGAAGCCCTCGTCGAGGCCGCCCGCGTCGATGGCTGCGGCCACTTCCGCATCTGGTGGCAGATCATGCTGCCCATCTGCAAACCGGTCATCGCCATCACCGCCATTTTTACCTTCATCGCCGCCTGGAACGACTTTTTGGGCCCGCTCATCTATCTCCAGACCGAGGAGAACATGACGCTGGCCGTCGCGCTCAATTCCTTCCAGAACCAGTACGGCGACTTCCGCGAGGCCAACTACCTCATGGCCGCCAGCCTCGTGACCATGCTGCCCTGCATCGTTCTCTTCTTCGTGGCCCAGAAGCAGTTTGTCAGCGGGCTGGCGCTGGGCGGAGTGAAGGGGTGATTGTGCGGGGAGCATGGGCGTCCCGCCCGTGCGAGCGCCGGGGGATTTGCCGGCGCCCATCAGAACCCCCTGCGGAAGCGGGGGGCGGAGGCCGATGCGGGGCGACGGTGAAACGCCGAAACGTCAAAACGCCAAAAAGTCAAAACGAGATGCGTCGCCTTCGGCGAGTTGGGGAAGGGGCCAAGGGGTCAAGGGGCCGAGGGGCCGAGTGGTCGAGGGGAGCATGGCGCCAAAGCCCGTGCGAATGTCGCTCCATTCGGATTGGAGAATAAGGAAAGCAGGAAAGCAGGAGGGGGATTGGGCGATTTGGCGATCGGGTAATTTGGCGAGCTCCTGATGCTCGGGCTTCGATTCACGCAACTTGGACTAACGAGGACGACAGTTTCGTCTAGCAAGGGCGGCTACCTCGCTGATGCGTGACAACTATCCGCAAAGTCACTCACATGGACCTTCTTCCTTAAGCAAGCTTGAATCCCTTGGAAAGGTCCATTGAATCGTACATCTAGTCGGTCCATTCCGAGTCCGGTCATCGTTAATCCAAACACCGTTGCAGTAGATGAAGAGGCGGTGCGGCCCGGAAGCGGCCCGGAAGTGTTTAATTATTCGCGACAAGAGTTCGGGGTATTTCGTCTTTGCTGATGGATCCCGTGGATCCCTTGGGCGCTCGATGAATTCTCGCTCACTAGGCCGGTTATAGCCCTTGCTTCTCGGTAGAAAGGGCTGACATCCTTTGTTGAGCGAAATTTTGAGTCCCCCGGCTGCAAAATAGGAATTGAGGTCCTTCCTGCCAGTTCTCCATTCTTTCGCTATTGCCTGCCATAGGAGCCGCTCAAAAGCCTTCAGGTCCAATTCAGAAATCTCTCCCCAATCTTCCATGCCAGCACCCTTCTCGATTTCGTGTTGCACACAGCTCAATGCTAGCCAATCTCAAAGGTAGCGTCATTGGATCGACATCGGCCCAGGCATTCCTTGTGATCCGAACTCACCAAACACCAATTCTGCAGGATGATTTACAACGCAGCCCAACACATTACCGCTCATTTGCAATATAGGCATTCGGCCTCCAATAACCCACTTTTCCTTACAAAAAGTGTGATATTTGGGGTGAATGTGGTCTTTTTCGTTCCAGACTCCATCATTTTCGGGCCGGAAGTTTCCGCATTCCTGTGAAATTCGGGCAGGTTGGTGGCACATAGGGGCATGTTTGCGGCACTTTCGGGCACATTTGCGGCGAATGCGTGCAGATTTCGCGCAGCCGTCGACACATTTGCGGCGCGGCGGACCTGTTTCGCGGCGCGGCGGAGCTTTTTTGCGGCGGCACAGCCTTCTTTTGCGAAAGTCGGGGGCTCTGCAGGACGAAGAAAGGGCCGAAGAACCCGACGGAAGGACTGCCACCCGGGTGACGCTGGGTGTGGCGGGCGGGGCGGGGATTGATTCCAGCGTGTCGCCGGTTGCGGCGCCTCGGACCATGCCTTTTCCTTTTCCTGCCTTCCTGCCTTCCTAATTCGTCTCTTTGTTTTGACTTTTTGACGTTTTGATTTTTTGGCGTTTGCGAACCATGAGCACCTATCCCACCGACAATCGATCCGACTTCATCGCTTGGTGTCAGGCACACGACACTGTGTTCATCGACAACGCCCCCGACATCGGGCTGACCGCGCCGCAGGCTGAGGCGTTTGAGATTCTGACGGTCAAGGCGGCCGATGCGATTCGCGTGCAGCGGGAGGCGGCGCAGGCGGCGATGGCCGCGACCCAGACGGCGAAGGCGGCGGTGCGGGCCCTGCGGATCGGGGCGGGCGATGTGGTTCGTACGGTGCGAGCCTTCGCCGAGAACGCGAAGACGCCGCTCAATATTTACAACAAGGCCCAGATCGCGCCGCCCGCTGACAGAACGCCGACACCCGCTCCCGAACGGCCGCGCAGCCTGATGGCGACACTCGATGCCACGCGCGGGGCACTCACCATTCGCTGGAAGGCCCGCAATAGCGCCGGCACCAGCGGCACGAATTATCTCATTCGCCGGAAATTACCGGGCGAGGATCAGTTCGCGTTTGTCGGGGTTTCGGGGGCGAAGCTGTTTGATGATGGGATGATCCCCGAGGGCGTGCCGCAGGTCGAATACACGGTGCAGGCGGTGCGCGGCAAGCGCGCCGGGGCGGTGAGTGCGATTCTCACGGTGCGCATGGGGGCGGTGAAGCGGGCGGCGGTCATCGCCGTCGGCGCGGCGCTGGCGGCGCAGGTCCTGCCGGCCGAAAAAAAGCTGAAACCCGCCGGCGGATTTGCGCGATGAGTTTGGCGGACGGGGCGTGTATCATGGTCCGTCATGGCTGGACCTCGAAATCATCGATGGCGACGCATCGGCAAGTGGGTGGGACTTTTCGCGTGTCTGCTGATTCTCGCGGCGTGGGCGGTGGGTCTGTGGTCTCGTAGCTGGACACCCATCGGTGACCGCGGGTTTCTGGTTTGCTCTCGTCAGGGCCTTTTCGTCGGCGTCTCCGAAGCAACGTTACTTCCGCCTCTGGATGCTCCCTTCTTCGCGTGGCAGGAATGGGAGGGCTTCGCGTTCGAAGCTCCAGAACGGGTCGATGCCTTAGGTGCAACCGTTCTCTTTGTTCCCTTCTGGCTTCTCTTTCTCGTCGCAGCCCTTCCGACCGCGTTTCTGTTCCATCGCGACCGCCGGAGGATCAGGGCTGGTTATTGCCGCCACTGCGACTATGACCTCCGGGGCATTGCGTCCGGGATTTGCCCCGAATGCGGGAATGCGTGCCCCGTGCCATCGAACCCGCCGGACATGCCACCGCCGCCCTCTGAAAAAAGTGCGAAGGCTTGATCGCCTGCCGGGCGATGAGCCGAATGAGTTCGGCGGACGGGGCGAGTACAATGGTCCATCATGGCTGGACCTCGACATCGGCGATGGCGACGCATCGGCAAGTGGACGGGGTTCTGCACGTGTCTGCTGATTCTCGCGGCGTGGGCGGTGAGTTTGAGGTATTACTGTTGGATACCCATGGGCAGAACCGGGAGCATATACCTCAGTGAGGGCAGCCTAGTCGTTCGTATCTCGAAAACATCGCCGAATTGGTGGGGGGATGCTCCTTACTTCGAGTCACATCAATGGAGGGTTTTCGGGTTCGAAAAGCCAAAACTGCTTGATAACCCCAATGCAACCATTCTCGTGGTTCCTTTCTGGCTTCTGTTTCTCGTCGCGGCCATTCCGACCGTGCTTCTGTTCCGTCTCGGCCGCCGGAGGATCGTGGCCGGCCATTGCCCGCATTGCGACTATGACCTGCGGGGCATTGCGTCCGGGATTTGTCCCGAATGCGGAAATACGATCCCGCCGCCATCGAACCCGCCAGGGATGCCGCCGCCGCCCGCCTGAAAAAGTGCGAAGGCTTGATCGCCTGCCGGGCGATGAGCCGAATGGGTTTCGCGGACGGGGCGAGTACAATGGTCCGTCATGGCTGGACCTCGACATCGGCGATGGCGACGCATCGGCAAGTGGGCGGGATTCGTCGCGTGTCTGCTGATTCTCGCGGCGTGGGCGGTGGGTCTATGGTCTTATTGGGAGGTGCCCATCGGTGACCGCGGGTTTCTGGATTGCGACTGTCGCGGCCTTTTCGTCGGCGTCTCCGAACCAAAGTCTCTTTGGCCTCCGCATGTTCCCCTTCTTCGCGTGGCAGGAATGGGAGGGCTTCGCGTTCGAAGCTCCAGAACGGGTCGATGCCTTAGGTGCAACCGTTCTCTTTGTTCCTTTCTGGCTTCTGTTTCTCGTCGCGGCCATACCGACAGCGCTTCTGTTCCTTCGCGACCGCCGAAAAATCCCGGCCGGCCATTGCCGCCACTGCGACTATGACCTCCGGGGCATTGCGTCCGGGATTTGCCCCGAATGCGGGAATGCCAGCCCGCCGCCCACAAACCCGCCGGACATGCCGCCGCCCTCCTCTGGAAATAATGCGAAAGTGGGATGAGGGACTTCCCGATGACGGAAGGCGGCCTCAAGTCCTTGCGCCCCGGCGTCGGTGTGCCTGCGGCGTGACGCCCTGCTCGCCGAAGAAGGAGTTGAATGATGTCTACGTATCCCACATCCCCCCGCTCGGCCCTTTTGGAATGGTGCGAGGCCCATGAAGATCTCTGGGTGACCAATGCCGCGAGCATCGGGCTCACCGCGCCGCAGGCGGCCGCCTTTTCCGATGCGACCGAGGCCGCCGCTGCCGCAACCCTGGCACAGGACCAGGCCCAGCAGGCGGCCAAGGTGGCGACGCAAACCGCCGAGGCGGCCTATCAGACCCTGCTCGAGCGTCGGCGACAGCGTGAAACTCATTCGCGCCTTCGCCATCAACGCGGTGGACCCGCTCAACGTCTACAATCTCGCCCAGATTCAGCCACCCGCCCCGCCGACCCCGGCGCCACCCCCCGCCCAGCCGACCAATCTCAACGTCTCGCTCGACCCGACCGAGGGCTATCTGATGCTGTCGTGGAAGGCCGAGAACCCGGTCGGCACCAGCGGGACGAGTTACATCATCAAGCGGAAGCTGCCCACGGAGAGCGTCTTCTCGTTCATCGGCGTCTCGGGAACGAAGAAGTTTGTCGATGAGTCGCTCGTCGCCGGGCCGGACAGTGTTCAGTACACCGTGCAGGGAACCCGCGCCAACCAGGTCGGCCCGGTTTCTCCGATCTTTACGATCAGTTTCGGCCGGTCGCCCGATGGCGGCTTTTCGATGAGTGTCAGCGAGAGCAGCCCGGCCAGCTATGCCAGCGACCGGGCGGTCGTCGATGCGATCATCAAGAGCAAGCCGCACACGAATGGGAAAGTGGCGACTGCGCTGGGCACCAAGTAAGCTGCCGCGCATCTCAATGCCAATGAACCACAGCCGGTCTCCGCGGCGCTGAATCGCTCAGCGGCCGCGGCGACCGGCTCTTTTTTCGGCCTTCGTTCCCCTCCCCCATCGGCCCCTTTCCTTCCCTCGGCCCCTTGACCCCTTGGCCCCTCGGCCCCCCTCCCCAATTCCTTGACCCCCCGCCGTGAACTTGGTAAATTGTTTTACTGAAGGCTTAACCTCAGGGCCCTGAACCGAACCGATGGCCGCACGCGGCCCATACCGCACGGTGATGCGCGAATGAGCACAATTCCGAATTCCAAACTGGTCGAATCCGAAATACCCGATGGCTTCGGCTGGCGCTCGCTGGGCGCTGTGACCCATCACACGTTCAAGGGCAACGTCCTGACGCTCGATTGCGGTGAGGCCAAGCTGCGCATCAGCCTCGAGCGACAGGGCATCGTTCGCGTCCGTCTCGCCCAGAGCGGCATCTTCGGCCGCGATCATTCGTGGGCCGTCATCGCCGATGATGCGCCAAGCCCGGCCTGGAAGCTCGATGACGAAAACGGCCATCTCACGCTCATCACCGCGAGCCTGCGCATCATCATTCAGAAGAACCCGTGCCGCATTTCGTTTCATGCGCTCGATGGGAAGTTCATCGCGGGCCACGACGCCAGCAAGGGCATCGCCTGGGATGGCAACGAGGTGCGCTGCTGGATGCGGCTTTGCGACGAGGATCATTTCTTCGGCATGGGCGAGCGCGGCAGTCCCCTCGACAAGCGCGGCCAGGTGCTGGTCAACTGGAACCACGATGCCGCCGAGCACGAGCCGTGGACCGACCCGCTCTATCAGAGCCACCCGCTGGTGCTGGTGGCACAGTCGCTCCCGGCTCAGAGTGCGTCGCTGTCGGGTGCGAATGCGGCGGCGACGGCGCATCCGACCGGCACGGGGGCCGGTCGCCACGAGATGGGAGCGGGTCGCGGCGAGACATCGGGACAGGTGCATGGCCTCTTCTTCGACAACACCTTTCGCGCGACGTTCGACTTCGGCAAGACCTCGACCAGCCGCTACTCCTTCGGGGCCGAAGGCGGCGAGATGAACTATTACTTCATTCCCGGCCCGACGGCCAAGGACGTGATTCGGCGCTATGGCGCGCTGGTCGGCACGCAGCCGCTGCCGCCACAGTGGGCCCTCGGCTATCAGCAGTGCCGCTGGAGCTATGAAAGCGCCAAACGCGCCCGCGATATCGCCAAGCGCCTGCAAGCATCGCATTCCCTGCGACACGATCTATCTCGACATCGACTACATGGACGGCTTTCGCTGCTTCACCTGGAACGGCGAAACGTTTCCGAACCCTGCGAAGCTACTGCGCGAGCTGGCGGAGGATGGTTTCAAGACCGTCGTCATTCTCGATCCGGGCATTAAGAAGGATCAGGGCTACGGCATCTACGATTCCGGCATGGCCGGCCATCATTTCTGTCTCGATGGCGCGGGTCGGCCCTATGTCGGCAAAGTCTGGCCGGGCGAGAGCGTCTATCCCGATTTCACCCGCGCGCAGACGCGCAAATGGTGGGGAGAACTGTACAAGGGCTTGATCGAAGATGGTGTCGCCGGATTCTGGAACGACATGAACGAGCCGGCGGACTTTAGCTTCGCGAGCGGCACCGTGCCCCTCACCATGCGGCACGACAACGACGGCGCGCCGACCGATCATCGCGAATGCCACAATGTTTACGGCATGCAGATGGCACGGGCCTCGTTCGAAGGCGTCCAGCGCCTTCGCGATAATGAGCGGCCGTTCATTCTGACGCGCGCGGGCTACGCCGGCATGCAGCGGTATGCGGCCGTCTGGACGGGTGACAATCTGTCGAGCTGGGAGCATTTGCGGATGAGCATTCCCATGCTGCTCAACATGGGGCTCTCCGGCATGGCGTTTGTCGGGGCCGACATCGGCGGCTTCCGCGGCCATCCGGCACCCGAACTGTACGCCCGGTGGCTTCAGCTTGGCATCTTTTATCCGCTCTGTCGCACGCACACCTGCGGCGGACTGTCGAAGGATGCGCCGGAGCAGGACCCGACTTCGTTCGGGAAGAAGTGGATCGATGTCAATCGCCGGACCATCGAGCTGCGCTATCGGCTCATGCCCTACATTTACTCGCAAATGCATGAAACGGAGCGCAGCGGCCTGCCGCTGATGCGCCCGCTGCTGGTCGATTTTCCCGAGCAGGAAAAAGTGCATCGCTGCGAACATGAGTTCATGTTCGGCGATCAGTTGTTTGTCGCGCCGGTCGTCGAGGAAAACGCCCGGACTCGCAAAATCAAACTTCCGGCCGGCGAATGGTTCGACTTCCACACCGGCAAGCACTACGAAGGCGGGAATGAGATCGCCCCGCGGGTCAACGCCGATTCCATTCCGATGTTCGCCCGGCGCGGGGCCATCATCCCGACACGCGACGTGATTCAGTTCACCGGCGAAAAGCCCTTCGATGTTTTGATGCTCGAAGTTTTTCCCGCTGCTTCAAAGTCGGCTGACAAAGCCGATCGTGCATCAGTCAGCGAGACCGGGCGCGGCATCTTCTATCACGACGACGGGCTTTCCTACGACTATCGCGATGGCGAGTTCATTCGCGAGGAATACGCCTGCGAAATGACGGACAGGGGAGCGACGTTCAAGATCGCCGCCCGCGAAGGCAACGACGCATTCGCTCCGCCCATCTATCAGCTTTGCTTCCGGTCCCATCGCAGAAGCCCGGCGGCGGTGAAACTCGGGGATGTCGTCCTTCCGCTCCTGAAGAAAAAGTCCATCGAGGACCGCGCCGAAATGGGCTGGTGGCATGACAAAAAATCGCGCACGGTCTTCGTTCGTGTGGCCCGGCTCGATGCTTCCGTCGCTGTTGTGGTCGAAATGGGCGACGCCGCCGGATAAGGGTTTTCATCACAAATCCTGATTCGACGATTGCAAATTCCGCAAAACCGGCTGCCGGCAGAGTGCATGTTGCAACCCGCACCCGTTCTGCGTCACAATAGCCGTGAAAGCCACGGAATTCGCCCGGTGTCCGTGCAATCGTCACGGCATTGCCATTTCAAGGAGACCGTCCCATGTCCGCTGAAGAATTCATGAAGCAGCAGTATCTCACCCTGCGCGACGAAATCCGCGCGTCGAAGTCACGCGTCTTTTTTATTCTGGTCATCGGCACATTGTTCGTGCCGTTCGTGGCGTTTGCCGCGAAGGAATATGGCAGCACCTTCGCCAGCGCCAGCCTGCCCTTCATCATGCTCGTGCTCATGCTCGCCTTCGTCATGGAGCAGAACAGCATTGTTCGCGCCGGCAAGTACCTGAAGGACCATGTCGAGCCCAATCTTGCCGGCCATCCGACATGGGAGGCATGGCTGGAGGCCAACAGCAAGCTTCGCGAAGTCGACAAGTATTTCTTCGCCAGCTTCCTGATTGTCTTTCTGGTTTTTTATGCGGCGGCGGCCGGCCTGGCCTTTGAATCGCTGCTCGCCGTACAGGGTGGCATCGACAATCAGCATTGGTTTGCCCTGGGCGGCTATGCCGTCGGAGGATTCTGGTTTGTGGTCGTCTGGCTGAGCCACTGGCGCATGTGCACGACGACGAAGTGACATGACAACGGCACACACTATCGCCTACGCGCGGCGATAGGTTTTCTCGCCCATCGATGTAAACTCGGGATGCGCGCTGAGGTTTGCCCTGGCCGTGCGGTCGTCCATCATCAAGAGTCCGCCCGCTCGCACGGCCGCGGCCACATGGCCCATGCCGGCGGGCTGCCGGCCCGGCTCCAATCGGCATATGACATTGAAGGCGATCACCACATCGGCCGTCGCGGGAATGGCCTGATGCGAGATGTCGACGCAATGGGTGGTCGAACCCGGCAGGTCGCGCGAAACGGCAGCGAGCACGCGGCGCGAGCGGTCTACAACGATGAGGTCATGCGGCATGGCGAGCGCGGCCGTGACCTCGATCGGCTCCAGTGAAACGAGCGGCAACACGGGAATGCGGCGAAACAACTGATCGGCATACCGCGCAAGATCGCCAACGCGTTTTCGGGCAAACGATGGATCCGCGCGGAATCGTTCAGGAGCGGCGCAAGCAGCCGGGTAACGCCGCCGGGGCCGACAATCATCACCGTCGGGCGCGCGACGCCGCCGATGGCGAGCAGTTTGTGCAGGCGATCGAAGACTCTTGCATGGCGATTGTGCCAGGATGTCGATCCGACGGCGTCGAGTGCCATTGTCACGGCACAATCTGGAACGTCGCGACGCCGCTGTTGATCTTGCCGGCCAGCACATCCTCGACCTCGGCCTTCAGAAGATAATCGCCGGGCGGCAGGGTCTTCGGAATGGCGATGGGCGTCGTACAGAGATAGAAATCCTCCGCGGTCGGCGGGCCAGATCTTCGATGTTGTCGGCCTTTTCGCTCAGATTTCCTTGCCGTCCTTGGTCAAAAGCGTCTGGCGAACCGAGAGCAGCGTCCGGAACATGCCGGAATTCAGCGGCTTGCAACTGAAATTGTCGATTTCGATGTAGATCACCACGCGATGCTTCTTGCCCGCCTTGAATGCGGCCGGCTCGATGGGCTTGTATCGGCCGAAACCCTCGACCGCGGTGCAGAGTGCCACCTTTGTGACAACAAGATCGGCCCTTTCCTTCACGAGTCGTCGCAACTCCTCGATCGACTCAAGCTGGCGCGTGGCCCATGTCGCCGGGTCGCGGCCGGAGGTGGAACGCGCGGAGATGAGCGAAGAAATCTGCGCACCGATGATTTGCTGCAAATCCGCATCGACGCCGGGAATCTCGGCCTTCGCCTTTTCATCCTGTCCATCGATCAAGTACATCATGCGCAGCCGGTACTGCTCCTCCAAATTGTTTGGATCGGTGCTGACGAGTTTTTCCTGCTCGACGATGCGCGAGTTGAAGGTCGGCTCGGCATTGATCGGAACCCCGCTTGAATTGGCCAGTGTTTCAACCGGCTTTGGCTCATCCACGACGGGGGCGGCCTCGGGCACCGGCGCTTCGGAAATTGTGATGTCCGCCAATTCGGGCACGCCGGACTGCGACTTTCCGTTTGCGGCCGGAGCCGGTGTCGATGCTTCGGAATCCACCGGCGTCGCATTCGCATGGATCGCCGGCTTTTCCGCCACCGGTTCGTCCTGCGAGACCGAATTCGCATCGTCCGCAATCTCCGGGTCCCGTTCATCGACTGTGTCGGAACGCGTCGCGGATTTGGCGGCGGGTTTTTTGCGATCTGATGCGGTCATGACAATGGGTTTCTTGTCGCCCGACGATGGTGCCGACACTTCGGCACTCTCGGCCGGTTCATCCGTTTCAATCTTTTCGTCCCCGGTTCTGACGCCGGTATTGTCTTCGTATCGCTTCAAGGCCCCGCCTTGCGCGTCCGAAGCGACCTGTTGATCGGCATCTTGTTCCTTTGCGGCCGCATCCTGAATGCGCTTTTGCCGCTCGGGATCGTGCTGGCGACGAATTTTCGAATTGTGATCGTTGGGCTGATTGGCCGTTTCGCGCGGCCGGATTCATCTGTGCCGAATAAGCGTTGATATCCTTGTCGACATTCTCGGGATTGCCGCCATCCTCATCCGGCGCATCGGCGGGTCGCGTTTCCTTCGTGGCCGGCCGCTCGGCCGAGGCCTTCCGAGTTTCGGTCCGCTGCTGCTTCGGCGACGATTTGACCCCGCGTTTGGGGCCGCTGTTGACGCCCCAAAACTCATTCCAATCCTGCTTTTGGGCGTCCGAGCAGCCCGCCAGCGCCAAGATAAATCCCGTCGCCAGCATCCATGCCGTTTTTGTCATACCGCTATTTCGCATTTGCATCGTCCTTTGCTTCAGTGCCGCGATGTTGTCAATTCGCCGCACACGTCTCCACGATCAGTTTTTCGACGGCATTTTCAACGGTGCCGAGTCCGCTTTTTGAGTTCACATCGATTCGCAGCAATTGCCGCAACAACGCGCCGGCTTCCGCGAGTGAAAAACGGGAAAGCTGCTTTGGCAGCATGTTTTCGGGATCCCAGATCCGAAGCGCGCTCTTGATGTCATAGGCCGATGCGCCCTGACTGTGCATGCGCTTGGAGTTGTACAGCCTTTCAAAAGCAAATCTCAGGCCGCCCACCGCCATGAACTCCGCACTTCGTCCACCGGCCAGCACCTGATGCCACATACGCAGCGCCGCCTCAGGCTTGCCGATGGTGATGGCATCCATGAGCTTAAACACAATCTCGGTGCGCGATTCGCCGACAATCGCCTCGACATCGGCCTTGCGAATCTCGATCCGCGGGAGGATGTACGTCGCCAACTTGGATATTTCCATGTGCAAGAGGCCGCTGTTGTCGCCGACCAATTCGACCAGCCGCGCGGCCGCACCGCCGGCAAAGCTGCAACCGAATTCCTCGCGTGCGTGACGCCCCACCCACGCTTCGAACTGGCCATCCTTCGGCGGTTCGCAATCGATGTTCTGGCCGACTTTGTCGACGATCTTGAAGAGTCGCGTATTCTTCGGCCAGGTCTTGCACTCAAGGACGAGCACGCCGGTATCGCAGGGATGCTCGATGTATTTCTCCATCAGCTCGCGGACTGTCAGCGTCCGGGACGCCGAACCTTTTGTCTTCGATCCCCTGGCCGGTGCCGTCGGTACGGCATCGTCGTCTCCGCCGTCTTTGGCGAACAACAGATCGGCATCGCGCACACAAACCACCCGAAGCGGTGAAAACATGGAAGGCGTTCGCACATCGTCCAGTATGTCGATCAAGCTCGCCGTGCCGCCGTCGAAGGACGCCACGGCCGTCGTATCGCCGTCGTCGCCGGACAGCTCCAACAAGAGCGACTGAAGCCGGCGGGCGCGCAGGAATTCATCCTTGCCGTACACCACATAGACCGGCGAACGATTGCCCGATTTTTCAGCGGACTTCTTCTTCAAGGCCTGCTCACTTCCTGTTCAGCGGGTGGCAATCCCTCGCCCTTGTAAATCTCCAGTCGTTTGGCCGCTCTCAACTGAATCTCCCGCGGTGCGCGCTCTATTCGCATCGCCTTGGTCCACGCTTCCCGAGCCGCACGCCGATCGCCCATGAACAGGCACACATCACCGAAGTTCATCCATGCATCAGAATCGTCCGGATCAAGCAACAGCAACTTTTGCAGCGTCGTGGGCTGATCGGTAGTTCCTCTTTTTGGCCTGAACCAATGCCAGCCCCTTTAACGCGGGGCGATGCTTCTCATCGATTTCGATGATCTTCGCATATTCGTTTTCCGCGGCGCCCAGTTCACCACGAACACACAGCAGCGCTGCCAGGTCATTTCGCGCCGATTTGAAATCCGGCCGCAACGACAACGCTGACTTGTACTTCGCGATCGCGACGGCATTCTCGCCGCGAATGCGATGCCACGTTGCCAGATCATACCGCCTTTTGCCTCTTTCGCAGCGGCCGGATCGATCGGCTTTTCGCCGGCATCCGGTTCGCCCAACATCCCGTTGGACAACGGATCGAGTACGCCGTGTGAGGCGTCCGATTCCGATTCACCCTTGGGCTGGGCCGAAGGCTGTGTCATGTCCGGCCCCGATTCGGTCGGCAGGCCGCGGATCAACTCGGCCGCCTCGTCGGAGATTGTCAGTCGATCGTCAACGTATTCGGTTCTGTTGCCGGATCGATCAACCGCTGAGATTTTGAGTTCAACTTTTCCGGTGATTCCGTTTGGCACGGTCCATCGCAACGTGGCCTCGGCCGGCTGTTCCAGCGCAATTGTCTTGAATGATTTCGCGCTCTCATCCCGAAAGCGAACTGCCACGGGCCGGGCGGCGAAATCTTCGTCTTCCGCGCGCCAGCGAATCTCAATCGCGCGACTTGCGCTAAAGTACTTGTCGGGCTTGATGCTCAAAATCTGAGCAATCGCGCCGTGCGATCGACGCGAACCCATCGGTGAGGCTGGGTGCCGCTCGACGGCAGGGGCGACGCACCGCTGGCGGAATAAAATACGAGATACAGGCCGAAGAGACCGTCCGAGGGTGCATCAAACAACACGGGGCTTTCAACCGCCTTGGTGTTTGGCGCTTTGATCCAGTTTTCGACACCGTTGTTTATGTAGTACAGTTCGATTCGCTTCAGCGGTTCAGCCCCGGGTTTCAACCGAAAATTCACTATCACGCGCGACGATTGCACGCGCTCCACGTTGGCGGGTTCATTGAAATTCTGTGCAGTCGATTTCACCGTCGGCGCGCCGATGGCCACCGGACAAACGCACACAGTGAGTGCGACGCCGATCAGGCATTTGCGATTGCACTGCACTCTCGACATGACGGCTCCGCCGTTGGTGAATCTGACGCAAGGTCAGCTCGGATAAATGCAGCCGAGCACAACACTTGTAATTATCGGACATCAGCGTGCAATTGAAAAGCCGGAATTCGGACCTGCACCTTGACCGGCATTCGTATTCCGTGCCCAAAAGTGGCGGATATCAGGAAAACCCTGTTTCCAGCCTTGATAACTAAGGTTGTGCCTCCTCCGGTTCGATTGTCAAAGTTGCCGGCGACAGGGATAGAATGGAATTGAGTGCCCGAGACACCGGTCTGAACGCGACCACATTCGTACGGATTGTCTGATTCGAATCCGTCGCAGGTGGCCGGAAGGCATCGGGCAATCAGATATCCGATGTAGCCGGATAGATCATGCAGCACGCTCAACGCGTGTTGCCAGGCCACGATCGAACGGATTCGAGTCAACCGAGGGGGGAACGCGGTGTTGACATTCGAATTGCGCCGTCGCATTTTCTGGGGGCTCGTCTGGAGCTTCCTGGCTTTCGCAGTTGTGGGTTGTCAGTCGACCATCCCCGCGCCTCGAACGCGTTCCGCGATCAACATGGTCGAACCCGCAGCCTCGATACAGACGCCGCATTCTCCCAAGTCGACATTGGCCCCCAATCGAGTCGATGCAGGTGTCACTGACAATTCAGGCGACGGCGCTGATTCTCGCGACAACGCGTTCGTGCCACGAGAGCGGCCTTCCATCAAGACGCCGCCGACATCGAAACCGCCGCTCAAGAAAAAGAAATTCGAGGATGACGAAGAACGGCACCCGTCAAAGTGGCGGCAGAAGTTGAAGGCGAAGTACGCATAGTGCGGACATGTCATGTTGATGGCACCACAGACTCTATGATTAGCGGGCCGGTGCGATCATTATGCATCGGCCCGCTCGATTTCAGTGGCAAGAGCATTCTTTCGTGCAAGTCACCCGTGCTTGACAATTAAGAATGAGACTTCTTAAATCGATAACCGATAAGCAACCCAATTGCTATCAGGATCAATGCGCCGTTGCGGATCAATCCTTCCTGAATCGTTCCTCTGGAAAATGGCCCCATGCAGCCGCATTGCTCGCGCCAACCGATCTTGTTGCCAAGCAGCACGAGGGTTGCCGATAGGACGAACAGGCATGTAAGTGTCACCCAACCGCATGCCCGCGGCAAACGGCCGGAGGCTAGCCAGCAGCCGACAGTGATTTCGAAAAATGGGATCGCTTGGGCGATCCAAACGGAATCGCTCCATCCCAATGCGCCCAGCATGGCCAGCAAATTGCCCGGGCCGTCCATGACCTTGTGGACTCCGGCGACGACGAATACCGTGGCTAAGGCCGCTTGCCCCAGAACGCTGGCTGCGCCAATGAGCCGGTCACGAGCACGCGAATGTGCCGCAATAGCGTCACCGATCATGTTACCCGCAAGCGCGTTCGAGCCGCTCATCGCTTGCGCCTCGCCTGCACCATCCACGCCGAACATGCCCGGATGCATAGCACCGCCGCGACGATTGAAAGGCTGATCATGCCGCCGCCAATCCCGTTCTTTCGACTGTTCGTGGTTGTTGCCGAGGTTGGGCCACCCATTGCATACGTCGGCACCTCTTCCAATTGACCGCCCTCGTCAACTTCAAAAGCTCTTGGCTTGCCATCGTACAACTCGGTTCGATTGTCGAGTACGAGGGATTTGGCAGGAAACGTGAACGAGAGCTGTTCCGGGTCTGGGGCACCAATGTCTAAGGACAGCGTCGTCAGCGAACTACTCCTTATAAGAAGGCCGTCACTATCGCGTAATTCAGTCACTACTTCACGAGGAATAATGCGACCCTCTTTATCGCGATCATACGAAATGGATCCCCTGCCGGCCCCACCCTCACCTTGTGTCCAGCCGGTGACCGCGAAATCCAGCACTGGCGAGAGTGTCATATCAATGATGGGCTTTCCTTCCATCGTGATGTTGAGGATGAAGTCGTCCTTCAAACCTGTGAATCCCTGTAATTGAAATCGCTCTTCCTCTCTAAACGCCCGAATTCCTCTCCTCGATCCCGGAAATAGCCAATCGGCGGGACTGTGCATGCAAGCTGCCGGGTCCCAAGATCGCGCCCTGATGTGTTCTGCAAAGATAACTAATTTGTTTTTCAGAATCTTTGAAAGCTATGTGGTCTTCATACTGCTGCTGCATGAACTTCTTTGGAATATCGAACTTGGAATCTAGTCGCTCCAATGCACCGTCCCGCCACCAATACAGTGTCCCCGTCATGTTGCCGTTGTTATAGACGAGGTTTGGGAACAATTTGAGGGATTCCGGAGACATGCGTTCGATATTCTCATAATAGGACGCACGAAAAACTGCGCTCAGGGAATCAAATTGCTGCTGCGTAGCGATCGCCTTGTCCAGAATGCTTGAGAGCTCCTCCTGCGAAAGCGGCGATCCAGTAAGTGCAGCATCTATGTGTTTCACAATGGCATCCAAAGTAGTACCCTCGTTTCCCGCAAGCGCGAAAGACGCCGAACCGGCCAATGCAAGTGCAATCAACCCTAGAAATTCATATCGCTTTAACATGGGACATCTCCCTTCGCTAGAAAAAGAAAAGCACACGATCAAGGATCCTGCCCATCACAGCTTCGAAGAGTCACATTAAATGCGTTGCAGTAAGATCCGCAGGTGTAGCAAAAATAATCCGTATAGTAAATGTCTCGATAGCACACTTTGGGACTCTCCAAACACCCTCCTGTTCCACTGATGCACAACTTGAACCCATAAAGAATGCCCCTCTTGCAGCCAGAGACAACATTGGGCTGCACGCAATTGTAGCCTATATGTTCAAGGCATTCATAAGGCGTATAAAGGTCGCACCCGTAATAGGTAGTTTTCCCGCACTTATGATCTGGCAGCAATTCTGCATGCGCCACTTCATTCACGACCACGCTTGTCAATCCAAGCGTCATTAGGAAGAAAAACAGGTGAGGGAGATTCTTTCGGCCGACTGTGCCAATTCAATGCCACATGCGAGTCTCCTTTCAATGTGTTTTCTTGCAACAAATCCCGAAATTCCACGCCCGATGGCTTGTATTACCCCCCCCCATTTGTCAATAAAAAAATATGTTCTCTCAAAATGTCACTACGAAATGTCTCCAAGAGTGCCAGCCCCTGTGTCTCAAAAGTGGGATGGTTTTTGTAATTGCATTTTCCAGCGCAACACTTGAGTCACTGTGTCACATCCACGCCCGCGTACCCAATTCGCCTTCACCAGTAACGCATAACTCGATCCATGTCCGCGACTTACAGTGCAATTAGCAAGTTTCAGCACGGCGGCGCTACAAGATCTTGGCCCACGACCCATTTTCGAAGTCCATTAGACAAACAACATGCCATCTATTGCAAAAACAAGCGTCAATATTTGTTCGCAGACCTTGCCAGCCAGGAATGGCCTTCGGATTGTAATAGGGCCTGCCGCCGTTCTCGTTGAAGGCGTTTGGTTTGATGGCTTTGTTCTTAAAAAGGGGATGCTCGTGCTATGGGCGGTTGAGTCCTAATAGAACGTACGCAGAATTAAAGCAGTGACCACACTGCGGCACATGATTATTCCGATATTCCTCCGCCAGTTCATTCTCAAGACTTGATCTCGCGTTACCCGCTGCGAAGAATCTGGCGTTCCGCATGATCATGGCTCGAAACGACAGCGGCGTGGGGGTCACGCTCTCGGTTCGAGGCCACCGGGCAATACGAAAGCACTCATTATGAACAAACTCGCACGTTGCGTCTTTGGCGGCGCTTTTGGAATCACTATTTTCGCGATGGCTACTCAGTCGCAGGCCGCGCAGTTCACCTTCCAGTTGCAAAATCATCCGGACGGTAATATTCGGCCGCCCCTCTACAACGCGCGGCTCGACGAATTGTTCAACGTCACGGGGGCCATCGACAGCTTCACGTTCGACTTCAACCATGCCAGCTCAAACATGAAGCTGATCTATGACACCACGGCCCAAACCATCCACATCTTCGGCCAATCCCAAGGCGGACGCGATACCGGCACGACTTATGCCAATGACGCCTATCTCGGCATCTATCAGTTCAACTTCCTCTACAATTTCGGCGTCGGGCCGGTGCCGGGCGACGACGACATTTGGTCGAAGCCCGCGAGCGACTTTCTGAACAAAGGCACCGTGATCGCCCCGCTCTCCGCAGGCGGCCAGACGTTCAATCTTGTGGACAAGGGCCTCGCCATGAACGGCTATACATTTCGCTTCGGCGACGAGAACAATGTCTCGGCCATCGCGGCTTTAACGGGCTTTCCGGATGGGGTTGGATGGAAATCAACAACGCGATGAACGGCAACGCCACGCGCGACTGGCTTTTCACGGGCGTACTGGTTCCCGAGCCTTCAACCGCAATGATGGCGCTTTTGGGAACAGGCTTGGTCATTCATCGGCGCCGCTCCCGCTAATAGCATCGATTGATTCAATAAAGAAAAATGGGGCGGCGTGCCAATGCCACGTCGCCTCATTTCAATTCTATTGTGCGCCTTGAATCGAATTTTCGATAACCAGGCAATCCCATCGTCGCAATTCTTAGGCCGCGCACCCGCACGAGCCGACGTTACTCTGCCGATTCCGGCGCCGGCGTGCCCTTCTTGTACACGCGCGTTGCGAGCGGCTTGGACCATTCGGTCCAGTCGCTTTCCGTTTTTCTGGCATCGTCGATCGCAGAGAGCGCCATATGCAGCTTGGCGTCGATGTTATCGATGTAATGAACCAGAATCGCCTCCGGGCAGGCGGGAAGGCGCGGGCTGCCGAATTCATAAGAACCGTGATGCGAAAGGACGATGTGAATCAGCACCGCCCGCAAATCGGCATCGAATTTCTCGCCCGAACTCTCCTCGAGCTGGGCGATTTTCCGGTCGATGAGCATCGCCGCCTGGGTGATGTGGCCGATGAGCTGGCCTTCCGTGGAATAGATGAAATTCGTGTCAAAGGTGAGCTCCGCCGTTTTTCCAATGTCGTGGAAAAAGAGGCCGGCCAGCACCAGATCGCGATTGATGCGCGGGTAGTGACTCTCCGCCCCATCGCCCTTGCCGAGAATTCGAATGGCCAGCTCCAGCAGGCTGCACGTATGCTCCAGCAGGCCGCCGATATAGGCATGGTGATTCTGGACCGCGGCCGGTGCTCGCTTGAATTTTTCCACCAATTCCGAATCGGAAACGAACGACTTGATCAGTGCGAGAATCTGCTTGTTCTTGATCGATCGAAGCGCTCCCAGCAGACGATTCCACAACTCGTCGATCTTGTACGGCGTGTGCGGGAGAAAATTCGAAATATCGAACTGCCCCATCACCGCCGGGCGCAGCCCATCGACAATGATCTGGTTCTTGCCCTGATAGCTTTCCACCCGGCCGCGAACGCGAATGAACCCCCCATCGGGAATCGTCTCGAATTGCTCCTGCGAAGCCTGCCACATTCGGGCGAGGACCTGGCCGGTGCGGTCGGCGAAGACGAGATGAATGTACAGCCCGCCGTTCTTTTGCGTTCTCAGGTCCCGCTGCGAAACGAGAAAGACCTGGTCGCTGATGGCGTCGCCGGCCTGAAGCTCGCCGATGAATCGATATGGAAGCGGTGCGGTCGTGGCCTGTGTCGTGGACATGGTGGTCGCCTGCCGAGGGTAGTTGGTGCCAATCTAATGACACCATTCCGACGCAACCGCGCCGACGATGTCATGCCATGCGAGTATAATCGGCCGGACGCGGATCGCTCAACGCGCGCGACAAATCATATCGACTATTCGTCGTGGGTGATCCCCATCTTCTCCGCCTCTTCACGCAATTGACGCAGCGCCCGATGGCAGATCATGTGAATTGAGCCGATCGAGCGATCCATCTGCTTGGCCACGTCGGCCACCGGCAGCCCTTCAATAAAGCGCATCTGGATGACGTCGCGGTAATGCTCAGGCAGCGCTGCCAGGCAGTTTTCAATGGCGTTGACGGCTTCGGTCTTGCGGACAACCCGGCTGGGCGTCGTTCCGCTGGACATGATTCGCGCCATCAGGTCGACGTAAGTGGTTTGGTTGTTATTTCCGGCGGAAGGCTTGATCTCCCGCCGGACATCCCGCCTTTCGGCCCGCATGGCGCGGTGTTCGTCGATGAGTTTGCGATCCAGAATGGCGTAGAGCCATCGAAGAAAAGAATCCGGCCCCTGATAGGTAAACTGACTCAAAGCCCGAAAGGCTTCCAGATAAACCTGCTGAAGTATGTCCTCAGGCTCGATTTTGGACCGCATGACATGGTCCATTTGCCTTTGCAGGCGGGCCCGCAGGCGGGTGTGATACAGCGCAAGCAGCCGGCGGGCGGCCGACTCATCACCCTTGCGGGCTTTCGCGATCAGAACTTGCGTTTCCTTCGAATCTGACACGCTTTAGCTCGATTTCAAATGGTGTTTGGGCGGCCAAAAGGTCAAATCTGACAACTTTATTACACGCATTGTCACAATACTCGCATCGGCTTGTAGAATAAAGACGTAGAAGATGGAGGCGGGTTTGAAACGAGGTCCGGTTTTGTAATGGGCGGATTCGCAGAATGTGATAGGCTTTCATAGGCAAATGGATCGTTTTGGCCGCAAGGAGCGTCTAAACTCCCAAATGAGTCAATGAACCGCCGCCATGCCGCCAATTAATTTGACCTCGATCGACGTAAATCATGATGGCGTCAGGCGATAAGGACATTTAAGGCATCGTCCAGCACGGAGATTGATGACGTCCGAAAACAACAGCACCAATGACCCGGCAAACAGTGATGCCCGGGACGAATTGCTCGGTACCCTGATCAACGATTTTTTTGATCGGCGTGAGCGTGGCGAGAAACTCACCAAGGAAAAGTTCCTGGCTGAACATCCGGAGCTTGCGGACGAATTGCGCGATCAGTTGTCCGGCTTGGATATGGTCGACAAAGCGGGTTCGTCGGTTAATTCCGCCAAATTGCCGGGCGACGAAACACTCGATGCCAAGGGTAGCTCCGCGGAAATTCGCGAATCGGAACTTCCGCACATTCCTCGCATCTCGGGATACGAAATTCACAGAATGATCGGCCGCGGCGGGATGGGCGTTGTCTACAAAGCCACCCAGATTTCAACCAAGCGCCAAGTGGCGCTCAAGGTCTTGCTGGAAGGCCCGCTGGCATCGGAGCAGGCGCTAAAGCGATTTGAACGTGAGATCGAGGTCGCGGCGCAACTGCGCCATGGCAATATCATTCCCATCTACGACAGCGGAAAGAGCGACGGCCGCCTTTACTATGCGATGGCCTATGTGCGCGGCAGTTCGCTCTCGGATTATCTTTCCGCGAAGCGGCCATCCATCGATGATCGACTGCGAATCTTCTCAAAAATATGTCAGGCCGTGCGGCATGCGCACCAGCGCGGCGTGATGCACCGGGATTTGAAACCGACGAACGTGCTGGTCGATGGAGACGACGAACCGCATATTCTGGACTTCGGCCTGGCAAAGGCCAGTTCGCTGGTCGATGTGAACACGTCGGTATCGGCGCAAATCGTCGGCACACCCGCCTATATGTCGCCGGAGCAGGCGTCGGGCGATCCGCATGGCATCGATACGAGAACGGATATCTATTCGCTCGGTGTCGTGTTGTATGAACTATTGATCGGCAAAATGCCCTATGACACGAGCGTGTCCATGGGCAAGGTTCTCGAGCACATCGCTCACACCGAGCCGACGCCGCCGCACATCGTGGACAAAAAAATCAGCGCCGAGCTCTCCGCCATCGTGATGAAGGCGCTCGAAAAGAGCAAGGATCGCCGCTATCAGTCGCTCGATGCATTTTACGGCGACATCGAGAACTATCTCATCGGCGCGCCCATATCGGTGCGGCCGGCCACGTCGATGTACATCCTGCGAAAGACAATCTGGCGGCATCGGGTGTTTGCGATGTATGCCGCCGCCGTGATTGTCATTGCAGCGGGCGTGACCTACTTCATTCAGAAATCCACTCAGAACCTGAAAAAGACGATTCAAGATCAAATCGCGACGAAGGAGCAAATCGAACAGGAGCGTGCCCAGCTTGAACAGGACAAGCTGGCGGTCGAAAAAGAGCGCGATCTGTACGCAAAAGAACGCGATAAAAGCAAGCAGGATCTCGAACGGGCCTATGCTGCAGTTAACACATTGGATCCACGATTGGCCGAAGCGCTGAAGGCCGTTGTCAGCGGCGTTTCCAATCCCTACAAACTTCCTGAGTTGATCGCCCAGGGCGCAGCCCAGGGACTGTCCACAAAAGACGAAAAGCCGCAGAGCAAGCTGGACGTCATCAGCGCCGATGAACCGCTCAATTTCAACTTCGAAGTTCCGGCCATGTCGTCGAAGCCGCCAGAAGAAAAGCCGGACTATCTTGCCATGGTTGGCAACACCTTGGCCAAAGGACTGCCCAATATCTTCGACGTGCCCGCAACGCAACCCGCGGATGCGCCCACGAGCCAGCCGGCCACCAGCCAGCCGACATCACAGCCGCTTTCGTCAAGAACCATTCAGGCTGATGCGGGATGCAAAGATCGGCTGACCAAGCTGTAGCAAGACCAAGTCGCGATCCGCTGCCGACCACGTTTCAGAATAACAGAAGATCGTGCAGCGCGGGCTGTTTGGAGCCGCGCTGCCAGTTGACCTACGGATTCGCCGGTTGGATTCCGCCGTTTTGGCCGGCCGGCTGCGTCGCGGGCGGTTCGCCGTCATCGACAACCGGCGTCTTCGGCTCGATCAGGTGAACACCATAATCCTCGGCGGGATGCTTGAGCGACTCGATCCACTTAAGAATTCTCTCATATCGATTGTGCTTTCGCGATTGGAATAGCGGGCGAATTTCAACATCGCCGGGGTGTCGCAATTCCGCCTGCACTTCATTGCGCGGAAGCAGGTAATTCAAAAGCAGCGACTGGGTCGGCTGGCTTCGGTCGATCACCGATTGTTGACCCACCTTCAGATCGTTCAGCAGAATAAAATTTGAATAGACCGATTGAACCGTTCGCTTGGGATCGTTCAACAGGGCGAACCCCTTGGCATCGCGATTCGTGCCGGTGTGACACCCCGACGTCGCACAACCCTTCAGCACGTGTGGTAGTACGCTCTTCTTGAATTCGACAAATAATTCGGGGTCGCTCTTAATAAGCACCTTATCGGCATATTCCGCCCCCTTGTACCGGGCGATGATGTGCAGCTTTTTCGGCGGCGTCATTTTCAGGAATTCGCGTTTGGCCCTGTTCTCGCGAAAATCCTCGTGGCCTTCCATCGACAAAAGGAATTCGTCGATGACATCCTTCGAAATCTTTACGGTGACTCGATCCGGCTCCGAATCGTTCTTGCGAATGCCGCGAAGTTCCATATAGCTAATGCGGCTGATTTGTTCCGGCGTAAGCAACTTATAGGAAAAGTTGGAATGGGCGCCCGCGTTGTCATCGTCCGCGGGTTGCGTCGTCGGTGGATTCGGATCGGCCATCAACAGGGTGACAACCACCCCACCCATCAGCGGGCATAGCAGAAAAACAACTTTCCACATAGCGTACTTTCGTGACATTCATACACCTCAAGGACAAATGGCTTGGGCACCGGCGCGTTTGTGTGCGCTCACTTTATCGACAATGGCCGACACCGGTTATTATATGGGTTGCTTCGCCCGCCAGACCACGGTCAGATGTCTTAAATTCGTGATTAACTTCATAACAGCCCCCCCGTTAAGGAAATATGGGTGCCAAAGAAAAGAAAATCCACCGCGATTGAATCCGCTCTGGAGCCGCTCATCGGGCATGAAGTTGTCCTTGATACGGCAGGGCCGATCACGTATCTCGGCACCCTTCGCGAAATTCGGCCCGAGGGCTACTGGCTGGAAAACGCCGACATCCGCGATCGCACCGAGGGACATGTTTCCAAGGAAGTTTACATTCGGGAAGCGCGACTGCACGGCATCCAATCGAATCGCCAGTCGATCTTCGTTTTCGAAAGCACCGTGATCAGTTGCTCGGCACTGGTCGATGTCATCGCAGATTAATGGAACTTCCCGCCTCCCGAAACGACATCGAAACAGGACGGCCGCGCCCATTGCGCGGCCGTCTCGTTTCTCAAGCGTATGATCCCATATCAGCACCCATCATGGAGCTGCCAGTAGTGCCGTAACCATGCCATCCACATCTCCGTAATCGAGCGCGGACGTATCGTTGAAGTCGCCATGGCAGGTTTCCGATGGGGTTCCGCCGTTGACCAGCGCGGACGTAAAGAGGCCGACATCGATTCCGTTGACGAGCGTGTCGCCGTTCATATCGCCATCGGCGCCCGGACAGGCGGGCTGGCAGTCGCCGGGGCAAACGGTGCCGGCGCCCGACCATGTACTGCCTTCGATGACCGAGCAATCGCTTTGTATCAGCTCAAGGCAATTGGTGCCATCGAAACAACAGGCGCCCGACGGGGCCTGACATGCAGTTTGGCAGGATGTTCCGGGACCGGCCCAACTGCTGTCCGGAATGACACCGCATTCGGATTCGACGAGTTCGAGACATCCGCCGCCATCAAGACAACAGGCGCCCGAAGGCTGCGGACAATTGGCGGCCGCGCAGGTGACGGTGTTGCCCTGGTAATTTCCACCCTGAGTGTTGCAATCGATTTGCGTTCCAAAAGTGCATGCACCCGATGCCAGACAGCAGGCGCCCTTGGGACATTGATTCGAAGCCAGACAGGCCACCCCCACCCCCTGAAACTGGCTGCCGCTGATTTGGGTGCAGCCCGGCTTCGTCAACGACAGGCAACTACTCGTGCTGAAGCAGCATGCGCCGTTGCAGGCATTGGCGATGCAGTCCGTAAATGCGCCCTTGAAGAAGCCGCTATATACGGATGCACATGTCGCCGCATCCACAACGACGCACGGCGTGCCCGAATCGTTGGTGCAGCAGGCGCCCTCGGGCTGCGGACAACTGACCTCCGCACAGGCCTGGTTCTGGAAAAACGTCTCACCGGTGGCCGAACATGCGGCCAGAATGATGTTGGAGCTGCACGTGCCATTGGCTCGGCAGCACGCGCCCGTCGGCTGCGGACAGTTATTGGGCGTGCAACTGGTGCCTTCGCCCGACCAGTTGTTGCCCTGTGTGGTGCAATCGACTTCGGTCAAGACGGTGCAAATCCCGTTGGATGGATTGCAGCAGGCGCCGAATCCCGCACAGTTAACCGGCGTATAAGTCACTCTTAAGACCCAATCGCCCGACGGACGGCAAAGAACATTTAATGCTTGAAAGGTGGACCATCCTCCATTTGGCGGGCACCCAAAAGAACCGCAGTTCACACCAAATAGCCAGTTTTGTGCCGATTGGGCCAGGCCGCTCACATCCGTCGTCGGAAATGCGTTGCTGCTTGATGGAGGGGCTGTAAAACATGGATTTGCCGTCTGATTGTTGTGAACGTCGATTCGATACCCAACAGAAAACGTGTGGTTTCCACTGTCGCTAATAAAAATCTGTTCGGGGTCGCCGGGATCGACTGAAACCTGAACATTCACGCCGGCAGTACCGGGACCGACCCTGATGTGTGGCAGAATCAGATCGTCAGAGGAAAATGAATCCACCAAAGCACCGGTCGCGGGTGTTCCACTCCAAAACAGAATCGACCACTGCGTAACGGTTTGAACGCTTGCATTTGAAGTGGCGAATATCATTTCGGCCGTATCAATTCGAATTGGAAAATCGGCGGCCGGAATAACGAAAGATACAGCAGCAATTTCTGATTGGGCAAAGCCCGCCTGTGCTGTGAATGAACCGCCTGTAAAGTCGGCGTCCGTATGTGCCCTCGTTACCGGCGGGCAAGCACCACGAGGCTCTCCATCCCCGCCATCCGGCAAGTTGATGGGTGTCATGTTGACTTGAAATGTGGGCACGCCGTCGAGGGCAACAGGGCATTCCACCATTTTGCTGGGCATCTTCACCAACAACCGGTCTAACAATGCCCTTGCGCAATCGCGACCAGCACAACGATCCAACCAAATTTAAGAACCATTTGCATATGAAGAATCTCCAATCAATCCAAGAATTCGTTGTGAAGACGCGTTGGGGTGCGCCAAATATTGCGCGGGATTCGGGTCTTTGCAATTAGCTGTCTCGATACAACGTGGCGGGATACAACCTTAAGTTTTCGGACCTACCTATTCCCGTTCCGCCTCCTGCGTAGGATTATCCCCTTCCAAACCCAAAAATTCAATGAAAACCCGACAGAATTGCGTTTCGCCGCGATCAGAGAAGCCCGGCGGCGAATCCGTCCGTGATGGATAATTGCGACGACGGCGTTGGAAGCGGCGTTTTCGACTTCGAATTCGATGGTGATTCGATGGTGTGAGGCTCCGCACTCTGGGGCGGCAATGTCTCAACCGGAAGTTCAGTAGCGATTTTCTTGCTCACCGAGGTCGAATGTTTGACGCCTACGGGAACTTCACGGCGGCTTGAATCGTGTGCGTTCGATTGCGGGGACCGGACGTTGCCGGGTCGGACGGCAGCATCGCGAACTTCATCGACGAATGAGTCGAATCTCCCGCGCAACTCTTGTGGGGAAGCCGCAACATCGAGCACATCCGAATCGGCGTCGAAAACATCGTCGTCCTTGGGTGTGTAGTTTGGATCTTCCACCAGGTCGACTTCCCGGTTGTAGGCCTCGATGACGGCCTCCTCGATCGCATCTCGCGATTCCGCATTAATCGGATGGGCCACATCGGCATGCAGCTTGATTCGGCCGTCCTCATCGCGCGGCGCGCGGTTTTCATTCAGGCGGAGACCGCATTCATTGCAAAACCGGGCGCGGAGGTGATTCTTGAAACCGCATTTTCGACACTTGTCCGTCAGTTTCCGCGACGGCATCGCAACGAAGGGTCCACTGGCGCCGTCGATGATCTTCAAATCGCGAATGACGAACGCATCGTCGAAGGTGACGCTGCAAAACGCCAGAAGCCGCTCCGATGAATCGTCCAACATTTTGACGCGCACTTCGGTGATGTTCATTCACGTTTCTCCCGGCTAACCCGGCACGATATTTGTTTTCAATTTGCCGGGCCGATCGAACTCCAAGTCTTAAGGTGTCCTTCAAAACGCGACCGACCTGGCGAAAGCTCGTTCCACGGCGACACGCCGACGCCGCGAAGCGACAGGGCGACATATTTACTGCAATTTGGGGGACTCTCGCAACCTGCCACGTCAGAATTTGCCTGTTGAATCACAGAACCCGCACGATGTGAAATCTTGTATCAGGCGGCATTCGTTCCGCGGCCCTGTGCTTCCATGATTCGGCAGCCGATCTTTCATCAAACAGCGTAAAAAGGGCGCTTCCGCTTCCGGTCATGCGAACGGTTCGGCCGTCCAAGCCGTCGATTCTCTTATGAATCTCTTGAAGTCTCGGTTCAATCGAAAATGCGGGGCTTTCAAGATCATTAAAAAGCAGCGGCAAAATCTCCGAATCGGTCGTTGCGGATTGAAGGGCAGCCGTGTCGAGGTCTTGCGGTTTGCCTTTCGTTTCCGCCCAAGACGCATAAACGGATGCCGTCGAAAGGCCAAAATCCGGAATAATAACCAAGGCCCAACCCCGCCAGGCCATTGGCAACGGCGAAAGCACTTCACCGCGACCAGCCATCAAAACGGGACCTTCCATCATGAAAAGCGGCACATCAGAACCGATTTGACCACCCAGCGCGGCAAGTCGATCGGGCGTCCAGCCCAGACTCCATAATTCATTCAGGCCCAGGAGTGTCTCTGCCGCATCACTGCTTCCGCCGCCCAAACCTGCACCGGCCGGCACCGCTTTGTGCAATTGGATGGCAACATCGGGGGCTCGACCGGCCGCTTCGGCCAGTCGCTTTGCGGCCTTCCACACCAGATTGTCCGGACCCGCCGGAATCGATCGATCTTCCGATTCAACTTTCAACGACAGTCCCTTCGCGGGTGATAACGTCAATTGATCGGTCCATTCGACCTTGACGACCCACGAACGAATCTCGTGAAACCCATCGTCGCGCTTGCCCACGACGGCCAATGAGAGATTAAGTTTCGCGCAGGGATATCGTTCGATCATGAGTCATGCCTTCACGCATGCGTCGCCACACCAACGTATCGATCATAAGATGTGGCGGTCAGTCCGAATAGATCGCGCCTTGCGATTCGGGTAATTCGGATCGAAGATGAATGGCAGAGCGAAAGGCACCTGATGGGCGCGTGGCGAAACAGGCAGACGCTGGGGACTTAAAATCCCTTGTCCGAAAGGACGTGCGGGTTCGATTCCCGCCACGCCCAGTAAAGATTCCAATTCTGAAGGTTATTCACAGCCTGAAATGAACGATTCACGCCGCACGGGCTGATCCTGGACTAACGACCGCCGCCGCCGGCACCGATGCGCGCCAGATCCGTCGCATTCCAAAGCACGAAATCACGTGTCGTGGTTTCGTAGCTGTAGCCGATCATGCGCTTGGCCGCCGCATCGACGACATAAACCAGTTCGCTGTTTTCAGTGAATTGACCCGTGACCATGATGTAATCTCCGCCACGATCGAGCTGGCCGATGGCCATGGCCGGCGTGGGGCCGACCGATGTCACGACGAGCAAACCGACAAAGAGGATCGTCGCGGTGATGGAAAGCACGCCGATGAGAAAGTTGCGATTATCAGACATGGATGAAATCTCCGATGAAAGGTCCGATTACTTGCCGCCCCTGAAGTCTCTTTGAAGGTCGCGAAAACCCACATGAATCAACTGGCGATTGTTTTGATCGCGTGTGGGAATGAAAACATGCAGGCGCCGGACCTGCAGATCGAGCACATAAAGGGCATCGACACCGTCCCGGATCTCTCCCGCGACAATGGCATAGTTTTGACCGAGAGGGGCAGCCTGGGCATACGCGGCGGGCGGCGAGCCAACACTCAGGATCAGAACGGCCGCCAATGTCAAGTTTAGGCCAACCAGCAGAACAATCAGCGCGCGTTTGGTCATGGGGAGTTCCTTTCGCGGACCGGCAAAAACTCAACACTCGGCACGGGGATTCAATATGAGACCCCGGCAAGTAAACAGACTCCGCTTCACTACTTATAGGGCCGCGCGAGGCATGATTCAAGGACTTTGAATGTCATTGGCCCGAATTTGAGCAGCAATGGGCGATGACCGATCCTATAGCCAAGGGCTTCGAGAATATTTTTTTGAATTTAGCTCGATCGAATTGTAGGTTTTAGCCCGAAGGTGTAGTCGGCGGTCGTGGACAGTTCGAATCCACTTTGGGAACGGCCCGGCGTCTCGCAGGGCGACGTTTAATCCCCGGGGCGAATGTTCCCGTCGAGCTACCTGGCATTGGAGTTTATTTAGAGAGGGGCAAGGTATGACGCGGATCGCTCAGAGATTAGCCGCCTTCCTCAAGGATGAGAGTGGCGCCACGGCGACGGAATACGCGGTGATGTTGGCGCTGATTATCGTGGTTTGCATTACGGCCGTGTCGGCGCTGGGCGAGAAGACGTCGAGCATGTTTGTCGACATCGAAAGCGCTATGCCGTAACGCAAACGCCGGTCCGATGACGAACGGTCAGATTCGCATCAGCGCATCGGCCGCGCCATCGAACCGCCACACGCATTGAAATACCCCGGGGCGGCCTCGCACCGCCCCGTGCCATTTTTACGCATGGACACCATGCAATTCCGATCACTGGCTATCGGAATATTGCGACAACTGAAAATGGTATGTGCTGTTGACCGTCTACCTTAGTTTTAACCGAATTATCAAACCCCAATTCTGACATACAGCTGAGATTGATTATGCATCCTTTACGCGCTTGCTGGGCATGAAGCCAATGCCCATGGCGAGCAGAAGAAACAGGATGGCCAAGGCATACTCGACCAATGGGCGGGAATACTCCAGCGCGGCGATGTTGTCCGGCGCGATTTCCGTGCCTTCGGGGACGACCTGTGCCAGTGCGGGGACAGACATAAATATCAGAATGGCCATTGCTGCAAGCATGCTTCGAAGCACGTGGAATTCCTCCGGGTCGGAACTTAATGACGGTAGGCGACGGCAAATAAGCCGGCGTTCACTTTGTCCTCTATCATACATGCAATTTGCTCAACCTTTCAAGCCTGCTAACACGGTGCCGAAGGCCAACACGACTCCAGGCGGCGGCTGATATTGCGAAAAGCCTCGGTTGGCACCCAGACCGTATCCCACTTGGCCGAACGCTGCTTTTGGTGGATCTCGTAGTCGTCCAAAGAAACGAGCCAGAAGCTGTAGCGACGCGCTGCAAAAACAAAGGTCTCATCGCCTTCGGGCGGGAAAAGCGGTTCGTCGCCGGTGAGCCAGTACACAAACGCAAAGGTCGCGATGTAATCGGGGCCGAAAACTTGTTGCCAGGCTCGAAGCCCGTCAAGATCGGCGCGCGTCACCCACGTCTTCTGGCGGACATCGCCCTCGCCGGTGGCCGTTCGCTCCGCCTTTCGACCTTTGACATCGACGAGGCCCGCGCGGGTTCCGGGTGGATAAACGATGTAATCGAAAAGTTTGGTGCCCGATTTGGATTTGGCAAAATGTTTGACGTCTTCGATGGCGACGCAGGGCGTGCCTCGTCGGGCAAGGTAGGCCTCGAAGGCCATTTCATAATGGCTGCGGCGAATATTCACGCCCCGGAATTGTAGAGTTTTGTTTGGGTGGTGAACAGCGAAATCCGGGGCCGCTGAAAGGAAGTCGCGTCTTTCACCAAACGGCCTCGAATGAGAATATCCCGCCATCAGTTTCCGGGCCGCCATCAATCAGTCCGATGAGTCCCCACAGCCAAAAAAGCAGCGTCCCTCAGGGCTGCCCCAGAAATTCACCCGGATTTCGCAAAAGAGCGTCCCACGCAATTTCACGGCTGTCGCCACCCTGCATCGGCTTGAGTTGCACGACGCCGCGATCGCGCGTTTCATCGCCGAGGATGAGGGCAATGCGGCAGCGCTTCTTGTCCGCCGCCTTTAACTGCTTGCCGACAGCCTGCTGATGATAGCTGAATTCCGCCGCGAATCCGGCGCGGCGAAGCGCGGCCACGAGTTCATGGAGTTTTCCGCGCAGCCCTTCGCTGGCATCGGCCACGAAGACAGGCGGCACGGCGAGAGGGTCCGTCAGCAGATTCCGGTCCTTCAACATGAGTGCCAATACAACGTCACCCATTCCGAAACCGACGGCCGGTTCCTTCGATTTTCCGAGTTTGCCGAGCAGGTCGTCGTATCGTCCTCCGCCGCAGATGGCCCGTTCCGATTCACCGCGGTCAAAGAACTCGAAGACCGGCCCGGTGTAGTAGGCCAGCCCCCGAACGACGCGGAGGTTGAGCTTGCAGAAATCAGATATTCCGAATTCGCCGAGAATATCGAAAAGTCGCTGCGTTTCCTCGAAAGCGGCCTCCAACTCGGCATTGGCGGTCGCAAAACGGGAAACACTGGTCTTGAGACTCGCTAATCCACCGCATCGGAGAAGCTCCATCAGCGCCGTAAAAGCGATCTGCGATTCATAGTGCTCACCCCATCGTCGCGCGAGTTCGGTTTCGTCGATTTTTCCGGCCTTGTCGAGAATCGCATAGGCGCCGGCGTGCGCTTCATGGGCAATGCCGGCAGCCGTCAAAATGGCGGCGATGAGCCGGCGATTGCTGATGTGAACGGCAAAATCCTTGTCCGAAAGGCCAAGTTCGCGCAGCGCTTCCACGCCGACAAGAATGCACTCGGCATCGGCGATCACATCTGCCGTCCCGATGACATCGACATTCCACTGAAAAAACTCGCGAAGGCGCCCGCGTTGAACGTTCTCGCCGCGGAAAAGCCGCGGCATGCAAAACCACTTGATCGGTTTGGCCAGCGCATTGATCTTGGCCGCGACCATTCGGGCAAGCGTGGGCGTCATTTCCGGCCGCAAGGCCAGTTCGCGGTTGCCGCTGTCGGTCAGTGTGAAGAGCTGGCCGACGAGTTCGTCACCGCTCTTTTCGCGATAAAGTTCGAGATACTCGAGCGTGGGGCCCTCATATTCCTCGAATCCGTGGCGGAGCGAAACGCGTCGCCAAACATCAAAAATGCGGCTGGATCACGCATATTGATCGGGATACAGGTCGCGGGTTCCTTTGACGGATTGAATGGCCATGCGTATTGATTTGCGAAACTGAAAAACGCGTATCGGGACGTCAAACCACGAGATGAGAGTTATACTTGCGAATCAGGTTGCCGCCAAACGGCGGTGTGCCAATTCGGATAGGAGTGCCTCCGGATCGGCCGGCACATTTGTCGAGGGATGTTTCGCATGCGCGTGATTGCGGGAGAATTTCGAGGGCGGAATCTGACGACGCCCGAGGGTTTGGCGACACGGCCGATCCTCGATCGGGTGAAGGGCGCCCTTTTCGACTGGCTGGGTGCGCGCATGGCTCTGCCCGGTTCGCTGCCGGCGGTCAACGTCTGCGACTTATTCTGCGGCGGCGGCAGCCAAGGAATCGAGGCTGTTTCGCGCGGGGCGGCGTTCGCCGCCTTTGTCGAGTCGCAGCCCGATGCGCTCAAGTGCTTGCGAATGAACATCGCAACTTTGAAAATCGAGAGAAGATGCCAGATCGTATGCCGGCCCGCGGAGTCGGCGGTGTTTAAGACACCCGACGATCGCGGATTTTCGGTTGTCTTTGTGGATCACCCCTATCGCCTCAGCGAAGACCTGTCACCGGGGAGTATCATGGGGCGCGTCGCGGCCCGCATCGGCCGGGAAATCGCCACGGAGCCTGATGCTTTTATCGTCTGGCGTCATGATGAGCGTTGCAAACTGCCGGCAACACTGCCCAACGGCTGGGCCACGATTGACCGGCGCACTTGGGGATCGAACGCCATCACCATGTATACACAACAGGACAACGAGGCAGCGCGGTGAGCGAGCAACAGGACAAGACTACGGCGACGCCGTCAGCCATGGAGGCCGTCGCGACGCGCGTCGTGCAGATGCTGCAAGATTCGGGGCATGTCGCCTACTTCGCGGGCGGGTGCGTACGCGATCTGGTCATGGGCCGCGGCCCCCACGACTACGACGTGGCCACATCCGCCACGCCGGAGCAGGTGTCAAAGCTGTTTCATCGCACGCAACTCGTCGGCGCGAAATTCGGCGTCGCGCTGGTTCGGATGAAAAAGCAGTCGATCGAGGTGGCGACTTTCCGGACCGATCACGCTTATGAAGACGGCAGACGGCCGACCGGTGTGACGTTCAGTTCACCCCAGGAAGATGCCCAACGGCGCGATTTCACAATCAACGGAATGTTCTATGACCCCATTCGGCGTGAGGTTATCGATTTTGTCGGAGGGCGTGCGGATATCTCGGCAAGGGTGATTCGCGCCATTGGCGATGCGGAACGGCGTTTCGCCGAGGATCACTTGCGGCTTTTGCGGGCAGTTCGATTCGCCGCACGATTGGGGTTTTCCATCGAGCCGATGACCTGGGAAGCCATGCGACGCCATGCGCCGGAGCTTCGCAAGATCAGTCCGGAGCGGATACGAATGGAATTGGACGGCGCGCTGGCGAATCCGAATCGAGCTGAAGCAATGCGGCTTGTTTCGGAGGCAGGACTATTGGGCCATCTTTGGACTGACGCAGCGGGACTGTCAAACACAATCGAATCGGCCATCGCCCGGCTGCGGTGCCTGCCGGAGCTTGCCGGTTTTGATTTGGCCATGGCGGCTTTGTTGAGTGAATTAACGCCGGCAGCAGCGGTTCAATCATTGGAATCCCTGCGCTGTAGCAATGAAACGACCGCTATCGTTCACTGGCTGTTGAAACATCAGGATGATTTGTATGTTCCGTCAAAAGTGACGCCGGCTGACCTGAAACTGCTCATGTCCCATCGGGCGTTTGGTGACCTTTTGTCGCTAGTGGAAGCGCGACTTCAAGGTAAAGGACAGGCTGCAGGGTGCGTGGCCGAGATTCGAATACGTGCAGACTCAATTCGTCCCGAGGACGTTGCTCCGGAGCCATTCGTGAACGGGGATGATTTGAAGGCGATGGGCCTCGTTCCCGGTCCGCGGTATAAGACGATGCTGGAGTCGCTTTATTATGCAGTTGAACGGAGACATTTCATCGCGCGAGGCGGCCATGAAGCGCGCGGAAGAATTCTCGGCTGAAAATCCGAAGTAACCCCTGCGAAACTTGCCCCAGAATCGGGCGAAGTCGCGCCCGGAGGCACCGATCGGAACGCCATTTTCAAACCGAGCTTGCCGCCAGCTTGGACTTGGCCTGCTGCTTCAACTGGGCCGATCGGTCGGCGATGCACTGCCGCAGATCGTCGAGTAGGCTCGATTCTGGCGCCAATTTCGCTTCGAACGCCAGCCACTTCGAGGACATTCGATTGAGTGCCGACTCATCGGCATTACCGACGGATTCCAGATCGGCATAGATCGCCGCAATGCGTGTCAGTCGATCGGGCGGCGCGGCATCAACCAGCGCGGCCGTAATCCATGCGAGGTCCTGGCTGCGGTTTCTTTGCATGCACGATTTCGCGAACTCAAACCACGTGTCGTACGGCGATGCGGTGCGAGGTGCCGTCGCGGCTTTTGCACAGTCGATGCAATTCACCGGCTGGCCGCGCAGAGCGCGCTGTCCTTCGCCATTGTCCCGCAAAAGGAATGAAACCAGCAACTGACGCGAGGGGGAAAACTTGACGCCCGCGGAAACGGCGAGTTTTCGCCGCGTCGCCGCCGGGAGCCATGCAAGCAGCACTTCGAGGCTTGCAAGCGTGTCGCCATCCCCCACGGCCATCGTCACTTTATTGGAAAACACTGCGGAGGCTATCGGCGCCGTCGCATCCAGCATTGTCGCTTCGGGACGAATCGGCTTCGCCCTGCACACGCTCAATGTGAGTTGGGAAAGTGTCGGAAGTTGCTTTAGCACAAGCTGCTCGCCGACAGCATCGCGCAACGCCAGAACTACGCGCGTCGCTTCGAATCCAAAGCAGGCATAGTCCTCGGCGCTTAGCAAAGCGAAATGTGAATAGACGCGATGCCCGCCGCGATTGGTGTGCTCCTTGCCCGCATGGCAGCAGAATGCCACGGCAAATCGACCGCTCGCCAAAGGATATGCGAGCAGGCCGGCGGCATCTTCGGCCTCCGAACACAGACTGCCGTGCGAGGGCGCACGCCGGGTCATCTCAGATTTTTCATCAATGCGCACACCGGGGCTGGCCGCAATGATGCGATAGCCTTCGCCCATGGGAGAACGCACGGAGGTAAAGACGGCCTGGTCAACCGTCACATTATGCGTATTGTCAGCGTTTGACGTATTGCTCATAGCTGATCGATTATCCATTCAAAGGGTTCAAGAACTCCCCGCAGCGCGGTATGAAGCGGAACGGGGGCGACGGAATCGTCGTCAAGCGATGTCGCATAGCCGAGAGAGCCAACGACGCTCGCAGCGAAGAATTCCACATTGGCGAATCGGCTCTCGCAAAGATTCCAAACGCGATTGAGATTCGCCTTCACAAAGGCTCGGGCGTTATCAAAGCACTCCGGGCAATGGTCGGCCTTGCACAGAATGATCGAGATGGGTGTTTCGATTTTCTGTTCGTGCTTGGATCCCTGCATGCTGTCGATGTAGCTCAGCATTTTCATTGCAAAGAAGTCCGGCTGATTGGAGCCGTTGGCTGCCGCGGCGGCATCAACGAGCAGCATCAGTCCCTTCGATTTATTCAGCAGACTGTGAATCACGCGGACGGTCTTGGGCGTCGCCACCTCGGCAGCCAACGATTCGCCGGCCATGTCAGGCATGACGAGATCGACCCAGGGCGAGACTTCGGGCAGTTCGCGGCGCACCTGGTAATAGGCCCAGTACCACTGATTGGCCTCCATCGGCGTCTTCGGCGGAAAAGTTCGCCGGGCCAGATGGCTGATGACATTTTGCTGAAGATCAACGGAATAGGCGCCCTTGGGTATGGCCTCAAACGCGCCGGCGCGGTGGGCCAGCATATCGAGCAAAAAGCCGAGATAAACGGTCTTGCCGACGTTGCTTTCACCGATGACCGAGACAATCTTGGGTTCGCGTTCCTGCGCAATGGCATCCTGAACCATCGACATCGGGGCGAAGCAGCCGGTGCATAGCAGGACGTCGGGCTGGTTTTCATGCCCGCAAATCATGCACGTGGATTCGGTGAGGACGTTGGATTGCCTTGCCACAATGAAGTCTCCTACAGCTTCTCAGTTGCCACAGCGGGCACGGCCCGCACCATTGCTCGACCGGCACAAGGGTCGAATGCCACGAATCACTGCCCGCGCAGATTCCAGGCAAGTCGGAAGCCCACGTTGTGCGCGCGGGCCAGGCTGACAAGGCCGGTCCGAAAAACGCTCGTGGCCTGCATTGGAAAGTAAGTGTCGAAAGCGCCGCCGCGGATTGATGCCATGTGCATGTCACCAACGACCGGTCCGCCGGTGGAGTCGGTCACATCGAAGTCGCTGGCGGTCCATTCCCAGACATTGCCGATGAGCTGATTAACGCCGTTCGGCGCCGCACCAAGGGCATAGTCATCGACGGGTACGGTTTTACCCCTGGCAGCCGCCCAGATGTTGCAGCGATTGATGTCCAACGCGTCGCCCCACGGATATCGTCGAAGCGTGTTCGCGACACTGCGAATGCGCCACGTTGCGGCCATCTGCCATTCGCCTTCACTCGGCAGACGGAATCCGGACCATGTCGCATAGGCCGCGGCCTCGAATTGACACACGCCGACGACCGGATGGTCCATCAGCTTTTTGTTCGGCCGACCGTGCCGCCAATAACGCGGACCGGGGGTCTCGGTCTGATCTTTGAAATCGATCAAGTGCGGCCAGAGTTCCTTGGGCCACAAATCCAATTGTTCATAGCCCCCTGCTTCCACGAATTTCTGAAATTGTGCGTTGGTCACGCAGTGCCGGGCCAGCAGAAACGGCGTGGTCTCGATCGTTTCCTCCTCGCCGCCGACTTCGTCATGGAAGGTGCGCGGAATGGTGACGAATCCCTCCGGAACAATCGCGAAAATGTCATCGATTTTCTCGCACGCCAAAAGACAGAGCTTATCGACTTCGGCATGTTCCTTGAATTCATGCCGATGGGTGATGACGTGGCCAAAGCGCTCAAGTTGCATGGCTTGATGCAGCGGATCATGGTTGAGCTCAACCCGATCGGCCGGCAGATAGACGTCCTGTTCAACCGGCTTGGCTTTCGGGCGCGGCGGGACTTTCGGTTCAACCTGCTTTCGCGAAAATAGTTGCAATGCCATCCGACACCCCTTGATTCAATCAATTCCACTCTTGAGATCGGTTCACCGCCGGCGTCCGATGCGCCCGGCGCGTTGACTGACCTTTCCGCATTCTCGAGCCGCTTCCTGTCTCCACGAATCGAAGCAGCCGGGGCCGCAGACAATCCAGCGGGAACAGTGCAACGCCCGTTGGTTCATCACGTTCAATCGCGCGCGCTTTGCATCGCGGCAAAGCTTCTGGAAGCGCTCGACCGACTCGCGCGCCCGTTCGGCTTCGCTCGATTGTTTCGGCTCCGATGCCACCGGCGGTGCCTCATAGACCGGGAGCAATTCGGTCTTCGCATCGACGACCTTGCTCAGTTCTTCCTTCAACTGCTGCTGCAGGCCGGTGAGATTCGATTGAGCTTGTTTCAGCTCGACCAGTTTCTGGTCGGTTTCCGATTTGAGCCGCATTCAATTCCGCTTCGCGCCGGTCCAGGTCCTGCGTTCGTTGTTTGATCGACCCGGCGATCGCGTTAAGCTCGGCCTCCTTGGAATTTCGCTGTGCCATTTCCTTCATCATGGCTTCGCGGTCGGACACAAGTGCGCCCTGATCTTCCTTGAGCTGCTCGCGCTGCTTCTTCAGTTCCGCCTCGGCTTGAGCCACAGCGGCCTGGTTTGCCTCCTGGTTCTTCGCGGATTTCTGCAATTCCGCGTTCTTTGCTTCGAATTCCTTCAAGTCCGCGTCAAGTTTGTTGCGGTCGGCCGACAGGGCCTCGGCCCGCTTTGCGAGTTCGGCCTTTTCCGCGCCCATTCGCGCGCGAAGGTCGGCCAGTGCCTTTTCAGTCTCGGCAAATTTGGCTTTCTCGGCTTCAAGCGATTTGACGCGCGATTCGAGTTCCGCCCGTTGCTTTGCAATGTCCTGCGATTCCTGGCTTCTCGATTCACTCAGCTTGTTGATGTGCCTTTCAAGCTCCGCGCACTTTTGCTCTCGCGCCGTGATTTCCTTTTCCCGCTTTTCCAGCGTTTCGATCAGGTCGTTTTCCTGCTGCTGAAACGACTGGGTTTCGCTGGTCAGTTTGTTGTATCGCTCCTCCATTGCGGCCCGGCAATGTTCGAGGGCCTCCGCCCGGGCTTCGAGCAGCTCCCGGAGAGACTGCATCGCTCCGACGACCTCGCCGCTGAGCACCTCAAGCTGGTGCTGATCCACGAGCCCATCCGCCGACTTGCCTTTTTCGTTTTTTGTCAGTGTCGCGCTCATCCCTATCGTCTCCACCAGGATTTCTTGTCGGCCTGTGATTGTCTGGGCTGCGAGGCCTCGACCTCCGCGACGACCTCACGCAGCGTTTTCCGGCCGTTGTACAGTCGAAACTTCACCCGCACCGCCTTTGCGAATTCCGGATCGAGCGACATCAGCAACGACTCTTCATCGTCCGCTTCGTCCTCGAACTCTTGGATCAACTCGCCGATCGTTTTCTGTCCCTTGAAAAATGCGTGCCGGGCTCGAATCGCCTCGGCCCTTTCCGGATTGAGTCCGGCCAATAATGTCTCGTCATTTTCAACAGGCGGCTCGGCTGTGACTTTGACTTTGTCGACCACCGAAGCAACGACCGGTGTTTTCTCGGCCTCTTGTGAAACCAGCGGTTTCGCGGCTTCAATCACCACTGGCGCGACGAGGGAAACCGGCTCCGGCTCATGATGGCTGGTTTCCGCGATCTGCTTCTCAGGCTCGATTGCTGCCGGCTTCTCAGCCGCCTTTCGAATCTCAGGCGCCGCAGGCGGCGTCTCGTTCGATTCGGCCTTCTGTGCAAGCTGCTCGCTCAGCGTTGCCGCGGCGGCATTCCATGCATTGAGCTTCTCTTCGAGATCGTTCAGCGCGCGCGACACAGCCCCATCATTCGGAGGCATCAGCGCGCGAAGATTGTCAGCGGTTCCTACGCTCATGATCGCTCACGGTTTTATCCGGCGGAACGCGCAGGGTGGCTGCCTCTGATCACGTCACCGGCACTACAAAAGATAGAATTCAGATAGGTTAGGTGCGATGGGAGGTTTAGCTAATTCGATGTGATGGGACGTGCGGAAGCGCGGCCAGCGTCCCTTTTTTGATATGAAATTCCCACGACCGAGAAACGAGCGATTCTCGGAGCGCACATATTACATTCGAGTTCGGCGCCGACGACGTGGAAACGCAAGCAGCAGGAATGGCGTGAGAATCGGCGTGCCGCCCCCACAGCATTCTTCCGCGCCTGGCACGGCTTGCTCGCCCGTATCGTCGTCCGTGAGCACGCCCTGGGTCGGCGTGCAATCTGGCTGTCCGTCATTGTTGCGATCGGCATCGTCCATGCCGCATCCGCAAAGGCCGGATTCCGTCTTGAGGGTGTCTTCCGGGCAACTGTCCTCGCAATCGACCGTTCCGTCGCCATCGACATCGGCGTCGAAGATTTTGATGGTTTGCACGCACGATGCCACATTGCCGGCCTTGTCTGTCGAAGTCCATGTTCGAGTAATCCGCGAAGACTCCGGACAGTCACGAGACTCGGTCACATCCGCAAAAGTCACGAGCGGCGACGCATCAATGGCATCCGTAACCGCCGGCCGGCCCGTATCAGCCGGCTTGATGGAGTCACCTGCGTGAATGGTGACATTCGCAGGGCACTCGATCACCGGCGGCGCCAAGTCCACGATGCTGACCAGCATCGTGGAATCTGCAATCCCCCCGTTTGGATCAAGATCGTCCACGCGCAGCGTAAAGCTGTCATCTTCGGATTGGTTCGCGGCAGGAATATAGCAGACCGTCACGTCTGGACCGTCACTCAGTCCGGCCACAAACGAAACAGAGCCGTACTTCGGATTCTTCTTGATCGTCCATCGAAGGCCGGAGTCGTCGGTATCCGGATCGTCCGCCGTGAACGTGACGCGATTTTCCGGCGTATTGCACACACTGCCCTGCGAAATGCGCATTTCGCGTCGGCTGACGCGCGTGATGATCGGTGCTGTGCTGATGCGTTCGATTTCGATGGCGGAGATTTTCGGATTGTCCACGCGCGGAATTGCGTTCATGAATTCGATCTGCAAATCGCCGTCGACAACTTCGGTCACAAATTGCCGCACGTCGGCGGTGAAGGGTCCGATGCCATCCACGATGTCGTAATTGACGAGAACCGTCGTGCCCTCGATGGCCACATCGAATTTCCGTCGATTGGGCTTCGTCCAGTAGGTTTCCGCGAAATGCAGCTTCACAAGGTAATACCCCGGCGCGGCCGGAAAGGTGTAAATCATGTTGGGTAGGTCGGCCGTGTCATACCGCTCGCTGCGATAGAGTGGGTCGAGATCGGTGCCGGCGATGTCGATCGTGGGTGACACTGGCGAGGGCGGCGTTTTGCCGACGTTGAAAAAGCCCGAGCCGTTGTCGGATGTCCACATATTTCCCGCAGGATCGACATAGTCCGGCCCACCGCAATTAATTCGATACACAATCTCTGCCTGTGCCGGCAGCGCGCCAGCAAGAATTGCGCATAGCGTGATCGCCTTGAATGGACGAATCATCGTCTTCTTCCTCCGGATCCCATTCTCAATTTGTCGAAAGGCCGACCTGCCAAGGTGGGAAAAAGCCCATGCGACGCCGATTCTATGACCTCAGAATTCATGAAGTCGAAGTAAGCCCGCCCATAAGAGAATCAACGACCGGAAACCCAAATCGAAATCGTCTGTTACTCGGACGTAAAAAAGACCGAAAAAAGCATTGACATGGCTACTATGTTCATAGTAACATTACGGCTGTCTTAGTAAATCGTCATCTATCGAGGGATTTGTAAATGGGTCACGCCATTCCCGACATCACACCCGCCGAACTGCGAATCATGAAAATTCTGTGGCGCATCGGTTCCGCCACCGTGGGCGACGTAAAGAATCTGCTCGCCGAAGAAGGCGAAGACGAGCCGGCCTACACCACCGTCATGACCATGATGAAGCAGCTCGCCGAAAAAGGCGCGCTCGACGTCGAAAAATCCAGGCAGCCGTTTGTCTACAAACCGGCGGTTCGCCGCGACCAGGTTCTGACGCACCGCCTACTGCAATTCGTACACACCGTTTTCGATGGCCAGGCGGGCGAGCTTGTCGCTCGGCTGGTCGAAGAATCGCAGCTTTCCCCCGAGGACTTGAAACGGCTTGAAGAGAAAATCGATGCTTGCGAAAAGGCCGACGTCGAAGTCAAGAAGCCCCGGCGAAAGGGAGGCAAGTGATGATGACAAACGCGCTCTCCTCCTTGTCGAGCATCGACGCGAACGCAATGGCCGGCAGTGTTTTGCGCTGGCTGGGCTTGTCGCTGGTTTATGGCACTCTTCTGGCTGCGTTTACATGGGTTGTATTGAAAACCGCATTCCGCAAGTCGGGCCTGCTCTTTGGGCGCGATTTGGACGGTTGTTCTGCTGAAATTCATCATTCCCGCAGGCCCCGGGATTCCCTTCTCGCTGGCAACTTTGACGGATTCAATTCGTCAAACAGTGAATCCCGACGCCATCGCGCCAACACGCATTGGCGCATCCGCCACCGCAAACAGCGATGTTCAGTTCATCACGATATTTGAAAACGACAAGGCGCCTGCCGCTATCGCAGCGCGCGCCTACCCCCGCGAATTGGTCGGTGCCCATCGCCATGGCAGCGTTATACCTCGCCCTGCTCATCGCCATCACCCTTTGGCGCGGCTACCGATATGCGGCCGTTGTACGCCGATGCCGGGGTCTTCGCCGTGCTGATCGCGAAATCGGCGAACTCGTGGCCCGAACCTGCCACCAACATGGCATTCACCGTTCGATCGACGTGCGAGTCAGCGGCGAGGCGTCGGCGCCGTTTGTTGTCGGCCTCTTTCGGCCGATGCTGGTGCTATCGCCCCGGCATCTTGCGGACACGGTCGAGGCCGAGGCTGTAATCTTGCATGAAATTGGGCACGTCCGCCCGTTTGATGTGGTACTGCGTTGTCTGCAGTGTCTCGTAGGGACATTGCTATTTTTCTGGCCCGTGGTGGCCTGGGTCAATCGACGGATCGACTTGGCGCGCGAGCATGCCTGTGATGACTGGGCCCTGTCACATGGGAAGCTGTCCGCCGCCGAGTATGCACGGTGCCTGCTGCGAGCGTTGCAGCCCGTGCGGTCGAGCTGGTCGATTTACCGTCCCGCCGCGATGGCCGCGAATCGACGTCACGTCGAAAGGAGAATTGAAATGATTCTGCAACATCCCGATCGTTCTCGTCATGCTCGCTCGCTGGGGAGTGGGGGCCCTTTTGGTTGTCGGCGCTTGGGCGATCTTCACGCTCAGCGGATCAAAGCCCGCGGACGCGGCTATCGCAACGGCCGATGTCGCGGCGGTGCAATCCGATACCGGAAGCAAGAAGATCATCGTCACACGCGTGAACCAGACTGGCGACGGCCAGATGCAGGTCAAGGTCGTTCGCGTGAACGATGGTAGTATTCAGATATCTGAAGATGGCACGGAACAAAAATTTCAATGGGCCGCATCCAATGGCGACAGCAAGTCGAAGGTCATGGCATTTGTCGCGAATGACGAAGCCGCACATTGCGTAATGGCCGCATCCATTGCAGGAATTGACGATGAATCCCTGGCGCAGTTCGCGACCGATCATCCCGCAGCCGACCTCGATGCCGATGGCAAGGTCAGCCCGCGCGAGCGCGAGGCCTATCTAACAGCTGTCGCATCACTTGCACCGGCGGCGGTGTTGCAGAAATTCCCCCATGCGGACAAGAACAGCGATAGCGCGCTCGATCTGAACGAAGCGGCGCAGTTGGTCTCGGGCGGATTGTTCAACATTCGAGTGCCACAATCCGGCCAGCCTCACATGATCGCCTTCGCCGGTAAGTCGGGTGGCGCGTGGCAGGCCGCCGATGGGCCCTGCAAAATTATTTGCGAAGAAACGCCGGTCGAATGCAAGGTCATCTGCGTGACGCCCGGCGACGAAGAGGAAAACTGCAAAGAGATCATTGTTTCCGGCGCGAAATCAAACGGCGAAAACGTGGAATTGAAGATCGACTGTGACGTTGCAGTGGCAGTCGAGGCCGAAGGCGCCGCCGCCGACAAGAATGTCTTCGTGATGCGAACCAATCCGGACGATGCCGCGACAGGCACATGGACGCAAAAAATCGAAGGTCAGCCGATGAAAGTCGCGGTGCGAATGAACAATGCCCTGGCCGAATTCACGCCAGCCGCGCCGATGGACGACGTTGCGACATGGCTTACCGAGAATGTCATTGTCGTGCCGACTACGGCGCAACTTCGCGATGCCATGACGGCCGTCGAGGCGGCCCCACTGGTTCAGTTCAAGAACATGCATCCCGAAGCGGACACGAACAACGACGGCAGCGTCACCGTCGAAGAGCGCGATGCGTTCATCGCCGAAGAGATGAAGAACGTCCACAAGAAAATCCTCGAGCAGTTTCCCGAAGCCGATGCAAACAAAGACGGCGAAATGACCGAGACGGAAATGCACGAGTTCTTCAAGGCCCGCGTAGCGCTGGCGGCTTCGGCGCGATGCACGTCGGCCAATCCGGCGAATTGAAAGATAAAATGATCTTTATCGGCGACGCCCAGCCGGCATCCTACACGGTGGAATGCAAGCCGGTTCAGTGCAAGGTGATCGTTCAGACCAAAGATTCGAACGAAGAAATAGCGGCCGAAGCCACCGCGACGACGGAAAGACCGTAAAGTATCGGCCGTGCCACCGCGACGACGGAAAGGTCATAATGTAGCGTCCGTGCCCTCGTGCCGAACGATGATGAACGAGACCGTCGTCCGGCTTCCACGCCGGATGAATAACAACTCGATTTGTTCGAGAGAATTGAAATAAGATAGGGGCACCCAAACGTAGGCATGCATCGCCCCACTCCAGCCACCCCTTCGCGAGCAAGACGTTGCCGCGATCGGGTGGCTTGCTTTTTTGTTGGATGTCAGCGGCGAACCGTGCGGCGGGCTTCGTAGCGGGCGATTTCTTCTTTGAGTTGGTTGATAAAGCGCTTGAGGGACTCCATTTCGATCTCGCGGAATTCCTCATCACCGTTGGTTTCTGTTGCAGCATTATTGTAGAGCCGCTCGACTCGCATAAGCTGCTCACGCGTGTGCTGAAGTTCTCGATCATTTCTCAGTTCCAATCGATCACCTCAATCATTCCTTTGGATTCATAAATGCGGTTTATGGCAATATTTGTCGAGTGTATTCGTCGAACGCTTCTTGCCGAGCAATCGTGATATCCAGGAACGGCAGCCCCTTTCGCAATTCTCGTCGCGCTGCCTTCGACCCCAACTGTGGAGTTCCACGTAGCAGCAGGCAATCAACATCGTTCGGATCTATTATGTCCGTCACGAAGCTGCCGTTCAAAACGATTCGCCGAACGCCGGCTTTCATGGCAAGATCAACCATCCACCGGATCGACTCCATTTGAACCCGTCGAAGCTCGGAATCACGCCCAAAGCGTTCTTCGATTTCATCCATCCTCGCCGGGTGAACGCCCGGCGGCAGATTTCCGGACTCTTCGAACAACGGAATCATTGGACCTCACCAGACCCATCATGAATTGGGCGCATCAGGATTTCCGAACACGTCACCAATGTATCGCGAACTAGAACTATCGCAATTATGGGGTTAACCCAGTTGATTCAATAATGAACTGCCAAGCGCAGATCGCCTCGCCGCTAACACCCTGCGACTCTACTGGATTCATGCTACGATACCGGCTTCCAATAGAACCGATTACACGGATGTAGTATCCATGCCCCAAATCTCAGTCCAAAACCTTGCCAAAACCTTCCGCGTCCCCGAACGCGAAGGCGGCTTCATCGCGTCGGTGCGCAGTATCTTCAAACGCCGCCACAAGGAAGTCCGCGCCGTCGATGGAATTCACTTCACCATCGACGAGGGCGAAATCGTCGGCTTCCTCGGTCCCAACGGCGCCGGCAAAACCACAACCCTCAAGATTCTCTCCGGCCTGTTGCATCCCACCTCCGGCGAAGCCCGCGTCATGGGTCACATCCCCTGGAAGCGCGAATCGGAATACCTGCGCCGAATCAGCATGCTCATGGGCCAGCGCACCCAGCTTCACTGGGATCTGCCCGCCATCGACTCGTTTCTCGTCCACGGTTCAATCTACGGCCTGCCGAAGGAGCAATACCGGACTACGCTCGACGAACTCGTGGCACTGCTCGACATCGGCGACGTGCTGAAAAAACAGGTCCGCTCGCTCTCGCTGGGCGAGCGCATGAAATGCGAAATCTGCGTTTCGCTCCTGCACCGCCCTTCCGTACTATTCCTCGACGAGCCGACCATCGGCGTCGATATCGCCATGCAGGCCCGCATTCGCGAATTCATACGCAACTACAACCGGCAGCACGGCGCGACGATCATCCTCACCAGCCATTACATGGCCGACGTCACCGCCCTCTGCAAACGCATCATCGTCATCGATAAGGGCCATATTCTCTTCGACGGCCCCCTGCCGGAGCTGTCGCGCAAGTTGGCCCCGTTCAAGGTTATTAAGATTGATCTTGACCGCGACCTGAACGGCTACGATTTAGCCGCGCTCGGCGATGTGCTGGTTCGGGAAGAGCGCAAGGTCTCACTGCGCGTGCCGAAGGGAGAGGCCGCATCGGTCACATCCAAGTTGCTCACGGACTTGGCCGTGCTCGACCTGACCATCGAAGACCCGCCGATTGAGGATGTCATTTCGCGCGTCTTCGGAGGAGAATCGACCAAATGATGGCGGCCATGCGAGCCTTGGGAGCGCACCTTCGCGCTCATCTGGCCGTGATGATGCAATATCGCGGCGAGGTGCTGCTCTGGAGCGTGTGGGGCATCGTGAACCCCGCGGTGCTCTATGCTATGTGGAGCGCGGCGGCCGAAAGCAGCGGCTCGCATGAAATTGCAAGCTACGATCGCGCCGGACTAGCCGCCTACTTCCTGGTAATGATGATTGTCGGCCATGCGACCGGCGCATGGGATGTCTATCAGATGGGCCATTTCGTTCGAACCGGCGTGCTGTCGCCGATGCTGCTTCATCCCGTGCTGCCGATGTGGCGATCGCTCGCTGAAAACATCGCATACAAGGTTGTGACGCTGATGTTCGTTATACCGATCTGGATCGGCTTTGCCTGGCTTGTAGGGCCGGCGTTCAAGGCAACAGCATGGGAATATCTGCTGGGCACGATTGCGCTGTTTCTGGGCGCGGCGTTGGCCTACTTGCTGAGTTATGCCATTTCGCTCATCGCATTCTGGGCGCCGAAGCTCGATGCCCTCGGCGAAATTTACTTTGCGCTGTGCATGTTTCTTGGAGGCCGATTTGTACCGATCGCCGCGCTGCCCGACAGCATTGCCGGGCTGGCGCGGGTGATGCCGTTTCGGTGGATGTATCAGTTCCCGACTGAATTGCTGATCGGCGGCCGCGTCGGCTTTCGCGATACGCTCATCGGACTTGGATTGCAGATTGTGTGGCTGACGTTTTCGTTTGTGCTGTTTCGCACATTGTGGTTCGCCGGCTTGAAGCGATATACCGCCGTGAGTGGATGAACATGACACGCGCGCTAAGTCTCATTTCAGTTTTCGTTCGCGTCAGCGTGCAGAACTTCGCGGCTTATCGCTTCGAATTTTTCGTGCGCATGTTTGTTTCCGTGGGCCATCTTCTGGCGGAATTGCTGGCCGTTCAAACCATCTTCAAAAACACGCCGGAAATCCGCGGCTGGCAGAAGGAACACATGCTTGTGCTCGTCGGCGTGTTTCGCATGATCGCCGGCGGCATCCGCATGGTCATTGTGCCCAACATGCGCCGCGTCATGGAGGACATCCGCAACGGCACTCTCGACTATGTATTGCTCAAACCGCTCGATGCTCAGTTTCACGTCAGCATTCGAGAATTCGTGATCTGGCGCGTGACGGATCTCGTCCTCGGCGGAAGCCTCGCGATCTATGGAAGCTATCTCACGCTTCACACGGTGCCGTTCGACAAGTTCATCCTCTTCATCCTGATGATGGTTGCCGCCTTCACCATCGTGTACGCAATCTGGCTCGCCCTGGCGGCCATTTGCTTCTGGCTCATCCGACTCGAGAATATCGAAATGCTCTTTTGGAATGTTTTCGAGGCCGGCCGATTTCCGGTTCAGATTTATCCCGCCTGGCTGCAAACCGGCTTGACCTACATTTTTCCGCTTGCCTTTATCGTTACCTTTCCAGCGGCGAGCCTGCTTGGCATTTCCGGAAAGGGAATCACCCCCACAATGCCCGCTATCGCATTCCTGGTGGGCCTGATCGCGATAATCCTCGCCTCGATGCTGTTTCGGATCGGTTTGCGGCGATACGCGGGGGCCTCAGCCTGAATGGACGCGCTGTCCTTTGATACAGAATTTCATTGCTCCGTGTCCCGCGACCGTCTATTATGACCCATATCGGTTCGCCGCCGACTTGGGCCATCTGAAACATTTCCATCGCGGTCATCGCCGCGAAGGATGCACGAGATGAAGGAGTCGTTGAACCATGCGACTGATGATTCTCGAAAAGCAGCGGCTGCGTAACAGCCTCAAGCTTGAGGCCGGTTTAATCACCATCGGTTCGGACAGCAATTGCCATATCCACCTGCCCGATCCGCGCGTCGGGAAACACCAGGCCAACATATCCAAGGACGACACCGGCGATTGGTGGCTCGAAGTTGTCGACCATATTCTGCCCACCTGCCTGAATCGGGCCGTCCAGAAGACGAAAGCAAAGCTTCGTCACGCCGACGAAATTGAATGCGGCGAATTCTCCATCAAGTTCTACATCGAATCCGAGCGCAGCCGCGAGGAATTGCAGCATGATCGCGTGATGTCCGTCCTGAAAACGCACGGCGACATGATTCCGCTCGGCGCGATCATTCTCAAGGAGGATGTCGAACTCAAGATTCCGCGCGAACATCTCATGGCCATGACGCGCCTCGCCTTGGAAATCGGCCGACGCGAATCGATCCATGAAACGCTGCCGATCCTGCTGGGCGGAATCACGGAGTTGTTTCAAGCCCGGCGCTCATGGGTGGGCCTGCGGAAGGTCGAAAAGGATGAGTTTGATTGGATGCTCGGACAGACCCAAACCGGTCGACCGATCGATCGCCCGCCGTTCAGCCGGGCGACCGAGCCGCGCCGCATCAAGTTCGGCCACCATATCTGCACGCCGGAGACGCCGCAGGAGCAGGTGGGCGCCGCCATGGCGGTTCCCGTGATCGGCGGAAAATTCACCCTCGGTATGCTCTACGTCGAAAACGATCCGGGCGACCCGGCCTATGATGAGGACGCGCTGATTTCTTTCAAGGCGTTGGCGAATGCGGTGTCAATCCCCCTCGATGCAATCATTCACCACGATATCGCGGCGCGCCGCGCCGCCGTCACCGCGGAATTGACCATGGTTCGCGCCACACAGGATGCCCTGACGCCCAAGGCATTGCCGCAATGGGACGAAATGCAGGTGGCCGCCTATCGCCGCATCGGCGAGAAAAACTGCTCGGACTTGTATGACGTGATGCAGCTTCGTGACAAGACGGCGGCACTGCTCGTGGCCCGTGTCCACTGGCCGCTTCACACACTCGCGGGCGTAATGGGAGAGTTGCGCGGCGCTTTTCGATCGGCCGTCTTGTACGGCGAAGCCCCCCATCTCTTCGCCCGCGCCCTCAATTGGCTGCTTCATACCGGCGATCAGGAAGCCTATGCCGATATGGCCGTGGCACGCGTCTGGCCGCAAACCGGCAAGGTGCAACTCTGTCTTGCCGGAAAAAATATCATCGCCGCTCGCGTCGGGGCCGATGGCACCGCGCATCGCATTAATTCGGGAGACAACCCACCGGCCGGCCTGGTTCGGGGCACGGCCTACTGCGTTCAGGAGCACGAGCTAAGCGAGGGCGATTCCCTGGTGCTTGCCACCGCCGGCGTCGATTACGCGCTAAATGAAAAAGGCGAGCCCTTTGGTTCCGATGCACTTTGCGAAACCGTCTGCGACGGCCTCGGCGATACTCCCGGGCACGTCCTCAACGAATTTGCATCGGACCTCGGTGAGTTTCTCGATGGCGGCTCGATTCCGGATGATGTGTCGGTGCTGCTCATTCGCCGTGAGTAATCGGCAAATCCCGGCAAAGTTCACGCCACTTCGACGCCGGAATCCTGAAGTATCGAAGAATCATTTGCCGCCGACCCACCATCCAAAATCTGGCTGCCATACAACGACCGATACAGCGTACACCGCTTCACAAGCTCTTCATGCGTGCCGCTGTCAACAATCTTCCCCTTGTCCATCACCACAATCCGATCGGCCTGTAGAATCGTCGAGAAACGATGCGCGATAATGAGCGCCGTGCGGTCTTCGAGAAATTTCTCGACCGCATCGTGAATCTTCTTTTCGCTCTCCGCGTCGATCTGACTGGTCGCTTCATCGAAGATGAAAATCGGCGCGTTTCGCAAGATGGCCCGCGCGATGGCGATGCGCTGCTTCTGGCCGCCGGAAAGCTGAGCCCCCTGCTCACCGACAAACGTATCATAGCCCTGCGGCTTGTCGCGGATGAATTCGTCCGCATAGGCCGCCTTGGACGCCGAAATGATTCGTTCCATTCCAATGTCGGGCGGATACGATCGTTCAGGGTGCCGCTTGCGCAGCACCATGGAGCGCAGCAGCCGGTCGTCGCCATAGGCAATGTTATTCCCGATCGAATCGGCGAAGATCACGCTGTCCTGCGTGATGAGGCTCATCTGCCGGCGCAGCGAACCCAGCGAATAATCCCGGCAGTCCTTACCGTCAATAAACAAAGCGCCCCGGTTCGGATCGAAAAATCGCATCAGTACCGAAAGCAGCGTCGTCTTGCCCGAACCATTCGGTCCGACAAATGCCACGCGCTCGCCCCGGCGGATCGTCAGCGAAACGCCATCCAGCGCCGGCTTTTCCGCGCTGGGATATTGATAAACCACATCCCGGAACTCGATCGTCTCCCGAAACATAGGCATCGACGGCTTGATATGATCGTCCGGCACCTGTGCCGGAAGGTCTATCACCTCATACACGCGTTCCAGCGCCGCGTTGGCCCGTTGCATGCGATTGTAGAACGACGCCATTTTCCGGACCGGATCGAACATGCCGGCCATGCACGCCGCCAGCGCCGCAAAGTTCGAAAAGGACATTGTCCCTTCAAACATCATGTTGGCGAAATAAAAGATGGCGATGGTCGCCACAATTCGGCCGACGCCTTCGAACATCGGGCTGGCCAGTGCCTCAGTTCGTTCGATCTTCAGTTGCTGCTTGAGAATTTCACGATCGACGGAAAGCAAATGCCGCCGCTCGTACGACTCCATCGCATAGCCTTTTACGACGCGCATGCCGCCCAGAGCGCCGCCAAGAGCGCCCAACATGCGGCCGTAGTCGCTGAGCAACTGCTTGTTCGCCCGGCGAATTTTTTTCCCAAATCGGCGAATAAAGATGCCGGCAATCGGCGCGCCCACGATCGCCAGCAATGTGATGCGCCAGTCCAAAATGAGTGCGGCGATCACGACGAAGCCGGCCTTCAGCGGTTCGCGAAGCGACTTGGCAAACACAAAGACGAGCCCGCGATAAATCTCCTGGCTGTCCTGCACAAAGCGGGTCATCAAATCGCTGATGCCATATTGTGCAAAATGCGCAAGCGGAAGCCGAAGCACCCGCTCATACATCAATTTGCGCATCCGCATCACCACACGGCCGGCCACATAGGCAATCAAATACTCGCCCCAGAATCGACAGACGCCGCCGATCGAGCTGATCACGAGAATCACGATCGTGATGATGATGAGTATTTTCCATTTCGCGTCGTGCGTATCGCCGGGCGGAAGCCGGCTCGAAATGGCAAACGACGCGCGATCGGACCATGAAGCCCCGCCAAGCCTAACGACAAGCGTGTATGCCGGCTTGGAGGCATCCAGCGGCCTGATGCCCACCGTAATTTCCGCGTCGGCATTCGCTCCCGCAAGGCGCGAAAAAATGCCATGCGTGTCGGTGTCGCCGTCCACGCTTGCCAGCCAGTCATCCTGCTCTGCTTTTCCATGAAGGGGAGATTCGCTACGGATGTCGCGAATTTTGATTCGCTGCTTCTTCTCGCTCAAGCCGACATGCAATCGATTCTCGACGACATTTTGGTTGATCCAATTGGGGATGCTCTGCTCTTCGCCGATGACCTTGATCAACGGCAACAGCGCGAGAATATTGAGCGAATACGTCGCCGCGACAAAAACGACGCAGCCGACGGCCACCGCAAGATAATTCTTCCACGGTTTGGCGAATTTCAGAATGCGAAGGAATTCGATGGGCGATGCGCCCTTCTTGGATCGTTTGCCTTGCGAAACCGACGGTCCCAACATTCCCATCAGCGGTCAACTCCTCGCTTCATCCACCCGGGATGAAAGCGGGGAATTGTAAGGGTAAATCATGGGCCGCGAAATGTCCGCGCAGAGAGCCGCTTGCCGGACGCTGCACAGCGCTTTGCGAGAAATGAGAATCGGTGGATTGTTACAGCCCGGCAAAATATTCCGAAATCCGCACCAGCGGACCGACCACCGCGATCAGAAACGGGCCAAAAAAGACTTCAAGAATCAGCCCGATGAATCCCAAGCCCGTATCGAAAAGATTGCTTAGATTCGTAACCGGATCGAACATGCGAAACCTCGCTCTCGTTGACTGTTGGAATGATCCCGCGCGAACTGCAACCGCCACGGCAGACACGCGTCCGCAAACGTACCCCATCATCGGCCGTCGACAGCTCCCGCTGAACTCCGGGCCGCCGGGTTCAATGTATGACTCAACACAGATGATAAAATATGCCGCTCGAGAATGGTCAACGTCCGAAAGGGACCGGCCGCGCTGTGTTCGCAGGAAGTCCAAGGCTTCGAATTATCGGAATGACCCGGGACAAGAAGTTCCGGGCGACATTCGCCATCCACGGCTTAATCGATCAGCAGGAATTCCTTCATGTGCTTGTCGTAGGTTTCCTGCGCCTGCGGGTCGTACATCGGCAGGCGCAGTTCGTTGATCACCTTGGTTCCCTGACCGACCCATTCCTTCCAGCACGACTGGCACACTGATTCAAAAATCGTGACACCCAGCGCGCCCTTGAAGGGTTGCTTCGTCAGTTGGGGCCCGGTCGAACCGCACCGGCGGCACGTGAACGCCGTATCAGATGCCACAGCAGCGGCACTCGCGGAGCCGGACGTTTTTTCCACAACCGTCGGCACCGGCGCATTCAATTCACGCAGCAGATTCTCCATGCCCTTCATCGGCATCAAATCGCCGCGGCGATGGGCGATGCGAAAACCGTTCGTCGCCGTCTGAATTGCGAGATCCGGATGGCCGGTCATCTTCTGCGTGAGCGCCAGCATTTCATAGGCCTTGGAATTCTGGCTGTTGATCGCCAGCACGCGCTGAAAGCACGGCCCGGATTCGGCGAAGAGCTTGGCGTCGTAATAGGCGTTGCCAAGGGCGAATTGCCCCAGCTCATCGTTTGGATTCTGCTCAACAACGTTTTTCAACTGATCGATGCGACTCATATCCGCCATGTTGAATCCTCATTGAGTGAATGGGTTGAATCTTCGCAATTGCATCTCCAGAGCCATTCTAGCCTCAAGAATCAGGTCACGCATCTTCGAATTGGCAATGTTCAGTGGACTACATCCGGACATCCGGACTTTTCGAAATCGGGCCGACATGCCGGTTCGATTCTACTCCTCGCCCTTCGGCCGCGACTTCCAGCGCCGGTGAATCCACAAATACTGCTCCGGCGCGGCCCGAACCATGTCTTCGATTCCTTTCGAGTATTCCTGCGTCACCCACATCAGCGCGTCATCGCGCGATTTCCATTCGTCCGGCCGGATGATCCGCTGCACGCAGATTTCATACTTGAAACCGACCCCCACCCGTCGCGCGCAGCCCACGATGATCGGCACGTCATACTCCATCGCAAGAAGCGCGATCGACTTGTACGTCGACGCCTTTCGACCGAAGAAATCGACGAACAGGCCCTTGTGCCCCGCATTCTGATCCGCGATGAAGCTCAGTGCCCCGCCCGATTCGATCACGTCTGGTGCCGATCGTGTGGCACCCTTCTTGTAGAGTAGTGTCAGGCCGCTGGCCTCCCGCCGATCCAGCAGATAATGATTGATGTATTCATTGTCCAAAGGACGCATCACCGCGACAATATCAAACCCCAGCACCGCCAGCACATACCCAAGCACTTCCCAGTTTCCGTAGTGGCCGGTGAGCATGATGCAGCCGCGCTTGCCAAGAAGAATCCGCAGCGCCGCATCGAGATTGCGTAGTTCCACATAGCGCGACCACGTCGAAACCGTCAATTGTCTCGGCGTTCGCAGCACTTCCACCGCCAGCATCGTCAGATGCTGCATGCTGCCAGCGCAATTTCCGAAACGCGCTCCTCGGAAAACTCCGGAAAGGACCTTCGAATGTGCTCCTCGGCCCGTCGCCGATGTTCTCGAAACTTCGAAAGCAGCTTATTGCCGGTTCGCGAAAGCGACGAAAGCCATCGCATGAATTTCAATCGGGCCAGCCAATCCGGCACGCGGCTCTCAGGAATGGCAAATGGCAGATGAAACCAGATGCTCCCCAGTCCACGCATCATGCGCAGCGACGTTTCCAACGGCATCATGCAAATGCACGTCGCCACGACACGCAGGGCCAGATAAGCGAGATAGTCCGAGAGCTTCTTCCAATTCATCCGGCCCCATTCTACGGATGAACCGTCGCAGGGAAACTGCCGCCGGCTGCGGGATCGGCAACCACGGACGCAGAGCGTGGGGAATGACTCTGCGCCGCAGGTCGCCCGATTCGAGATGATTGCATCCCGCCGTAAAAAGGAAACCGGGAGGCCGGGTGGCGGACCCGACCTCCCAAATCCACAGTGAACGGATCGGTCGTGGGTGAAAACTGCAATCGTCCAAGCGACTGCAGTGAATGACCTTCAAAATCTACAATTCACCTAAACGACTGTCAAATCAGTGTTTACGGCTTATCCAATCTGCCTGACCCATACCGTCGGATCAAATCCCCTGTCTTAACTTTCAATCGCGTTCATTTTTGATAAGAACCAGATTGCCGCAGATGGGGTAATCAATGCCTATGCGATGCACCCGCATGGCCGCGCGCGTCGGCAACTCGCGTTCAATCCCGTAAGATGCCGCTCATGCGTTTCAGCGACTATCGACCCAGCCGAAAGACCGTATTCTGGACCCTCCTCGGTCTGTCGGCGTTTACATTGATCCTCCCTCCCAAAGCCACCGACAGCCTCAAGCACAGCACGCAATTGCTCGTCCCCTTGCAGGATGTTGTTTATTTCCTGACGTTCCAAGGGGCTCGATCAATCCATCATGTGAACGATCCGGATCACGCGGATAACAACAAATTGCTTGCCATGCAGAATGAACTCGTTTCGCAGGCCGGCCTGATACAACAACTTCAATCTGAAAACGCTGAACTCTCAGCCATACGCAGCAAAACGATTCCGAGGGCATTGCAGGCCAATGTCGTCGGTCGCGATGTCGTCGAATGGCGTAACACCGCCCTGCTGGAGCGCGGATCGAAACTGGGCGTCAGTCCCCAAGACTGGGTTGCATCCCGCATTTTCATCAACCAGGGAAATCTGAACGATGTGGCCGAAGGTTATGCCGTCATCGCCCGTGAAGTGTTGCTCGGCCGAATTGAGCAGGTCAGTCCTTACATGTCGCGCGTCTGCCTGTTCACCGACATCAACAGCGCGCCGCTGAAAGTGCGGGTCGGCGGCATCGAGAACGGCCGTTTTATTCCCGTGGAATATCCATGCAGCGTTCATGGCCACGGGCGCGGCGAAATGATTATTAAGAACGTGGACTATCGCCACATTGAAAGACCGGCAACAAACGCGGATGCAACCGCCGACGAAAGCAAGCCCCTCGAAAGCGATCTGCCGATCGTGCCCGATCGCGCCCGGGGCATTCGCATCGGCGATCTCGTGTACAGTGCGCCGGGCCAGTTGGGCCTGCCTGTTCCGATGGCCATCGGCAAAGTAAAAGAAATCATCGAAGACCCGTCGCGCCGGCTGGTTGCGGACGTCATCGTCGTGCCGTCGCTCGGCATGGACGAAATTCGCACGGTCAGTGTTATTCCGCTGATTCCAACCGATGTCGCCATGGACCGCGACTGATACCAGAATTCTCCGATCTGTCATGAAACGCAAACATCAACGCGAAATCGAATTGGATGACACCCTGGACGAAGGTTCGCGACCGGCGAAATTGTCGCGACCATCCATCCTGCATGAAGATGCCGACTTTTTTGTCGTGAGCAAGCCGGTCGGCATTTTCTTTCGGGGCGGGCTGTTCGATGATCCCAGCATTTCAGAATTCCTTGCGGCGGAATATGAAATCGATGAGGAATCGTTCGAAACGGTGTATCCGCTGGACCCCGACATCAGCGGCCTCATGGTCGTTGCCCGAAATGAATCGACGCGCGACAGGCTGATCGCCCAATTCGATTCCCGCGAGATGAGTGTCACCTATCTTGCACTCATTCGCGGCATGGTCATGACCGACCGCGGCAGCCTCGAAAAAGCAGTAACGCTGCCGAAGAGCGGACGCGTCAAGGTCGTCGCCGAACACGGTGCCCCGGCTCGCACCGACTGGCGTATTCGCGACAGCTTCATCGGCTTCGCCCTGCTCGAATGCACGCCGCGCACGCGGCACGAACAACAGATTCGGGCACACCTTCACGATGCCGGCATGCCGCTGGCCGTCGATGTACAGCATGGCGGCGCCGAAAGTCTCAAGCTCTCGTCGTTCAAGGGGGGCTATCGTCACAGCCGCCGACATCCTGAACGACCGCTCATCAGCAGGCCCACCATTCATGCATCGAAGGTTGAATTCAAACACCCGAATTCCGGCAAAGAGATCGCGGTCGAATGTCCGCCGCCCAAGGATTTCAAGGCCACCCTCTATCAGCTCGATCGTTTCGGCCGCATCGGTAAATAAGAAATTTCAGGCGCATGCCTCGCTTTGTAAAATTCCCAATTCCCTCCCGACGGCCGCCATCGTCTCGCCGATGCCCGCGTTGATCACCAGATCAGCGAATCCGTCCATCGGCGTCGGATCGCGGTTGATGATCACCAGCTTTGCGCCGTGCCGTTTGGCAATCTCCGGCAATTCCGCCGCGGGGTAGACCACCAGACTCGACCCGATCGCCAGAATCAAATCGGCCTGTCGCGCGAGCTGCCGCGATTCCATCCAGACGGCTGCCGGCAACTCCTGGCCGAACGAAACCGTCATTGACTTGAGCAGCCCTCCGCAGTCATCGCAGACGAAATCTTCCTCGTCGCGCTCACATCGAGCCTGAATTTCCTCACACGCCCACCGCTTGTCACAGGTAAGGCAATGCACGCGCATGGCCGTTCCGTGAATTTCCAGCACGCGCCGGCTTCCCGCCCGCTGATGCAACTCGTCAATGTTCTGCGTCACCACCGCCGCGATCAAACCGCGCGCTTCGAGTGCCGCCAACATGACATGCCCCGCGTTCGGCCGCGCCGCCACGAACGCCGGAATGCTCTGTCTGCGAATCTGCCAGTATCGCCGCCGCTCGTCCTCGTCGGCCAGAAAATCCTGAAAATAGACCGGCGAGTGCTTCGACCAGAGGCCGCCGGGGCTGCGGAAATCGGGAATGCCGCTCTCCGTGCTGATGCCCGCGCCGGTAAATGCGAGCCCGCGCTGGGCGGAGAGCAGCCATTGGGCGAGCGTCTGAATGTCGGTACTCGAATCTTGCATGAAAATCGAATCGAATCTGTGAGAATTGGGAATGAAAAATGTGGATTTGCAGCGTATCTCAAAACCCGTGTGGCACCGGCCAATGGCCGGTGCCGAGGGTCTTGTAGGCACTCAGGAATTCACACCAAATCGACAGGCCTCGAACTTCGGCTTGTAACTCTACATTCTCAATTCTAAATTTTCTCCCCCGCCACCACGACGGCATCTCCCGCAACTTCCACCTCCACCGGAACGGCCGACGGCCCGCTGGTCGCCACCGTCTTCCCGCGCAATTGCTCGGCCCGAATCAGCAGCGACGCCCCCACCACCATGCCCGCGCCGGCCACCCACTGCCCTGGTGTCAATAGCTCGCCGAAAATCAGCACCGACCCGATCCCACACAGGAAAGGCGACAACTGCACAATGGCCGCGGCAACCGCGACACCCAGCCGCGCGATCGCTGCATAATAAAAGATATGGCCGATCGCGATGCCGATCACGGCCGACAACACCAGCCAGAACCAGTTTTCCGCCGAAAGATCAAACACCCCCATTCCGTGCGTCGGGCTCTTCAACACCATCATGGTGATCATCATTAGTGCCGTGAGCGTGGCAATCGCCGAGAATGAGTCCGTCGGGCGCACGCCGCGCATGCACGCCCGTACCGACACGCCGTACATGCCGAAGAAAATGCCGGCCATGGCCGCCAGCATCATGCCGAAACCCGAGCCACCGCTGATCGGATGCACCGAGAGCATCATGGTGCTGATCGAGCCGATGACAATCATGGCCATGCCGGTCCAGAAGAGTCGGCTGCGAAGCATCGCCCGCTCGTCCGCAAAAAGCAGAAACGCCCCCAGCGTCGACGACACCAGCGAGACACGCAGCAGAAATGCCGCCAAGCCCGGCTCGATGTAATACACCGCAAACGCAAAAAAAGTCTGCCCGATGCTGTTGAAAAACGTCGGCACCAGCGCCCGCCGCCAAAGTTTCCACGGCGCATCGCGCGCACCTGCCTCGCCAGCAGAAACGGACACAGCCCCAGCGCGCACATACCATAGCGCCAGCCGTTGGCGGTCCAGCCGTCGATGAACTGCGAGAGATGTCGCAAAAAGAGCAGGACGCTTGACCAACCGATCAGCGTCACCACAACGCAGGCAACGCCGGCCGGGTCATACTTTCGGGCATGAATTTCCATTCGCACGCTCGATTCAGTGGTTGATTCGAAACCAAGCGGGCGATTGTAGCAGTAATAGTGAAGTTGATCAGCCCTTATTCTTCGTCCTGCGCCGCCGTCACACGGACATCCGCCTCATCCTTCGCCATCACCACTGCGCGCATTTGCGGTACCATCTTCCCGTGAAATGATTCCAGATATGGGCCGAAATCTTCGCCGGCCTCCACTGCCGCGCGGATGTCACCAATCACCCCCGCCAGCTTGACGAGTTCTTTTGCCACCGCGCCGGAGGGCAGTTCCGGTTCGTAGAGCCACCGGCCCTCGCGGCAGACGAACGGCGCGCGCACCAGCGGCACGTGGTTTCCCTCCTGTAGGGTCACCATGCCCCGGTCGCCTGCAAACGACTGATTGATTACATTCGTCTGGGCGGAGAACAAGCCGAGATTGTTGCGAAGAACCGACAGATCCCATGCCACCGCGTGCGGGCCGCCATACCGCTCGATCGCGGCCGCGCGCAATCGCCCATCGGCCGCGAAAACGCCGTCAATCGCCCGCAACAGCGTCATCATCCCATCGCGCCGATCGGGCGTGATAAAGGCCGCGATGCCGTCATAGTCGCCCTTGCGATGCAGCTCGTTCAACAGCCGCGCTACCTCGGCCGGCCCCCGCGCAACGTGATCATGAACCGCAGCCGTCGCCACGGACGGGCGCGTGCCACTGGCCGTTGTCGCGCGCGCATCCGCCGACGCCGGGCGGCCATCGCAGCCCGCCAGGATGGTTGCAGCCGTCATTGACAGCGCAGAAAGCCACAATCGTATTCGTAAGCGTTGTTCGTCCATGCCTCTAATATCGGGTCGATGGCGCATCGCGGTGCAAGACAACGGGCCGCGCCCTGGTCATTCCCCTGCGGCGATTTGAGTCTCGCGCCCCTTGGCGTATACTCTGCCAATCTAGAAATGGGGCGAATCGCCGCGATGCGTCATCCGGCACAATTCGCCGACCTTCGGCACAATTTGCACGCCGCCTTGGCCGTGCTGGTGCCTCGATTTTAACGCGTTCCCCTATGCGTCACGCCCTGCACATTCTCATCGCGATCGCCTCGCTCGCCATTGCCTGGCACGTCGCCAATCTGCCGACCGCTTTGAAACACAGCGCCGGGCCGGCCGAAGCCGATCGCAAGAGTGACAAGGATTCGACACCCCCCGTGCATGCCCTGCCGAGGCCGCCGGTCTCCACCGGTCAGTTTCGCGGACTGGCCGTGCAGCTTCACGCCGGCGCGGATGTCTATGAGGAATACCACCGGCTCATTCCCGAAATCGCCGCTCTTGGAGCCGATACCGTGCTCTTCGTCGTTCACGGCTGGCAAACCCATGCCGGCACGCTCGATCTGCATCTTTCGCCGCAGAAGACGGCCTCGGCCGAAGGTCTTGGCAGATTGCTTGATCTCGCCGCGCTGCACGGCATGCGCCGAATCGTCATGCCCATTGTGCTGCTTAAGAATCCGCGCAACGGCGAATGGCGCGGCAAGATCATTCCGCCGGGCCACGACTGGGACGGCTGGTTCAAACGCTATCGCCAATTCATGGTTCACTGGGCCGATCTGGCCGAGAAGCACAAGGTCGAGGTTCTGATGGTCGGCTCGGAACTGATCAAATCCGAGGCGTATACCGAACGTTGGCACGACACGATCAAAGAGATACGGCAGCACTATCGCGGCAAACTTGGTTACTCGTCGAACTGGGATCACTATCAGACGAGCAAGATCGGATTCTGGGGCGATCTCGATTTTGTCGGCATGACGACCTACTACGAACTGGCCAAAGGCCCGAATCCGGACATTGGCGAAGTCGATGCGAACTGGGCGCGCATCAAGCGCGAGATTCTCTCATTTCAAAAGGAGGTCGACAAGCCGATTCTATTCACCGAAGTCGGCTGGTGCAGTCAGGAGGGCGCGGCCAAGGAAGGCTGGAATTATTACGCAAAGCAGGAAGCCACCGAGGCCGGTCGGCGCGAGCAGGCCGTGCTGTATGAATCGTTCATGAAATGCTGGACCGACGAGCCGAGCGTCGGCGGCATCATCTGGTGGGAATGGGATCGCAGCGCCGGCGGCAAAACGGATTACGGTTACACCCCCCGCGGCAAACTGGCCGAGACGATTCTGCGCATGTGGCTGGCCAATGGAAAAGCGCCGGGCGCGCGCGAGAGTGCCACGGCCATGCCCACGTCACAGCCGACGAACTGACCGCGCTTTAATCTATTCAAATGTGATGGCCGAACTCTCCGCGCGGCGGCCGTGCCAGACGGGAATCTGCCGAAGCGTTTCCACAAACACATCGTAATTTGTTTCGTCGGCGTCGTTGAAATCCAGCAGCGCGGACATGGCGACCATGTCGCTTCCGCGCGTGTCCCAGCGCGAGACGCGTCGCTTGATGTTGCCGCGGGCGGCGTGTCGGGCGATGGTTTCGAACAATTGGGTGGCCCGCTTTTCGCCGAAGAGATGGAAAAGCCCGCCGACCAGATCCCAGGCGACGGCGTCGTCGGCATCATAGTGAACCGGGCCGCCGTCTTCGTTGGCGGCGTCAATGCCCTGGCACCATTTGTCCGGCGCGTCGAAGAGCTGCAGCAGCCTGTCCTTTTCGTCCTGAACCATGCATTCGTCCTCCGAGCGGCGATCGATCGCGCGCTGTATCGGGCATCCGTTTTCAGCCATTCTTCGAGAGGGTCGTCGGCGAGATCGGAAGGATTGCCCGAGGACGATTCACGAAAGAAGCACAAATCCCATACCATCATAGCCGATTTCAGCGTCCGGATGCGGATTCGCCGGAAATCTTCCGGATATTCGTTGTTACAGGTCCCAATCGCGCTTAGGATACGGGCAGTTGGTCGGAACCGACGATTCAGTCTTAGTCCTGCGGCGCCTGCATGGGCCGTCAATTCTAACGCTCTCTCTCGCCTGCTCCTTCCTCCGGGCCGATGTCGGCCCCTTTCGATGACTTGGGAAAGCCAAATCCGGGTCAAATGTTTCCCTTTGAAGGAGCACTGTGTATGAGTAAGAAAATCTATGTCGGCAACCTGGCCTATTCCGTCAACGACGCGGAAATCAGCGAGATGTTCGCTGAATTCGGCAACGTCAATTCGGCCTCGGTCATCATGGACCGCGACACCGGCCGAAGCAAGGGCTTCGGCTTTGTCGAGATGCAGTCGACCACCGAAGCGGATGCCGCCATCGCGGCACTGAACGGCAAGGACATGAACGGCCGTGCCCTGACGGTCAACGAAGCCAAGCCGATGAAACCGCGAGCCGGCCGCTAAGCCGAACGGCCGACGCGGACAAATGCAGTTGAAAGGGGCGGATCGATTCCATCGGTTCGCCCTTTTTCTTGTTTTTACCGGGGGCCCTTCGGAGGCGGCAACTGTTGGACATGGGATCAGCCGAGAAAGCCGTGCATGGCTGGAATTGGCTGGAAACGGCTGAACGCGCGGCGAACGGGCCGAACCCCTTTTGTCGCGGGCCGCAGCAATCGTGTGGACGCGAGGAGCAGGGGTAAAAACCCGATGCGCTTTCACCGGCGTTTTCAGGCTGAATTTCGGGCGGCATTCAGGCACGGTCGAATTGCCAAGTCGTGTGTTAGCAAGATGTTCGGTTTTTTGGGCTTTGGCGTTCAGACTCTTTGGGCGCTGCGCAAACTCACACTTTGATTCAGGCACGTCAAACGCCGAAACGCCGGAAGGAGAGAGGGGCCGAGGGGTCAAGGGGCCAGGGGTCCCAGTGGAGGAGGTTCGCTGCGCGGGTTTTTTGCGGGGGGACGCGATGGGGGTGGATTGGATTTTTTGCATCGCGGCTTTTGCATCGGCGAGTCTGAGCTGGAACAGTTTTTGGAGAATCGGGAAGAGCTGTTTTGGGGGGTGGCCGATCTCTTTGGAGAGCTTGGCGAATTTGATGAGGGCTTTGGCGAGTTTATCGCGCTGGCGGGGTGTCATGCCTTTGTCGAGGGTTTTGGCGATGCCGGCGAGCATTCCTTTTTCGGCGGCCTGCATGAAGAGGAGGTCGCGGACTTTTTGACGGAGGATGGCGAGTAGGAGTCGGGCGCTCGTGGGGAGGCTTTGGGGCGGGCGGGCGAGGATGTTGGCGAACGATGCGAGCATGGTTTGAAACGTCAAAACGTCAAAACGCCGAAACGCCGAAACCCCAAAGCGCCGAAATAGGAAGGCACCGGCCGCGGGCTTCGGGCGGCGGGGTGCTTTTTCCGCTGGTCAAATATAGCACGGGAATTGGCGGTTGTCGGACGGGTTTGGGAAAGGTTAGGAAATGGTTGTGCGGCCAGCAGTTACGAGTTGCGAGTTATGGGTTGCGCGGGGTGGAGAGTCAACACGTCCAGCGCCGCAGCGTTGAAACGGAATTGGGAATGTCAAAAATCAATCTGACCTTCTTTCCCTATAAACCTGACCCTCTTTCCTGATACTCTTTTCCGATACCGATAGTGTCACTAATATGACATAATCAGAATGTCCCTTCTTGTTCCCGAATGACGAGTGATGTTGGCCGCGATGCGCAACATATCACGGGGTTATGGGGGATGGGTTATTGAGTTTGCCCTCCGCCGTCGTGCAGGCTCCGACAAGGCTTGGGTCGGCGGATCGCGGTTGATCGCATCTGGGGCAGCCGGAATGCCTCCCGAATTGCGTTAATTATTCGATGGGCGAGGTGACGAATGCTTTACACCGGCGGTTGACTATCGCTAGAATCAAGGCAGACAGGTTCAAACGGTCGGGCATTTTCGGGAGTATTCGGCCATGAGAGTGTTGCGTTTAGTGGTCCTTGTAGGCGTGCTGTTTGTGCAATCCGGCCGGGCGTCGGCTGCGTTGATTTTGGTGCATGACAACGGGGCGCCGAATCTGCCGGACGGTTTAGTTAGTGATCCCACATTTCCTGCGCAAGTTGGCGATGACTTCCAAATTAGTCAGTCCTTTGGAATTACACGAGTATCATGGTTCGGTGCCTACAAAGGTGGTGATCAATTGCCTGATGGAACCGACCATTTTTCCTTGCGCTTTTTTCCTTTCAGTAGCCCAACGAACCCAAGTCCGACGCCGCTTGCTGACTTTACTTTAGGCAACGTACTGCGCTTGCCTACTTCTCTGACGATGTTTGCAGGGAATCCGGTGTTTGCTTATGAAGCCACTTTTCCTGTCGTTGACCTCATCGCGGGTCATTACCTAATGAGTATTGTAAACGATACGACAGGGACGTCAGAACAATGGATGTGGCACACTCATGGCACTGCCCCAGGAAGCCAATTCTGGAAACGATCAAATAGCGGCAACAACTGGCTTGGGCCGTTCGGCACCGAAATGTCATTCCAGATTTATGCGGTTCCGGAGCCGGGGACGGGGGCGATGATGGGGGTTGCGGGGCTGGTGGTTCTGCGCCGGCGGGGGCGGCGGTGATTCGGTTTGTGGGTGTCTCGTTAGCGGCAGCCGAATTCAAAGTAGATGTTTTTTTGGAGAGGCAGATCAAGGGCCGGCGGCGGAATCAGGTGCGGGGCCCCAACGCCGGGGCGTGGGTGGTTTCGCCCGATGGCTGCGTTGTCAATAATCAACCTGACCCCTTAGATTTTCCTGACCCCTTAGATTTTCCCGTGTCATCGGGCATGGTCAGCGTTCCTACTGGCGGGTCGCCTGTGATGGATTCGGCGCCGAGTTGTACGTTCAGGTAGGGAAAGCCGGTCAACCCATCGCGGACAGAGGCCCAGAAATCGCAGGTTCGGTCGCCGCCTGCAAGGGCGTAATCATAGGACCCAGTGATGCGGACAAGCGAATCGACGGGAGGGCTGGAGTATCAGGTGCCGGAACTTGACTATCCCTAACAAATTCGATCGTATGCGCCGGGTGGAGACATTTGCTGGATCGAGTCAGAATTAGTTGAACTGGAGTCACGAAATTGGGTATAATGAATGGCGACAACGGGCAGGAGAGTTTCGATATGAAAATGCAGTCGAAGTTCCGACATCACTTAACAATCTCACTCATACTGTTGATCGCTGCCGCTTCGGCCAAAGCGGGGGAGGGGTCGTGGAACGACCTAATGCGAGGGTCAGAGGTGATTATCGAACACTCACCGACTCATGTTGGTGGCCCAGCATCGGATACAGCATTCGAATTGTTTGGCGAACAATCAAGCCAGCGATTGGCGGACGAAGTTGTGCTTAAGACACCGGCGCATATAGGAATTGTGAGTTGGTGGGGATTTTATGATGATGACAATCCCCCAAGTACCGAGATATTTCGAGTCAGATTCTACGGAGCAAGTGCATCTGATGAACTGCCCAATGAGGCGGACATTGTTTACGAGGCCACTCTCAACGAAGCAGGCCGAATTGCAACAGGCCAACATGTGGCAGTTGGTATAGGCCCTGCTGAGTACAGGTATGAGCATTCGCTCTCGTCTCCCCTTTTTCTATCCGCAAACTCGTTATACTGGCTCGAGATCATTCAAATTGACGATTTGTCGACAACTTTTCGATGGGAATTTGGTGCCAATCCCTTTATCAGTGGACATGCTTTTACAAATCCTGTCGTCGGTGATTGGAGACACACGACTAACACTATCTCAGATCAGGCATTTCAGTTAATCGCAGTTCCTGAGCCCGGCACGGCTGCCTCCTTCGTGCTAGCGTCTATCATGTTTTTGACATTCAAGCGCCGCCGCGTTTGATAGCTCCCACGGGTCAATCTTCTTATTTCAGAGTTCAATTACACACACATATGTAATTGGACAATTCATTCACATGGAGAGAGATTGTGTTGCTTCTTAATCGTCCGAGAATAACTGGCGCGATCATTTGCTCGATTATTGTCGCGCAGCTTTCAGTTCATTCCGCTTTGGGTGCCTGTCCGGTGACACCAAGCACGCTTGGTAATGGTGTCATCGAAGAGCCTGTCACCTGCCCCGGCGCAGCAGGCGGCAATGCCGCGGTTGGCATGGATGGTCAGGGACGGTTCACCATCGCGTGGGAGCAGCCACGAGGCTTCGGACCGTCCGGCAGCGACCCTATCGACATCTTCATCCGGCGGTTCGACAGTGACGGCGACGATCTGGAAGAACCCTTGGCCATCACCTATCAGATCGACAACGATCACATCCATCATGACGTTTCGGTAGACATGAGTTACGATGGGCTTGTTTTAACGGGTTGGGTCGTAAAGAACCCATCTTCGATAGTGACAATTCAAGATACGATCTTGGCCTATGTCTTTGAATTTGACGACACCACGTTGGATTCATTGGGAGCCCAGAGTGCCAGTAGAGGTGACTTTGAGGCATCGGTGGGAATCGGCGATATCAGTTCCGAAGTTGCTGGCATTACTTGGTCGAGTCGCACTGGCAGTGAGTTCTATCCGAAGGGACTGACATATCAGGTTACCAACGAACTTCCTGAGGCGATACGAACATGCACATCAGGCGGAATCTGTGCTGGACTGCTCGATGGCAGAGCAACATCGCCATGCGGGCGAACGGGAAGTATGTTATTGCATGGGCCGATGCAGAGGAACCTGACAATTCATTTTCGGCTTTCAATATAAGAATTCAAGGTTACGAAATAGATGGAACAACGATTGGAAGCGAAATCGTCGTAAACGATATTTCTAGCGAAGTAGATGACAGCAGCCAGGATTCTCCCGCAGTTACAATCGACGAATCCGGCAACATCGTTGTCGCGTGGGTCGGTACCCGGCTCGACGGCTGCGAGAACGGGCCGCTGTTTCAGATTTTCGGCCGCCGCCTTTCTTGGGACGGAACGACGACACCGTCGTTCGTTGATACCCCGTTTCGTGTCGACAGCGACGACGACGCGCCACCAACCAATGCCGTGGTCGCGAATCCGGCGGTGGCGCTGACCAGTTCGACCGACGAAGGGCTGTGCGGGCGCTTCATTGTCGCCTGGAATGTCGCAATTGAAGAAGAATCGCCGACGCGCCATGAAATTCACGCCCAGTATTTCGGCCCCGACGGTAGGCCCATTGCGGGGGAATTCCGCGTCAATCAGGATACAAGCGACACCGACGCCGAGGTGCTCAACATGCGCCAGTTGGCCGACGGCGGGCAGCACACGATCGACTACGGTCCCGATGGACAGGTGGTGGTTGTGTGGACGGCGTACGAACTTGTCAGTTCTGCAGTGACTCCGCTCGATGTGTATTACACCCTGCTGCCTAGCGGATTTGAGGAACAGCTTGCGGAATCGGCGAACTGTCTGAAGGGCGACATAAACACGGACGGATTTGCAGACGGCGCCGATATCCAGCCGTTTGTGGATTTCCTGTTAGGCAATTCACACTGTTTCAGCATCGTGAATCTTTGCGGGGCCGACTGTAATTGCGATGGACAACTTACGCTCGATGATGTGCCGCCGTTTGTGGATGTCTTGCTCGGGGAGCCGGGCTGCACCGGGTTTATAGGCTGCGATGAGAGCACGCACGGTTCTCCGCCTGACTGCGACGAAAACGATGTTCCCGACGCAACGCAAATCATGTTGCTTTGTGATCCGATAGAAGCGCCGGAGAACTGTGACTGCAATGAAAATGGCGTGCCTGATGGTTGCGACATCGCGGACGAAACGTCCAGCGACATCGACGAGGACGGCCGGCCGGACGAGTGTCAGACCGACTGCAATGAGAATTCCATTCCCGATAGTTACGAAATCGAAGAATCGATGGTGGACGACTGCAATGGCAACTCGATTCCCGATGAATGCGAAATCGACTGCAATGAGAATGACGTATCGGATGACTGCGATGTCGATCCGCTCGATCCGGACGGGGACACGGAGGTGTCGGCCGACTGCAACGGCAATGGGTCGCCGGACGAGTGCGAATACGACTGCGACGAGAACGGCGTGCCGGATGACTGTGATCTCGATCCGCTCGACCCGGATGGGGACGAATGGGTCGATCCGGACTGCAACGAGAATGGGTGGCCGGATAGCTGCGATATTGATGAAGGGCCGCCGTTTGGAAGTCTCGATGCGAATGAGAATGAGATTCCGGACGAGTGTGAGGAAGAGGAGATGATGATGGGTGGGGGTGAAGGGGGTGGGGAGTCGATGATGTCGGGCGGCGGCTCGTGCGATGCGAGCTACTGGCCGGCGGACTATAGCGTGTTGTCGAATGAGATGTATGCGGCATGGGAGGCGTTCATGATGTGGTGCATGCAGGAGCGTTGGGGGCCGGATTCGGCGTACACCAGCGCGGGAGCAGTTGGAGCGGCCGATTGGGAAGAAGTATGAGGTGGGGATTTGTGATGGCGGATTGAACGAGCAATAACCTGAGGCGCGAGCGTGTGGCACCGGCTATTAGCCGGTGCCACACCGCTAACTTTAATATGCTCGGATTGAACCAGTAGGCCGCCCGTCGGAAAACATATAGCGGAACGGATTCCGCGAAAGGGTTCGCGCGAGTGAGGATTCACGCCCGAGGGGCGCGGCACCTTGCGTGCGCGAACGGATTCACGCACGAGCGGGGCGGCTCGCGAGGGGATCACAGACATGTTGGTGGCACAGGGCTTGTTCGCGGTTGCGACTCGTTCGTCCTCCGGACGGGAAATATTTTGTGTGCATTCAATCCGGTGGCTGAAGCCGACCGGCTACCATCGATGGTCCTGCCGGGCCGGGACGAATTGTGAATTGAGGTTTGGGCGGTGATTTGGATCGGTCCGGGTTTCTTTATCGTATCGGAACGTGGCGCTCGAATGTCTCTTTCGCCCGTGCCGGCGCTTGGTCTTCGCTGCCACTCATACCTATGTCTGGCGACATGGGCTTTAGTCTGGTGCCGCTACCGCGGCTTGGCGGCAATTCGGAATTCATCGGAAGACTCAAGAGAATTCGGTGCGGACGTAGGGACTCACGGACTTGCGGACGTTGGTGTTGCGCGTCACGAAATTGCCGGGCCTATGAATGCAAGGAGTACGGCGCTCATTTTTGCGAACAGGGGTCAGCGCGTGACGCGGGAGCTGCGAAGGGTCCATGTCGAGGCGATGGCGATGGTGGCGACGCGAAGCAGGTTTTCCGTCCACCCCGCCGCCTGCGCCGCCTGAGGCCGATGCGAGGAGCCAGCCGAGATTCATGCCGGCGTGAAGGGCCATGGGCGCCCAGATCGACCGCCATCGGACGAGCAGCCAGGCATACCAGAGGCCGCCGATGAAAGTGACGAGCAGATTGGGCCAGCCATCGACGATGCCGGACCGGGTCCAGGTCACATGGGTGAGTCCGAAAAGTAGTGCCGCAGGTATGGCATGCATCCAGACCCGGCGGCCGGACCGGGTCAGGCAGGCCGCGGGCACGGCGACGAGCAGCCCGCGGAAGAGCAATTCCTCGGACCATGGGGCGCGAACGACGCCCTTCAGTATGGCCTGGGCGGCCGTCGCGAGATCGATCGATTCGCCGGCACGGTAGAGGCCGAGCACCGCGCCGCCCGCCACCATCGGCATCAGCGCGAGCAGAACCATCTTCGCCCAGCCGCGGCGGCTTGTATTCATACAGAGAATTTCGGAAATGCTTCGACGAACAGCGCGCGACGCAAATGCAGCACCAAGCAGCGCGGCCGCCGTGTACCACAGGAGGCTGTCGAAATTGCGAACTGACTGGGGTATGGCATGATCGGCCATCCAGCGATGGATCGACATGTAGGCGGGCGACTGCGCGCGGTAGTGGACGGCGATGACCGTGCCGATCCCGAGGAGCCATGCAGCGGCGATGGAAGAGCGATGGGTCATTGCATGTGCTTGGGGCTCGACACCACGTTATCACCTGTATGAGGCAGCGGACTCGCATAAACGGCCGACCAAGCATTCGCAGAATTGTAAGAATCTTCGATCGGCCCGCCAGAAGCGCCGCGACGAACGGATTCGCGGGCGATTCTGATATCTGTTGACGCCTCAAGAGGACTCGTCATGGACTTGCGATTTCTGAAACCAAGGCTCTTTCGCCCCCGCCGGGGCTTAGGGTCACTTCATCACGTTACCCATGACTTACGTCATGGGGTTTATTCTGTCGCCGCTGCCGCGGCTTGGCGGCATGCAATCAACAAGTGCGAACCAATGAAGAAGCGGATCGGGGTGGCCGATCCGCTTCTTGTTCTTACGTTTGCATTTCTCGCGTTCGTTTTACTTGGGTTGGTTTTTTTGTCGCCAGACTTTTTTCCGGCGACGCCAAGCCGACTCCGCGCGAATCTGATTCGCGCGGAGAACCCAAGCATGATGCTAACTGACGGTCTGGGTCTGCGGAAGCACCGGCGGCTTGACCTTGGTTGGTGTGCCGTTTTCGTTGGAGACAATCAGCGCCTGCATGATCTGATCGCCGACTTGCGTCATGCCGTCCGGCGAATATGGAAGCATCATGACGGTCGCCTTGCAGTTCGCGCCGACGGCCGTGACGGTGTCGTAGTGCTGCGTGAGTAGCACCATTTTGGTTGCCTCTTCCTACGTAATGCCGGCTTCGGCACAGGCCGCGACGGAATCTTTCAAGCCGTTTGCAATCGCGAGTCGTTGACGGGCGATACCGACGCCCTGCAGTTCCTTGGCGCGGGCTTCGGCCTCGGCTTCGGCGATGACGCGAATTTTCTTTGCTTCGGCCTCATTGCGGGCGGCCTCGCGGAGGCGTGCCGACGCGTTGACCGTGTTCATCGCCGCCTTGACCTTGGCATCGGGCTGGATGTCGTTGACGAGGGCCTGAAGAATCGTGAATCCGAACTGGGACATGATGTCGTCGAGTCGCTCTTTCACGGCGGCGGCAATGCGCTCCTTTTCAGAGAAGACGTTGTCGATCGGCATTTCCGGCACGAGGGCGCGGACCGTATCGAAGACGTAGGAGCTGATCTGCTGGGCGGGGTTCATCAGCTTGTAGTGCGCGGCGAGGACGGCATCATCCTCTTCGCGGACGAAGAACTGAACGGCGATCTTGAGATCGACAAAGACGTCGTCTTTGCTTTTGGATTCGACGCTGATTTCAGCTCGCACGCGATGGGTCACGCGACCGGCGACGCGATCGAAGATCGGCACCTTGAAGTTCAGGCCGGGATGGGCGACCTTGTTGAACTTGCCGAATCGTTCGATGATCGCCCGGGTTTGCTGCTCGACCGTAAATGCTCCGCTCAAGGCAACAATGAGGAAGAACAATCCGAAAATGCCTGCCGCAATCATGTAACCCATCGTGCACTTCCTTTCTCCCGCATGAGCGGGCCGAACACTGAATCAGTTCGCCGGTGCGTGGAACCGAATTCGTTCCGTTCGCACGGAACTCCGCGGCACCAGAGACTATGGGTATTCCGCGGAGATTAACGAGACCCGCACGCTGTGCAGAGGCTCGTGGATATCATAGGACGGCACATCGACGCATGTTTCCCTGCCGCGCGGAAGATGGTCGATCGATTTCTCCAAGTCAAGTACGCGAGCGCCATTTTTCGAGCGGCCTTCGACGCGAATGACAACCGATCGCAATTCGAAGCCGCCGTTGAATAGAATGATGCCCAGCGATTCAGTTCCGATCAAGGTCGGCCCGCCATAGGCCGACTCGGACCGGAAAAACAGATTCGCCGCATTTTCGACCGGCGACATGGCCGGCGGCACGGGCAAAGGGGACGAATGGACCGCGCGACCGGCCGTGCTATGCGCGGGATTGAGGGGCTTTCCGCAGTGCCTGCAGAAATCGCCGGCACCGACGTTGCGTCCGCTGCACTCACCGCAGATTCGCTCGGTCTGCATACGATCCCTCCCCATTACACCCTGGCTGGGAGTGCGTCCAATCGCGCCGACTCCCTTGTAAGTGTAATCCGAAACGGGGGTGTCGCCAGTATAAAATGGCGGCAGAGTTGTAACCGGCGCTGGAGGTGGAGTGTCCGAATCGGGCTATTCGTGGTTATTTCAGGATTGGCGGTTGATTGATGCGAACCCGCCGATGGATCTTAGTTCTTCAATTGGGGAGATGCGCGAGATCGTGCGAATCATTTTCGAACAGCCACCCAGAGGCCGTCGCCGATCGGGACGATGACGCTCTGCAGGCGGGACTCGGCGGCCATGATCTCGTTGAAGGCTTTGACGGCCGGGGCTTCGCGGTCGGTGGGATTCGCATCGAAGAGCTGGCCGAAGGCGAAGGCGTTGTCGGCCATGATGAGGCCGCCGGGGCGGACGATTCGGAGGCAATGTTCGAGATAAAAAGGATAGCCGGCCTTGTCGGCATCGAGAAACGCGGCATCGTATGAGAGGTCGGCCAATGTCGGGAGTATGTCACTTCCCGGGCCGTTGATAACTTCGACTTTGCCGGCGACATCGGACCTGGCGATCCAGGATTTGGCGAATTGGGCATGCTTCGGCGAGAGCTCAATGGTGCGAACGCGGCCATCGGGAGGCAAAGCGCGTGCCATGGCGATGGCAGAGTATCCGGCGAGGGTGCCGACTTCGAGGACGTGTTTGGCCCTGCTGAGCTTGAGCATGATCTGCATGAAGGCCGCCTGCTCCGGGGCGATGTTGATGGGCGGTATGTTCTCGGCGTCGGCGGCGCGTTTGAGGTCGGCGAGGAAGGGGTCCTCCGGCGTTGTTCTCGCGGCGATATACGCGAAGTGTTCGTGGGTGACGAGAGTGGATTGGTCGGACATGACGTCAATGCCCCCGGCTTACGTGCATGATGGAAACTGGTGCGATCATTTCAGGCCTGTAGGATTCGATCGGCGATTTGGACGGCGTTGAGCGCGGCGCCCTTGCGAAGCTGGTCGCCGCAGACGAAGAGGTCGATGCCGCGATTGTCGGGCTGGCTGATGTCTTGTCGGATGCGGCCGACGTGGCAGTCGTCCTTGCCGGCGACATCGATGGGCATGGGAAAGCGGTTGTTGGGACGGTCATCGGCGATTTGTACACCGGCGGCGGTGGAGAGAATGGCGCGGGCCTCGTCGGCGGGCATGGGCTTTTCAAAGGTGAGGTTGATCGATTCGCTGTGGGCCCGAAGGACGGGAACGCGCACGCAGGTGGCGGTGATGGCGATGGAGGCGTCGCCAAAGATTTTGTGGGTCTCCTTGATCATTTTGGTTTCTTCGACGTTGTAGCCGTCCTCGCCGATGGCGGTGTTGTGGCTGAAGAGGTTGAAGGCGCAGGGGACGGGGAAGACTTTGGGATTGAGCTTTTTGCCATCGAGGCAATCGCGGGTTTGTTCCTGCAATTCGGTCATGGCCTGCCAGCCCGCCCCACTCACGGCCTGATAAGTGCTGACCACGATTCGCCGTACGCGGTTTTGTCGATGGAGCGGCCAGACGGCCATGTTCATGATGATCGTGGAGCAATTCGGATTGGCGATAACGGGCGCGTTGCCGATGTCCTGCGGATTGATTTCGGGGACGACGAGCGGGACGTTGGGGTCCATGCGGAAGGCGGAGCTGTTGTCGACCACGCGAACGCCCTCTTTGACAGCGATCGGCGCCCACTCGCGGCTGACCGAGGCGCCAGCGCTGAAGAGGCCGATGTTGATGCCTTTGAAACTTTCGGGCTTGACTTCTTCGACGAGGAGTTGTGTGTTGCCATAGGGCAATTTTTTGCCGGCTGAGCGGGCGGAGGCGAGGAGGCGGACATTTTCTGCGGGGACACCGCGCTTGGCGAGTATGTCTAGGAATTCGAGGCCGACGGCTCCGGTGGCGCCGAGGATGGCGAATTTGGGGGACAAGGTATGGGCTCCAGGATGAAGATTTCGTTGCAACTGTAGACATCTTAGCGGCGAATCACGATTCGCCAAACCGGACCGCAGCGAAGGAAATGGAAACTGTTCACGCGAGAATAAGGTTGCGGTGCATTCTCAGGCGGGACGCCTGAGCCACAGCGCCGGATTCACGCAATCTTGAAATACAATAGACTGCGCAGTGAAGCGGCCCCGGAGAACATATTGTTCACCGGGGCCGCTGGTTTGTTGAGTCAGTCATAATCGAGACTTGTCTTCAGATCGGAAAGGGGACACGGTCTGAACAAACCACGATCAGAGCGACATCAACGGGCCGACTGTCGAACGCGGCGGCGACGACGGAAGCTGCCGCTGAAGCAAGCGAAGAGGCAGGCTCCCGCGATGCCGGGGCCGACGCCGGTACCGCAAATTCCCTGGACGCCGGGATTACCATCAACGGGATTTCCATCATCCGGATTGCCGTCGTCGGGGTTGCCGTCGTCCGGATTACCATCATCTGGATTGCCATCATCCGGATTGCCGTCCTCCGGCGGAAGCTCCGGCGTGATGTCATTGTCGAGGCAGTCGGCCGTGCCGTCGGCGTCGAGGTCGCGGAGATCGTCGAGGCCTGGGCAGAGATCGGCGGAGTTGCAGACGCCGTCACCATCGTCGTCACCATCGGGGCACACTGCGATGCCGCAATCGGCCGATTCCTCGTTGCCGCAGCCGCAGTTGCCGGGTGCCAACTTGTCGGCATCGGCCGGACAGCCGTCGAGGCAGTCCACCGTGCCATCACCGTCGGTGTCGCGGAGATCGTCCTCGCCGTCGCAGAGGTCGCAGGCATCGGGCACGCTGTCTCCGTCGGCATCGGTGTCGCACTCATCGGGAATGCCGTTGGCATTGCAGTCGTTGCCGGTGAGCTCGGTCGCGTCGTCGATGCCGTTGCCGTTGCAGTCCACGATTTGCACCGTGCCGGCGCCGCGGAGGGTGAAGTCGAAGGGACCGACGGTGTTGGAGGCGTTGCTGTAGATGAAGACGCGTGTCGTTCGCGTGTTCGTGTCAACCGGCGTGAAGCGCACGCGGAAGTTGTCGGCGAAGCCCTCGGGATTGCCGGCCGGAATCGGAAAGCCATTGGGCTGCGATAGGATGGTAAAGCCCGATGTCGGTGTCACGAGGTCGACGTTGCCGCTTAGCACCAGATCCGCCGTGCCGTGGTTCTCGATGAAGTAGAAGACAGCAAGATTGTTGCCGACCTCGACCTCCGGGAAATCGGAGAAGCCGCCTTCGATGACTTCGACCTTGCCAAACTGGAAGGCCGGGGTGACCTGGAAAACTTTGATCTGGGCCGAGCCGGTGCCGGGGGCACTCGACGAACCGACGCCCGTGCCGGTTACGGTGAAGACATAGGCGCTCTCGTCGGCATCATTGTTTGAGATCAGAACGGTGGCCGTACGCGTGCCAGTGGCCGACGGGCGGAAACCGATATTGAAGGAGACCGAGTCGCCCGCAGCGATGTCGATCGCACTGGGCTGCAGGTTTACGGTGAAGTCACTCGCATTCGTGCCGAAGATGGCCACGAAGGGGTTGTTCGTCAGCGACAAGGTATCGCTGCCATCGTTTTCGATCGTGAAGAAGTTGTGACGATCGGAATTCACGGTCGTGTCGGCAAAGTTGAATGTTCCGCCCGAGGGAACGTTGACCGCCGGCTGCGCCTGCGCGACGACATTGATTTCAGGCTCGCTTTGGCGGGCCAGAGCGAACTGGTATCTCTGCGGCTGGGTGCCGTTGTCGGTCGAATAGACGCGGAGGGAATAGGTTCCGGAAACGGGCAGCGCGTCCACCACAATTGTCTCGGACTGGCCGGCCGCAGTATTGTTGGCGGAGCCGATGACGGTGCCGGAGGGGTTGCACAACTGCATTCGCAGATCGCGGGCCGCCAGGGCATTGACCGTGGTGAGCGTTGGCGCCACCGTCGCATCCAGCGGCTGGGCACCCTGCTGATAGGTCGTGCCGATGGGATCGAGCGTGACGGTGAGCTGCGAACCGGCGGAAGCGGTGAACTTGTACCAATCTTCGGCACCGTTGCGCTCCAAGGACTTTTCGTAATCCGGGAAGAGAACGGCGGGCTGGCCATCGGCGATGGAGCCGACGGGAATGGCGGTTTCCCGCGTGTTGTTCGACTCACCGGGATCACCGTAGAGCGACGCGATGGCGCGGATGTCGTCTTCCTGGGGGCCGTCGAAATTGGTGTTCAGGGCGGGCTCCATGAGCTTCGTGTTGTTCTGGGGCATGACGTGCATGAGGCCGAGGCCGTGGCCATGCTCGTGGAGGAGGACGTTCTTCAGGCGGCGATAGTCGTTTGTGGAATCGAGAAAGGTGGGCATGCCGGCCGAGTCGAGGACCATGTCGCCACCGTTTCCGGGATAGCTGTTGTAGGCGAGGACGTTGCGGTCGATGGCGCCGTCGTTGTTTGTGTCGACGCCGTTGCCATCGACGAGTCGCATTGCAATGCGAATGTCGCCGCGGCCGATTTGGGTGGGCGTGGGCACCAGTCCGCCGTTGGCGACGGTGAAGGCCGCTCCGTCGTCTGGAACTTCGACATAGCGAAAGTTGGAAACGTCCTGCCACTGGTCAAAGGCTTCGCGCACCTTGGTGCGAAAGCCGTCCATGCCGCCTGGAAACTGAGCGTTCATCGTCGCGAAGAGGTTACTGTTTTGTGAAACCTGATTGGTCTCCCAGAATGAGGGAGGAATGCTGGTGCCATCGAGCACGAAGCTGTATGTCAGAAAGAAAGGCTCGCCCTGCGGAATGTTGGGGTGGGTTCGGGTGGAGGTCCAGCGTGTTCCTTGAAGCTGGAATCGCGCGCCGGCGGCCGCATCGAGGGCCAGTGTTTCGAGAACAACATCTTGCGTGACCGGTGCTTCGAGAATCGCACTCGATTCGCTGGTGGCGATGCACATGACGTCCAAATGTTCCAGGTCATGGGTGAGGTCGAGGACTTGTTCGGCGCGGGCGGCTGCCTGCGCCCAGGAAAGCTGGCCGACCAATGCCGCCGCAATCAACAGAATGTTGTACCGATTTCGATTCGCACTCTTCTGAAAACCCATCACATCTCCTTCTTCTTCGTTCTCCCGATCAGGCCCCCCTTTAGGGCCTTCATCTTTGTCACGAAGCGGGTCGAAGGACGGACCGGGTTTTCAGGGATTAAATTGGAATGGAAGCAACTAGCAAATTTCGTAACTCTAGCAGCATACTACGTTTAGGCGCATCCCACGAATTGAGAAAAGTTGTGGAATCATGCGGTCCGAACGAGAAAACGCCGACTTTTCTCGAATTGAAGCTGTGCCGGCTCAGAATTGGAAGTAGATGAACGGACTGGCGTTCTCGGGGCTGAATAGAACCAATGCCGCGATCCAAGTCGCGTAACCGATGCCGGCGACCGGCGCCGGCAGGCGGAGGCGCGGACGGCCGCGGCGAATCCAATCTTCGTAAAGATGCAGCGCCAAGAGCAGCGCGAGCAGCATCACCATGGGAACTTTGTTCATGAGCCATGCGGGGTCGGCGACGTTGGCCGGCATGAACAGGTGGGTCACGAAATAAACTGCGCGAGCGAGTGCGGCGGACGTTGGTTCTGGTTCAAGGCCACCAGGGAGCGTCATGGGCTGGCATCGGAAGAAGACCCAGGCGAGGTGGACGAGAAGGAGCGTTGAGGACCAACAGACAAAGGTACGAAGCCACGGTGAAACGGAGGCTCGGAGCGTGGTTAGTATCGGGTCATTTGGCGATTTGGCGATCTGGCGAATTGGCGATTGGGGTGCGGGGTAGGCGGCCGTCGCGCTGATTCGTCTGAATTGATTGGTGACGACCAGTGCGGCGCCGTGGATGGCGCCCCAGATGACGAAGGTCCAGCTTGCGCCATGCCAGAGGCCGCCGAGGAGCATGGTGAGCATGAGGTTGCGAGCGGTCAGAAGTCGGCCGAAGCGGGAACCGCCGAGCGGGATGTAGAGATAATCGCGCAGCCATGTGGAGAGCGAGATGTGCCAGCGACGCCAGAAATCGGAGAGGCTGGTTGCGAGATAAGGGCTGGCGAAGTTTGCGGAGAAATCGAAGCCCATCATGCGAGCGATGGCAATGGCCATGTCGGTGTAGCCGGAGAAGTCGCAGTAAATCTGGCCGCCATAACAAAACATGGCGAGCCAGAGATCGCGGGACTGGTATTGGGTTGGATCGCTGAAGACGGGATCGACGAGAGTGGCGAGATTGTCGGCAATCAACAATTTCTTTGTGAGGCCGACCATGAAAAGAACGGACGCCGGACTCCATGCGGTCCCATGAGAATCGCTTAATGGTCTCAAGCTGGGGAAGAAACTCACGGGCTTTGACGATGGGGCCGGCGACGAGCTGGGGGAAGAATGCGACAAAGAGGGCGAAATCGATGTAGGAGCGCGTGACGGGCGTCTCTCGTCGGTAGACATCGATGGTGTAGCTCATCGTCTGAAAGGTGTGAAAGCTGATGCCGACGGGAAGGATGATCGAGAGGGTGGAGAGATTGGGATTGAACCCGAACGAAAGAAAAAGTTCACGAAACGAGCCGATGAAGAAATTCGCGTACTTGAAGATCACCAACACGCCCAAATTGGATACGAGCGTTGCAATGAGTAGCAGCTTTCTAGACTTGGGATTCTCCGTTCGATCGAGGCCAAGGGCGATGAAGAAATCCAGGGTGGTGAGCGCGATGAGGATGGTGACGAGCCACGGGTTCCAAGCCATGTAGAAGAAATAGCTGGCGAGCAGAAGAAATGCGTGGCGACCGCGGCGCGTGGGAAGCGACCAGTAGACGAAGAAAACGGGAATGAAAAAGAAGGCAAACTGCCAGCTTGAGAAGATCATGGAGCATCTCCCTCGCTGCCGGTCGCACCTTTTGCGAGTCTTGCGTTACCTGTGAGAAGACCCAGCCGCATGGATCGTTCGGCGATGCGTCGACTGAGGCGCTTGGCGAGAGCGAGGCCGACATGGGTTTCGTCGAGGTAATCCGCGTCGGTGCGCGGCACTTCCGTCATTGGAGCGCCTATGTAATTTATGCCGGCTTCGTGGCAGCAACGTGCAATCGTTTTCTCCAAATCCGATTCCACCGACATCCAACGCTTCTCGGCGCGCGGGCTGTTGGGAATGTAGGCGACGACCAGCGGAATGCCGGTGTCTCTGCAGTGCGCCAGTAATTCACCGAAGCGGCGAACGGCGGGCGCCTGCGGATCAAATTGGGGCATTGATGCCACCATGACGGCATTGGAGTCGATTTCGAGCTGAGCCTCCAAGCTTTTCATGCGGCGATTTGCGGCCCAGGGATGCTCATAGCCATCCAATGAACAAGGTGTGATGACGCGCAGCCTGCGCTCGCGAGCAATTTGTGCGTATTTCGGGAAGACTGATTCGGCGCGTTCCTGCAGCCATTTCATTGTCTCGTACCGTCGGTGCAGCAACGCCCAGGCGATGCCGCTATTTCGTTCGAGAAAATGCCCGACGACCGTGGAGGACCAGCCGTCTTCGCGAAGACATGCAAAGAGATCGTCCCAGTCAAAAAGGTCGCGGGCGGCGGACACCGGCTCATAGTCCGCACGAATCTCGCTGGCGTTGACGCCGAGAACGATCAGACCGGGCTTCATCGCTTCGACGTATCGAGAAAAAAGAATCTGCCATTCGAGGACTTTCGAAGCGGGGATACCGAAATTGAAGGCCGGAGCACCGATGACCTGTTCGAATTCCTGCGGCACGAGCGCATAGGCCACGCGGGAGGAACCGAGGAGGAGGATTCGCGGGGGTTCGGGACGGGCGTGGAGGGCGTCGAGCTTTCGGCGGTAATGATTGACGTAGAATTCATCGAGCGCTGAGTCGTTTTTGCGAATAAACACATCGCAGACGGCCAGGGTGGCGAAGGTGAAAAATAGAACGGCGATTCGACGCTTAGCGGCAGGCGAAAGGGATTTGATTGAATTCGACAAGTTTGGATTGCCCGTATGGATGGTTCACGAAAGATTGCGTTCGCCGCAGGGTCCCTAAGTGAATATCGGATAAGCGATCGGGGCGGCGGCGTCTCAGGGGCAAGTCGGCAAAAATTGCCGGGGGCATGCGAGATTGAGGCCGTGATTGAATCGAAAAGGTACGCCGATAGAACGGCGGCGGCGTGGTTTCACAGGCGAGACGCCTGTGCCACAGGGATTTGAAAGGAATTTGAAAACAACTCTCAGGCTTGGGGATCGGGCTTGGGATCGAAGTGGCCGGCTTCCATGTGTTTGTTGACTTCGGAGCGGATGAGCGGGGCTTTGACACCCAATTCGGCGAGCGCGGCGCTGGCGACGCTGCCATCTTCCCGGGCGAGCGCGATGAGCATGTGCTCAGGGCTGACAACCTTGCTTTCGAGCTGGCGGGCCTCTTCGATGGCGGCGGCCATGACATTTCGGAAATGAGGCGTGCCGGGGAGGCGGCCGAACACCCAGGTGTCTTCGAGCGTGCCCTGAATGAGGCGATCGACCGTCACTTTTGCATTGGCGAGGGTGACGCCGTTGTCGCGAAGGATAACGGCGGCAAGGCTGGTGCCTTCCTTGAGCATGGACAGCAACAGGTGCTCGGTGCCGACGTAATCCTGCTCATAGTCGCGCGCGATCTGCTGCGAGAGCTTGATGATTCGATCGAGATCGGGCGTGAGTTTCTCGAACATGGATCGCGTCCGTTAAAAGCCAGTTATTCAGATCGCACTTCCGCGGGGTTGTGCTTTTGTCCGATTCCGGTGTGACCTGCTTCTTTGCGTAGTTATACGCGAGACTGAGAACAGCAACAAGAACGGTGAAGCCAAGAGTGATGCGGAGAATTTTCAGCCGATTCGCAACCTCGCGGTCGCGCCATTCGGCGAGGCGCTGGTCGATCTCGTTCAGTTTTAGATCGATGCGCGCTTCAATCTCATCGAGCTTGATCTTGATGTAGTCGTCGGCCGTCGAGCGAATGCGATGGGCGATGCCGCCGACCACACCCATGTCTTCGATTTGCCGGCGAAGCGTGGCCTTCGCGGCGGTTTTGGCGGAATTCGCATCGGAGAGTGTTGCGGGGGTTGCGACATCGAGCGGCTGGGGAGGCTCAAGTGACTCTTCGCCTTCGATGATGCGCGAGAGCCAGGAGCCCACGACGCTGCGCCGCTTTCGATGGAATCGCTGCCAGAATCCAAGGCGCTTTTTGATTTTCTCGATCAAATCGTCGGCGGCGTCTGAATCGGCGATCTTGATGTCACGCAACAGGCACAGCGTGACCAGTGCACGCCGGGACAATGCGTCGTAATTTGTCTTGTCAGTCTTGACGATTTCGCGGGCGATGTCCTCATTGGTCGCGTTGTCACTCAAACTCCGGCGCGACCAACGCAAGACTTCGAGAAGACCTTCGCGATCGATGTCAGTCAACATGTGCCGCCGGGCCGACACACGGCGAACAAGCTCGTCGGAGGGCAGGTCGTCGGACAGATCGAGTCCGAGGGCGCGCCCCAGCAGGAGCAATTCATCATGGGGGATACGCTTAAGCGCATCGGTCGCATTGGCGGTGGATTGTGTCTGAGGGGCCGAACTCATGGCAGGCATGATAACGGCGAGCGGGCATTCTTTGGAAATGATCTTTGCACCATCGCGATTATCCATCGGGCAGGGCTTTTGAGTGAACATATCGGCACTTGCCGAATTCCGAACGATGGAGGCCCGGTATTCGCTGGATTGTAAAGGCGACGCGATGCCCGAAGAGACCCTGAAGGGCCGCGGAAAGACGCGACGACCAATCTTCTGGGGCGCAAGCCCTATCCAACACCTGGACTTGGAGGGAGCCGTTTGAATTCTGCTCGATCTGAAAGGCGCCATTCCCGAAAATAGGGGAAAGGGCTTCGATGGCGCAGGCAGGCTCGATCCAATGGCCGTTATCGGTGATCAGGAAATCGGAGATTCGGCCGAGGATGCGCGGCATGACCGGGAGCGACAGGCCGCAGTCGCAGGACTCGCGTCGGACGCGGACGATGTCGCCGGTTCGATAGCGAATCACCGGCATGGCCCGGCTTTGCAGCCCGGTGACGACCACCTCGGCCAGTTCGCCGGGCAATGCCTTGTGATTGTCGCGGATGAACTCGACGAACATCGATTCCGCGCAAATGTGCCATGAGCGGCGCGGGCATTCGTATGCAATGGCGCCGGCTTCCTGAATGCCATAGCTTTGGATACATGGCACGCGGAGCGTCTGCTCGATGAGGCACTGCTGCCATGGGAATGTCACTTCACCGGTCAGAAAAACGGCACGAAGCGCGGGAATATTTGAATCGGCGGCGATTGACTGATCGCGCTGAATCATGGCAACCAGCGCAGAAGGGAAAGCCGAAATGCGGGCGGGGTTGAACTGACGAACTTTCGCCCAGAAATCAGCGGGTTCGAGCCGTTCGAGCAACAGCGAGTCTATTTGAGATTCGGCGAGCAACGCGTCGCGCAACCGGCGCGCCACAATTCGCAGGCGGCCCCGCAGATTCACTGGCGGATCGACCGGCCAAAGGTGAAGTTCCTTGCTTGTTTGGTTGAAGCCGTGCCATGCGAGGCCTCGGATTCGATTGGCTTTGTCCCATGCCTGGCGATTGCGATCCCAGAAGTAAATCAGTTTATCGTCGGTTGAGCCTCGCGTGTGGTCGTGAAGCAGGCGCGAGGACGAATCATCTCGACACATGTCTCGTGCATGAGTACGAATGTCGAAACGGGACAGAAAAGGGAGTTTGCCAAAATCGTCCAACGTTTGAATCGAATCGGCGTGGTCGTATTCAGACCGGCCGAAAAAGGGACAGTTTCGCCGGGCGTGGGTGAGCAGGTTTACGAGATTTTGAAACTGCCGGGCCTGAAGCTGATCGGATCGGAGGGACTGACATTCGACGAGCTTTCTTGCGAGGCGTCGCGTGGGGCGGCGCATGAGCGCTTCGTGAATGCGAAAGATCGGCCCCCCACCCACATGCGCTATCCCGCCTTTGAGATCGGTCCGATTCAATGCATCGGCAAGATCGGCGCGGGGAAGGCCGGGGAGTGAGAAGATCGACATGTAGATTGAATCGGCGGATGAGGGGAATGGGGCTTAGCCGACAGTGCTTTTGTTGGAATAAGACCTTAATTGTCGCCCGACATCGGTGTCGATTTCGAGGCGCGATCCTTGCGGTAACGGATAAACTGGATGAGGAAATAGAGGACGCAACCGCCCTTCCATGCCAGCAGCCACCAGGGATCCCACCATTTGCCTGTTTTTGTTTCGACGATATCCGAGATGCCGAAGAGAATGAATGCGATGGCGAGGCCGACGACGTTGACGCGACCTGCGGGCTTGCGCATGAAGCATTGAACCAGAAAGATCATGCCGATGAGGATCCATAGCACCGCCTCGACCTGATTCCCGATTTCGTGAAGCGTTGCGGACTGGGCGAGGGGCATGGTGAAGCCTTTGGATTGTGACGGTGATTTACAGAACACCGCGGCATTTGTATTCGATCCATGCGGCTGCTTCGTATACCAATTGCGGATAGATTAGGAACCGTGATTTCCAGCCGGTCTCTTCGGGAGCGCGGCAGCGGCGTTCCCATCGCGGCTCCTGCATGATGATGTGTTTGTAACCAGCGTGTTCAAAACAGGCACGGGCACGCCGCAGGTGTGAATAGCTCGTTACGATGATGACTGTGTCCTTTTCGGGGTCGAGCCCGGCGGCCGTGCGGACTCCGGCTGGGTGATCGCGGGTGGTGAAATGAGCTTCGATCCATGAGAACCCTGGCCGTATCGGCACCCCAGTCGATGGCGATGTCGCGCATTTCGTCGGCATATTTGTCGTGATTGCTGACGATCAGTTTGTCGGCCCATCCCTCCCGCAGGAGGCGAGCGGATTCGATAATGCGATTGGGATTGCCGCCGAGACAGACGATGTAGTCGGCCTTGCGAAGCGGATCCTGACAATCGAGAGCCTTAAAGACCCATGCCGAAACAGGGGTTATGATAAACATGATGTTGAGTAGAACCACGACGACAAATACGTCCTCGATTCGCCGGAGCCATCGGCGGCCGACCGACTTGGGCCGGATCTTTTGATCGAGGGGTGACTGTTTGGGTTGCGGGATCGGATCAGGCATGGGTAGCCGTTTCGTTGCCTCAGGCCATCTTCGGTTATCGGGTACTGGTACAGTTCGATGAGACTCCACAGCCGGGGGCGGCTGTGCCACATCAAACTGTACCAATATCGGTTATCGGGATTTACTGTATCAAAACATCCGACCATAGTAACCTAGCGAGACGTATAGAACGAATGAGGGGCGACATCACTTAGGCCAGGCACACGGCGTAAAATGATCAACGCCGAGCCTGGATTGCGTTTGGGCGTGGGGGTCGCGACCCGGTGCCCTGCCGCTCCAGCAAGGAATTCAGCTCACTGGCCCATATGGTTCACGCATTCACGATTGATGTAGAAGACTACCACAATGTGGTGGCAAGGGACTGGCTCGGCATTAATCGGCCGCCGACGCGGGCCGTCGTGGAGAACATGAACCGGTTTCTGGGGTGGTTATCGGAGCGTTCGGTTCGAGCGACGTGTTTTGTGCTGGGTGAGGTCGCGGAAGTGTTTCCAGAGCTGATTCGCGAGATTGCCGATCGCGGGCACGAACTGGGGGTTCATGGTTATTACCACCGGCAGGTGTTCAAGCTGGATCGGGAATCGTTTCGAAAGGAAGTGGGCGATGCCAAGAGACTGATCGAGCGGATTTCCGGGCAAAAAATTCGGGGGCACCGAGCGCCCGCGTTCTCCATCATGCCGAACACCGCCTGGGCTCTTGAGGTTTTGGCAGAGGAGGGATTTGAATACGATTCGAGCATCTTTCCGATCAAGGGAAAGCGATATGGATGGCCGGGATATCCGATGGATATTCAAAGGATACGCCTGCCAAACGGCCTATCGATCATCGAGGCGCCCCTGTCGACGGTAACGCTGTTTGGAAAGCGAATTCCGGCTTGCGGCGGCGGTTATGTTCGGCATTTTCCTGCAATCTTCAGTCGCTGGGCGATGCGACGCGTGGGACGAGAGCGACCGGCCATTGCATATTTTCACCCTTATGAAGTAGAAACACCGAGCTTTGAATTCGACACGTCACACTTGGGCAGAGAATCGGAAAGGCGTGCCATACGATTTCATCGTATGCAACAGATGAATCGTGCATCGATGAAGCGAAAGATACTAGGACTGATCGATGAATTTGAATTTGCGCCACTAGGTGGCATAATCGATCATGCAATGGGTGATTCCTAGCAGGACGCCCACCGGGAAGAAAGATCACCTTGGAAGAGTTTCGCAAAAAAAACGAACTGGGCACGGTGCTTATTACCAACGGCAACCTTCTGTCCATGCTGTCGCTGGGGGCTGGCTGGCGGAACATGGCCATCACTTGAAGGCCGTGGTCATTACAACCAAATTGCCCTCGACCAGTTCAAATGTAAGCGGCCTTTGGGATATGTTCCTTCGCAGCGGCTGGCGCTACACGCATTTCAAGCTGAGCACCAATCGGTTCATGCCGGCGCGGTTCGGATTTCAAGGCATACCGACTACAATTCCGGAACTCATGAGCGTCTATCGCCTGCCCGCCGAAATCATCTATGCTGACAATGTAAATGACCCAGGGAATCATCGGACGAATTCGCAGCATGGCCGAGCGTACTCTTGTCATCCGCGCGACGAGTCGGTTTTCGGATGACCTGATTCGGGTTCCGTCACGGGTCGCGCTCAACATACACTATGCACTGTTGCCGGGCTACGCAGGATTGTCGCCGTATTATTGGTATGTCCATCATCAAGAGCCGCAGGCCGGCATCACCATGCACGTCATCCATTCCAAGTTGGACGCCGGGCCGATTATTTGCCAGGAGCGGTTTGGGGCCGAAAAGATCAAGTCGGTGCTGGGATTGCTCATAAAGCAGATGGAATTGGTGTCACCGGTGTTGAATCGGTATTACGCGGGAGAATTGCACGAAGCAGGGCGATTCCCCAAGACTTGTCGCGCCGAAGTTATTTTCGACATCCGACGCGCGAGCAGATCGATCAATTTCGCGCCAAAGGGCTTTCATTTGCAACACCGGAAGATGTCGCGGGACTTGCAAAGATGGCCAAGTCGCTTCGCGACTTGGCACCGAATGTAAGCGAAGGCGCGCTTCATCGTCGCGCGGAACAAATTCCGCTTCAAAGCGCCACCATTACGCCAGAATCGGCTGAGATTGCGCAGAGCTGGTTCATACCGACCATCCCCAAACCCCGTAAGGGGTGGCTAGTCTATTCGCTCGACTTCGTTCTGGCGACGCTTCAAGGCAGCGTGGCGGAACCGGAAAAGGTCAAGCGCACACCCGCCTGGGTGACGATCGGCCATGTCGTTCGATTTCTCATGGGAATACTTCAAGTGTTCATCATGACGCTGGCGTGGGTACCGATTGTCAACTGGTTGCTTGAAATCGCCGCTCGAGTTTTTACGCAATGCCTTTGGATTCTTTTAAGAAGTTGCTATTGGAAGGCGCGACTTCGCAGTTTAGGAGTCGACACCATTATCGATCAAGGCGTGGAAATCTGGGGGCCCGCGTCTGTATCGATCGGCTCGGAATGTCACATCGATACCAACGTGCGCCTGGCAGCCGGCGAGCGCCGACATCGTCAACACGGTTCGATTAGCATCGGCAATTTCGTGCATCTGGGGCCTGGCGTTCATATTGCCGGGCGCGGAACAGTCGTAATACAAGACAACGTCGGTGTTTCGGCGCTCGCGCATCTCTATAGTGCCACAAATACAATCGAATTCCCGAATGATCCGGGCATGCTTATCAGCATGTCGCACAGGGCGCCGATAAAGCATCAGCACGTCGTCGAGGGACCGATCGTCGTGGAAGAGTATGCTTTTATTGGAATGATGGCCCGCATCATGCCAAATGTGCGAATCGGCTATGGGGCCGTTATTCATGGAGCGACTGAATTAACAAAGGATGTCCCGCCGTTCGCCAATATAGGCGGCCCCCCAAGGGGCCGGCAAATCGGATGGCGAAAGCCGCGCAGACCTAGTTTTCAAGAACACCGACTAATGAATTAATGGGATCGAACGGCGATTGATACTACGCCAATTCAATAAAGCCAGAGCGGCCGGTTCGTGAGGATGCCGATGTGACACCGATTGGAATGGGCGAATTTCATCACGTTGGCGTTGCGGTTCGAAGCATCGAACGCGCCGTCGAGTTGTATGTCGCTTCATTCGGCGCCATCGTCGAATCCGGACTTTTTCACGATTTGGAGCAGGGTGTGCGGATACAGTTTGTTCGCATCGGTACACTGCGCATCGAATTGCTGGAACCGGCCGCAACCCCGTCGCCCCTGGACGGGATCTTACGAAAAGGGCTGAGTTTGTATCATACCGCGTTTGAAACCCGTGAATTCGACGCGCTCGTGGGACAGGCCGCGACCCGGGGCATGACTGTGGTCTCTCCTCCGAAGCCGGCCATTGCGTTCGAGAAACGACGTGTGGCATTTTTGTCATCCGGAGGCCTCTTGGTAGAGTTGATCGAGGCGGCCTCGCCATGACAGCAGTTCGCCCACAATCATTACATCAAAAATGGATGACGATCCGACCATGTTGAACGACCCGGCCTGGGCCAACGAAGTGCTTGACGACGTGTCGCGCGAATCCAGCCTGATGAGAATGAATCGAGCGGCTGGGCAGCTCGCGGACCTGAAGTCTGTACTGGGCCGCGTATCGGTTCGCGTCGGTTGTTTGGCATCATTCACATTCGATCCTTTAAAGATCCCATTGGAATTGCAGGAATTCGGTCTGGCATTTCACTCGAAATGCTGGTCACGCCATTCGGACGATTCGAACAGGAATTAATCGATCCTTCCTCCAATCTTGCGGAATTCGATGCGAACGTCGTGTTGTTGGCAGTACGTTTGTGCGACGTTTGCCCGGAAATCCATGAGGAATTCAACCGCCTGACATCCGGAGAAGCGACAGCACTGCTTGACGGCTGGTTCGTTCGACTGTCAACGGCCTTGCGATCCTTCCGGTCGCGGTCGAAGGCTCTTGTTTTGATCCAGAATTATGAAATGCCAGCCCACCCCGCAATGGGAATTGCCGAGGCCACCGGCGTGCATTCGCAATGCCAACTCATTCACGAAGCCAATCGACGACTCATACTGCTGGCGCGTGAATTCGAGAATATGCATGTCATGGATTATGACGCACTGGTGGCATGCGTGGGAAGAGAGGCATGGTGCGACGATCGAATGCGACTGTTTGCAAGAATTCCGGTCGCGAGCGCCCATTACTGGCGGCTGGCGGGCTTTTATGTTCGTCACCTGCGGCCACTTTATGGACTTGCAAAAAAAGTGCTGGTGCTGGATGCGGATCATACCTTGTGGGGCGGCGTGGTCGGCGATGTCGGGGTACACGGCATTCAGTTGGGCCACGATTTTCCGGGCAATGCGTTCGTTGAGTTTCAGAAGAAAATACTCGATCTGCACCGCCGTGGTGTGGTGTTGGCAATCGCGAGCAAGAACGAATCCGGCATCGTCGAACAGGTATTGAGCGAGCATCCGGACATGGTTCTCAAGCGCGAGCACTTTTCGGCGATGCGCGTGAATTGGAAGCCGAAGCCGGACAATCTGCGAGAAATCGCAGCAGAACTCAACCTGGGCATTGACAGCTTTGTGTTCATTGACGACAGCCCCGTGGAATGCGATTTGATGCGCAAAACGCTGCCGGAAGTTTTGACCATTCAATTGCCTAAGGATCCGGCCGGCTATCCCAGAGTCGCGGACCATCTGGATTGCTTTGATCAATGGACGGTGTCGGAGGAGGATCGCCGGCGTGGAGCGCTGTATCGGGCCGAGTCGGAGCGGAAACAACTTCAGGCGAATGTCATCGATATGCCGACGTTTTACCGCCAGCTTGAAATGCGAATGACCGTTTACATCAACGATGAATCGCACGTCGCGCGTACGTCGCAGATGACCAACCGAACCAATCAATTCAACATGCACACACAGCGGTGCAGCGAAGACGATATCCGGCGGTTTATGAACGATGGCGAACACGAACTCGTGACGGTTGCCCTTGCGGATCGATTCGGGGACAATGGAGTCATCGGCATGACGCTTATCCGGCGAAGCGGAATGCTGGCGGCTGCCGCAATTTCTGATGAGCTGCCGGGTGCTGGGTCGAACCGTTGAACACACATTGTTGCGGTGGATTGCCCATCGGGCAAAGGCAGACGGCGCCCGAAGAATAACGGCGGAATTCGTTCCGACGGCGAAGAACAAGCCGTTTGCCGGGTTTTATGGCGAGTGCGGATTAAGGCAAACTGCAATGTCCGGCGATATACAACTGTGGGAACTCGGGCTGGATGGCGTTTTAGAACCCCTTCCCGAGTGGATCGAACTCATTGTGCAGGGAGGCAACTGACGGGCATGGCAGGCACGGACAACGCAAACCGGTTTCGGACCATCGTGAGCACGATCCTGCAGGTTCCGGAGAATCAGATCACGGATGATCTGACGCCCGATCGGGTGGATACGTGGGATTCGCTGAATCACATCAACCTGATCGGTGCATTGGAACAGGAATTCGGCGTCACACTGGCCACCGAGAATCTTGAAAAAACGCAGTCGATTCCCGTACTAAAGTCGCTTCTCCTGCAGCATGGCGTGCATGTCTGATGCGCCCTCCAATTCGGTCACATCATTAGCGGCCGTCGCGCCGGACGCGGCCGCACGCAATCGTCGACTCATTCTGCTTACCTATCTGCTCGGCATGCTGCTCTATGGGCTGACCTGCGCTCCCGGGGTGTTCTGGCAGGACAGTGCGATGTTTCAGCATCGCGTGTGGTTCGGCGATTTGCACGGCGAGAGCGGCCTGGCCCTGGCGCATCCGTTGTATATCTGGCTGGCCCGGGGATTCACGATTCTGTTTCCGCTGGGCGATTTTGCGTGGCGCGTGAATTTGTTTTCCGCGATGTGCAGTGCCGCAACTCTGGCAGTTGCGATGCGATTGCTGCTGAATGTGACCCGGTGTCCGACTTCGTCCTGCATCGGTGTTGTGACGCTGGCCGTCAGCCATACGTTCTGGACGCACGCGGCCATCGCGGAGGTTTACAATCTCTATGCGCTGGGACTGCTGATCGAGCTGTGGTGCGTGGAACGTTTGTTGACGACACGGAGGTGGAAATGGCTGGCCTGGGCGCTGGTTGTGTGCGGGCTGAACCTATCGAACCATTTGCTGGCGCTGTTGCATGGGCCGGCCTATGTGATGATGGTGATCTGGGGGCTGCACTCGCATTTTGAACTGGAGAAGGTTTGGAGCGTTGGTGATCGCATTTCTAATCGGAACGCTGCCCTATACCGCGGCTGATTGTTGAGAATATTTCAGGCGGGCAGCATGTCGTTGAGGCCTTGAAAGAAGCGGTCGTCGGGCCTGGGGAGCGTTCTAGTAAGGTGCTGGAGGTCGGCTTTTCGCTGGTTCGCCAGGGTAAACGGGCTGCTGAGTATTTTGCGATGAATTTCCCGACCCTGCTGGTGCTGCTGATACCCTTCGGCATTCATTTCCTTGAGAAGCGCCCGAATTTACGCGTGTTTTGGTGGTTCTTGCTGCTTGTGTTCGGCGTCGATTTTGTGTTTGCGTTTCGTTATCCGGTGCCGGACCAGTTCGTGTTCTTCACACCGTGCTATGTCATTGTGGCGCTCCTGATCGGCATCGGGGCGGCCTGGATTGTTCAGAGGTTCAAGAACTCCGCGGTTGGCATTGGAATGGCGGCGCTGGCATTCCTGCCAGTGGGTGCCTATTTAATGGCACCTATTATGCTCCGATCGCTTCGCATCGATCTCGGCATCAAACGGGACATTCCCTACCGCGACACCGCACGCTATTTCATTCAGCCGTGGAAATGCGGGGAGAACAGCGCGCAACATTTTGGCGAGGAGGCCCTGAAGACTGCCGGCCCCGATGGGTTGCTGTATGCCGACACCACGATCAAGAATGTGCTCGTGTTTCTGCGCGACGTCGAAGGAATTGAACCAGGCGTGACGCTGACGACGGGGCATGACACGATTCCCAAGCAGCCGCGAATCGACCGGACGCCGGAGGACGTGGAGCCGTTTGTGGCCGGGGGAAGGGCTTTTATTTGCACGAACGTGGACGCCTATGTGCCCAAGTGGATGCGTGAGCGATGGCGACTGGAGCCGGAGGGCGTTATTTTTCGCATTGTCCCGCGGTGAAGAGGGACACTAAAATGTGAAAGCACGGTCCGGTTGTGCGGCGAAAGGCCGATTAGTAATGCCGGCGAATTGGCACCAAAGAATCGGAGGACACATCATGTCAGAACTGGCGAGCAAGGAATGCGTGCCGTGCAAGGGCGGCGTGCCGGGGCTGGATGCGGCGGCGGCGAATGAGCTGCTCTGGAAGCTCGACGGCTGGGTGATCGAGAAGGAGTATCATCTGGCGCGTTCGTTCACGTTTCCGGATTTTGTGAAGGCGCTGGCGTTTGTGAATCGCGTGGGCGAACTGGCCGAGCAGCAAGGACATCACCCCGACATTTATCTGGCCTGGGGGATGGTGAAGATCGAGATTTGGACGCACAAGATCAAGGGATTGACGGAGAGCGATTTCATTCTGGCGGCGAAGATCGATCAGTTGCCGCGGTGAACGGTTGCACAATACTTGAAATCACTCTCAATTCAACCGGGCCGGCTCGTTGTGGATTCGCTTTTTGCTTAAGTACCATTCAATCGTCCGGCGAAGTCCATCGTCCAACTCGGTTTCGCTCCACCAACCGAAGTGCGCGGCCGCGCGGGAGGTTTCCAGCTTGCGGCGGGGTTGTCCATCGGGCTTGGTGGTGTCCCACGCGATTTTGCCTTCGTAACCGACGAGCGTTCGGATTTTTTCGGCCAGATCGCGAATCGTGATTTCTTCACCAATGCCGAGGTTGACCGGTTGGTCGCCATCGTATTTCTGCGCCGCGGAGACAATGCCTTTTGCGCAATCATCGACATAAAGAAACTCGCGGCTTGCGTTGCCGGTGCCCCAGACTTCGACCTGCGGGGCCCCCGCCGCTTTGGCTTCGACGAATTTGCGGATGAGCGCGGGGATAACGTGGCTGGTTGCGGCGTCGAAATTGTCGCCGGGGCCGTAGAGATTGACCGGCAGCAAGTAGATGCCATTGAGGCCGTACTGAGCACGATAAGACTGGAGCATGACGATGAGTGCCTTCTTGGCGACACCATAGGGCGCGTTGGTTTCCTCGGGATAGCCGTTCCAGAGGTCATCTTCGCGGAACGGGACCGGGGCGAATTTGGGGTAGGAGCAGACCGTGCCAATTTGCACAAACTTCTTGATGGTGTTGCGGCGGGCGTGCTCGATGAGGTGGAGGCCCATCGCCATGTTGGCGTGGAAAAAGCGACCCGGGTTTTGGCGATTGGCGCCAATGCCCCCCACTTCGGCTGCGAGATGGATGACGATTGTTGGTTTCATCCGGGCATACATTTGCTCGACGGCTTCCTCGCAGGTGAGGTCGAATTCGGCGCGGCGCGGGATGAGGATGTTGTCGGCTGACACGCCCGCTTTCGCGAGTTCGGCGCAGACGACGCGGCCCAGGAAGCCTGCACCGCCAGTGACGACAATCCGTTGATGGGTCAAGTTCATATCTTATCGAGATTCCTTCAGAATAAGCCGCGGCTTTCGTAAACTCCCGGCCCCTTTGGGGCTGGGCTAAACGGGTTTACGCGCGTTCGATGTTCCCTCAGCACGCGTTCCTCTTTCGCCAGCCGCCAGTCATGGTCGATCATCAGTTTGACCAATTCCTTGAATGACACCGTCGGCGACCAGTCGAGCGATTTGCGGGCTTTTGAGGCATCGCCCTGCAGTTCATCCACTTCCGCTGGACGGTAATAACGCGGGTCTTTTTCGATGTACTTCGTCGCGTCGAGGCCGAGAAGGTCGAACGCTTCGGTCGCGAAATCGAGCACGGAGTGGGATTCGCCGGTGGCAATGACATAATCCTCGGGCTCGTCCTGTTGCAACATGAGCCACATGGCGCGGACGTAATCGCCGGCGAAGCCCCAGTCGCGGCGGGCGTCGAGATTGCCGAGGTAGAGCTTTTCTTGAAGCCCTTCCTTGATTCGGGTGGCGGCGCGGGTGATTTTACGGGTGACGAACGTCTCGCCGCGGCGCGGGCTTTCGTGATTGAACAGGATGCCGCAGCACGCGAAAAGGCCATACGCTTCGCGGTAGTTGACGACCTGCCAGTGGGCGAAGGCTTTGGCGCAGCCGTAGGGGCTACGCGGGTGAAATGGCGTTGTTTCTCGCTGCGGCACTTCGCGGACTTTGCCGAACATTTCGCTGCTGGAGGCCTGATAAAACCTCAGCTTGCGGCCGCTCTCTCGCACGGCTTCGAGGAGGCGTAGCGTACCCAGTGCATCAGTATCGGCCGTGTACACCGGCTGATCGAAGCTGACGCGGACATGCGACTGGGCCGCAAGGTTGTAGACCTCGTCCGGCGCGATTTTAGCGATGAGACGCGAAAGTGCGCTGCCATCGGTGAGATCGCCGTAGTGGAGAAAGAGGCGCGTGCCGACGGCGTGCGGGTCTTGGTAAATATGATCGATGCGGTCGGTGTTGAAAGTGCTGGCGCGGCGGATGAGGCCGTGAACTTCGTAGCCCTTATCGAGCAGTAGTTCGGCGAGGTAGCTGCCGTCCTGGCCGGTGATGCCCGTGATAAATGCGCGCTTGGCCATTCGATGAAACTTCCGCGTTGTGCGACCTCAAGTTGATCGATACCACTGTACAAAGCCCGCCAGACCATCATCCAGCGACGTTCGCGGCTCGTAGCCGAGTTCTTTTTGTGCCAGCGACACGTCAGCGTATGTCCGATCGACATCGCCGGGTTGCAGCGGCTGACGGTCGATGATCGCCTTTTTCCCGAGGGCACGCTCAATCGCGACAATCAGGTCGGTCAAGGACACCGGCCGCGACTCGCCGAGGTTGTAGATATGATAACCGGTTGCTCTGTCGATCGCAGCGAGAATGCCCAAAACGATATCGGCCACATAGGTATGGTCCCGCATCATGCTGCCATCGCCAAAGACCGGGATCGGTTTGCCGCCATCGATGAGCCTGGTGAATTTGTGAATGGCGAGATCCGGCCGTTGGCGCGGGCCAAAGACGGTGAAAAATCTCAGGCAGGTGACGTCCATTTGATAGAGGTGGTGATAGGTGTGGCATAACAGCTCGCCCGCGCGTTTGGTGGCGGCATAGGGCGAGATGGGATGATCAACAGGGTCGGATTCGGAGAACGGCACCTTTGCGTTGTTGCCATAAACGCTGGAACTGCTGCCGAAGATGAATCGCCGGATGTTGTGCTTGCGGGCGGCTTCGAGCAGGACGTTGGTCCCGTTCAGGTTGACATCCTGGTAGAGGATTGGGTTCTCGATGGATGGGCGTACGCCGGCCCGGGCGGCGAGATGGATAATGGTGTCGATGCTGCCGTCGGCCAAAGCACGATCGACAGTCGATGGGTCGCGAATGTCGCCTTCGACCAATGTGAATGCAGCATGACTCAGTGCAACAGCGATATTTCGTTTCTTGACGGCCGGGTCGTAGAAATTGTCGAAATTATCGAGGCCGACAACCTGAAGATCGCGAGCGAGCAGCGCTCGCAGAGGTGCGAACCGATGAAACCGGCCGCACCGGTGACGAGGATGGTGCGAATTGGGTTGTTTTGGTTTGACTCCATGCTTCAGTTCGGTGAGACAGCCAAGGCATTCAGTCTTACTTTCGAATCAGCTCTTATACCCATAATGACGGTATTACAACCTCATCGTCCAAATCAAGCGGCTGAATCACGGAGGCCGTTCAACATGGTAGGCGCGAGCGAGATTGGGACCCATGCCTGGCCGTTGCCGTCCAAAACGGCTGATAATCAAGAAACTTGAGTCGCGCGGCGCAATTCACTCCGCCGATTATAAGTCGAGTATGCAGAACAAGCTCGTGCCAGGGACCCAGCATGGCACGACCATCTGCTCAATTACAAACGCGAATCCCACCAGTTTATGAGGCCATGCGAAGCCGGGCGCGGAGAGCTTTGTCTTTCGATTGGATTTTGTGAGATTGATTAACCGTGCGGGCGGATAGAGCGCGTGAAAAAAATAGCCCTGATCGCGCAGTAAAAACTCACCCGGATGATAGAGTTCATGGATCGACTGATGGTCGTATCTTTTATAGTGACGAAAATGGACGTCGTAATTCGACCAGACTTCCATTCGTGCGGGGACGGTAATGAGAATGGACCGCACATTTGGAAAGTGCCCGCGGCATCGAGAGAGGAATTCCGCAGGCCGCTCGATGTGCTCCAGGACGTCGAGCATCATCAGAAAATTCACACTTGACCGGTAATCGGCCGGCAGTTCGCAGGCATCGACACCAAACTCGAGATAATCAGAGATGCGCTGATTACACGGCTTCGCGATTGAAATATCGCAACCCCTGCACTCGATTCCACGTTGACGCATGTAATCGGTCACGAGACCCGGACCGCAACCGATTTCCAGCACGGGACCCTTCGTGTCTCCCATTGCTTGGCGCAGCAATCGGTGGACAATTCGATTTCGCGCGTGGATCCAGTAATGCCGCTCGATGCCCGCGGGATAAACATCGGCGTACTCCGCATCAACAAATCCTGTTTGATCTGGCAGGCTTGGTTCCGATTGATTCATGTTGCGCTTTGTTTGAGTCAATGAAGCGGCGGCGTCCCAATCATACCGCGCCAGGCTATGGTTCATCGGCCTTGGCCAGCACGATGACTGTATTCCATGCGAGTCGGCCCAAGCCCGGCATGCGACCGAGCAATGCATCGTCCCATTGGCGAAGTTTCAAGTATAGTTTCTGATACTGTTGGTGGTTTATTATAACGTGCTTCCAATATCGATGATTCGCAGGATGCAGCCTTTCGACCAGAAACATGCGCATAAAAATCCAGAGCGAGGTCAACCAGAATTCCCGGTGTTCAACTGCTGCGAAAATGGACTTGAGCCGTTTTAGATCACCGAAGTTAAACGGCTTTTCGTCCTCGGTTCGAACGGACTGTGCGATGTGCCTGTAAATTCCAATGATGGGGTTGTAGGACAAAGGCTCAATGAAAATTCCCCTGCCGCCCGGCTTTAGGACACGATGCACCTCTTCATAAGCCGCCGGGCGATAGGTGTGGTGCAGGACCCCGTTTCCAAAAACGATGTCAAACGTGTTGTCTTCAAATTTCAGATCTTCCGCAAGCATGGTCTTTGCGTCGATTTTTACGCCATGGCAATCTGCAAGCTTTTTCGCGACACCGATCATGCCTTCGGAAATATCGACGGCCGTGACCTTGGCACCCTGCATGGCGAAGTAAACACTGGTTTCGCCTGCGCGCAACCGAGGTCAAGCAGACGCTTGCCTTTCAGATTACCCATTCGTTCCATGCAGTAGCGATTTTCCGCGGCCGTGACTGCCGTGAAATTCAGCCGCTGGGTTCAATTCCTCGACATTGATCGTATTGGCCCATTCGTCATGGAATTTTGATTCAGCCGAATGCTGCTTCTTCAGCTTTCTTACGCGGCGCCAGAGACCCCATATCTGGCCGAGGAGCCAGAGCAATGTGCCAAAGCCCAATTTTCCAAACCTGTGGCCCAACGGCTTGATGACATTGATGGGACACTCCAGCACAACACCCTTCGAACCGAGCATTCGGGCGAGCAACTCCGTATGGAAGATCTCACCCTGAGATTCGAGGAATCCTATTTCCTGTAACTTCGATCGGCGAAGCATCTTGATCGGACAATTGATGTCATACGCATCGATGCCGAATAGCAAACCGGCCAGCTTCGTCCAACCCCAAGTATAGGCCGTGCCGCGAAGGCCTTCACGATGCCCGCCCCGCCGACCGATGACCATGTCGGCACGGGGCATGGCCGAGAGCATGAGGTCCAGGCTTTCCGGTGCCAGTTCATTGTCCCCATCTATGATTAGAACAAACTCCATGGACGAGCGGCGTATGCCGCGCTTGAGCAAGACGCCATAAAGCTGCGCCCGAGAGTAATGAACGTGGACACAGTCGGCCCAGTGTCTGCGGGCGATTTTGCGCACTGCGGCGGCATCTCCACCATTTTGCACAACTGACAAATCATGCTTGCCGCATCTTGTGTCAAGGACCTTGCGCAGTGTCGTCAGATTTGCCGACAAGGCCTTGGATTCACCGCGCTCGAGGATCACGATTGCGGATATGTCCGGTTTGCGACGTAGTGACCGCGGTAGAATCGAGGGTGCGCTGGAAACGCCACTCTTTTTTTCCGGATGAAGTCCGACCATGTGCATTCCGCCGACAAGGTAAGGCCAACCCTGGATTCGCACGGAAATCGGGCGAGACCGGCCAGCCTTTCACTACCTGTCGGCTACCGTACAGACATGATGTAGGAATGGATTTGACCACGGCCAAAGTGTGGATTAACGGACGCCCTTCTTTTCTGTAAAGCGGCAACACGAGAAACTGCTTCAATGAAAGAACTTGGCCACGATCGGGCTGATGACCGGCACAATTTGGCCTGCTATTCGGTCGGAACCTTCGTTTCCGAAATGACAAGAATCCGTAAAACAGTTGCGGGATGATGCGTCCGGAAAGCCGGCAGCCAATTCGATGATGGGCGTTCCAGTCTTGGCGGAGATGTTTTTCAGTGCCGTCCGATAGCTTTCGAGCAGCGCGAGATACTTGGTTAGGTTTCTACCCATACCGCGCGGAAAGTGAATCTTGTTCTTTTCCTCGCTTGTCGGATTCGGGAGCACAATTCCGGCGTAGTCGCAAAGAAACACTCTGCGCCCGTGCGACTTGGCAAGGTTGACCACTTCCAACAGATTTTTTTCAAAATGCGATGGGTAGAAGTTGTTGTAGGTTTTCGCATCCTCCCCGGTCAAAGGTTCCATCGTTAACTCGCTGCCGCGCTCAAGAAGCCCGGTGACGAAATAGACCGAGCGCAGGAGGTAACAATGCAGAATCGCCCTTTGCAGGAGCGTGGGGTTGGTGAGATACCCGGTTTCATCCTGCTTGTAGACGAGGCCATCCGGGTTGTATTGGCCCATGTCGTTCCAGCCGACATAGATAATGAGCATGTCATGCTCGTAACCATCAATTTCCTCTGCATACCACGTGCGTGCCTGCATTGAGTCATAACCGGGGCAACCCGCATTGATGACCTCAATGACACGGCCGGGCATCGCCTCGTGCAGTTTTTTCTCGAGCGCGGCCGGGTAATTGTACGGAGAGGGAACGACGGTGCATGAGTCGCCAAGACAGACAATGCGATAGCCGCCAGCCGGCTTTTTGGCGTCAAACTCATCGTCGAGAAAACCCTTGGAATTGGTGTTGATGTTGGGACCCGAATAGTTCTTCTGCCAGCGAACGCGGCGATGGGGATCCCACTCTCGGGCGGCTCCGATTCCAATGTTGAATCGACTGTTTCGACCCGCCAACACGCGCGCCGTTATTTCGCCGGAAACGAACAACAGTAGGAATGCCAACAGAAAGTACCGTCGCTTAAAACGACGTTTTTTCTTAATCTGCCCGTTCGGAGTCTCTTGTGGCGCAGGTTTTGCTTGTTCGGACATTGGAGTTGCCTTGTCACCGCCTGAATGGGTCAAAGTAGGATTTCCGATGTGCACACATGCGCGCAACTATTGGCAATTGAGCATAGGTACACACCTAATTGAAGGCGAAGCCGATTGACGGGATCATATCGGACACCTCGAAAGATGACAATTATTCACCGATCGTTGCAAGCGGATTTGGGAGGTACGATGTATGTCAAGTCACGCAAGAATTCCAACCAGGGACTGAAAGGAAGTTCCGGATGAAGGTACTCGTAACAGGCGGCGCAGGTTATGTCGGGAGCCATTGTACGTGCTCGTGTCGGCAGGACACGATGTTGTGGTTTATGACAACCTCAGCGCCGGCCATCGAAAAGCTGTTTCGCCCAGGCGCGGCTTGTCGTTGGAGATCTGGCTGACGTGTCCGGTTTGGATGCTTTGATACGCGCTGAGAGATTCGATTCCGCCATGCATTTTGCCGCGTTCATTGAAGTCGGCGAGTCGGTTATAGAGCCGCTCAAATTCTACGAGAACAACGTGGCCAACTCGGTTCGGCTTCTAAACACGTTGAAGCAAAACAACATTCGCAAGTTCGTTTTCAGCTCGACCTGCGCGATCTTCGGAACGCCGGAGAAGATGCCGTTAACCGAGAAGACGCCGATGAGCCCGGCGAGCCCTTACGCGAAAAACAAACTGGTGGTCGAGTGGGCACTGGCCGACTCAGCGACCGCCTGGGGTCTTGGTTTTGTCGCACTTCGCTACTTCAACGCAGCGGGTGCGGCGGCCGACGGCACCATTGGAGAAGATCACGATCCAGAGACGCATTTGATACCAAATGTCCTGAAGGTGGCACTGGGCCAGCGTGAGGCGATCAAGGTCTTTGGAACGGACTATCCCACGCCGGACGGAACCTGTGTGCGCGACTATGTGCATGTGGAGGATCTGGCGGTGGCCCATGTTCGCGCGCTTGAGGTTCTGAGGCCGGGGGAACAGCGATTCTATAACACCGGCACCGGCCAAGGCGCCAGCGTACGCGAGGTGGTGGAGGTTTCGCGGAAGGTGACGGGGCATCCGATCCCGTTAATTGAGGAAGGCCGACGGGCCGGCGATGTGCCGACGCTTTATGCGGACAATGCGCTTATTCGCAAAGAACTGGGATGGGCACCGAAATACAACGATCTTGAGAGCGTTGTGGCCAGCGCGTGGAATTGGCATTCGAACCATCCGCGCGGATTTGATGATCGGTCATGAGCGCTGCTAATTTGATTCAACGAGACAGACCATGAACAAACTGCCGTCGCTTAGCATCTTTTTTCCATTCTATAACGAGGAAGCCAACATCGAGCGCGTCGTGCGCGAAGCTGTTTCGGCTGCTCCGAAATTCGCGGAACAATTCGAAGTGATCATGGTCAACGACGGCAGCAAGGATCGCACGGGTGAACTGGCCGACAAGCTTGAGCGGGAGATTCCACAGTGCCGCGCGGCACATAACCGCCCCAACCATGGGTATGGCGGCGCCGTGAAGCGCGGCTTTCGCGAAGCCGCGAATGGAGTACATTTTCTTCACCGATGGCGACGGACAGTTTGACATCAATGAAATCGAACGGCTTGTGACGCTGCTCGAACAGTGCGACATTGCGGTGGGTTACAGAATCAAGCGGGCCGATCCGTTTATGCGCAAGGCCAACGCGTTTTGCTGGGGCACTCTGGTGCGATCTCTATTTGGCATTCGCGTGCGCGACATCGATTGTGCGTTCAAGCTGATTCCAAAGTCGTTCATTGATTCGATCGAGCTTTGGAGCGATGGAGCACTGATCAGCACGGAACTGCTTGCCAAGGCAACCAACAAGGGGCTGCGAATTCGTGAGATCGGGGTGAACCATTACCCACGAAAAGCAGGCGAGCAAACGGGCGCGAAGCTGGCCGTTATTCTCAAAGCATTTCGCGAGTTGTTCAAATTGCGCAAACGAATCAAGGCTGATGGATAGCATGTGTCCATTTGTTGACCCCTGTAACGATTACGCTTTGAAACAGGCGATTCAATGGTCATTGCCAATCCATTTCTGAGAACACCTGCGAAGCGGCCGCAGGCTTACAAGTCCACATGTCGAACGTCAGGGGTGAAACCCGATAATCCATTTACGAGCCTTACTTGAACAACAACAGGTTTGGGCGGCGGTAAAGAGCCCATTCTGGTCCTGAAACCAATTGTTGCGTGATGGCCAGGGCTGGCCTCGAGATGGCTAAACGCTTAGACTAACCCATCTCGGTTTCGACGGCATCGCTGCGAAACTGCATCGGATCAGAGGGAATTGTAGCGATGAACATCCTTGGTATTTCCGCCTTTTATCACGATAGCGCCGCGTGCCTGATCCAGGACGGCAATATCGTCGCGGCCGCACAGGAAGAGCGTTTTACGCGCAAGAAGGCGGACGCCAGCTTTCCACTCCACGCCATCGACTATTGCCTGAAGGAAGGCTGCATCACACCGGAGCAACTCGACCACGTCGCATTCTATGACAAGCCGCTGCTCAAATTTGAGCGCATTCTGGAAACATATTGCGCCTTTGCCCCGCGCGGCTTCAAGAGTTTTCTTCAGGCGATTCCGCTGTGGGTGAAAGAGAAACTTCACCTGCCGCGCGAATTGGATCAGGGCCTGAAGGGCTACAAAGGCCGTTACATTTTCCCGGAACACCACGAATCGCACGCGGCCAGTGCCTTTTTTCCGTCACCTTTCGAGGAGGCTGCGATCCTCACGCTCGACGGCGTCGGCGAATGGGCGACGGCCAGCTATGGCTTCGGCCGGGGCAACAAGATCGAGCTGACGCACGAGATGCACTTTCCGCACTCGCTGGGCATGCTCTACAGCGCGATTACCTATTACACCGGATTCAAGGTCAACTCCGGCGAGTATAAGGTCATGGGTCTGGCACCCTATGGCGATCCAAAATACAAGGACATCATTCTAAAAGAGCTGATGGATCTCAAGCCCGACGGGTCCCTTCGCCTGAATATGGCGTATTTCAATTATTGCGAAGGGCTGACCATGACGAATGAGAAGTTTCACACTCTCTTCGGCGGCCCGCCCCGCGAAATGGAAACGATGCTCACGCAGAAGGACATGGACCTGGCTGCGTCGGTGCAGGCCGTCACAGAAGAGGCGATGTTGCGGGCCGCGCGACACGTTCACAAGGAAACCGGGTCCAAGAATCTGTGCCTTGCCGGCGGCGTCGCGCTCAATTGCGTCGGTAACGGCGTCATCCTCCGCGAGGGGCCATTCGAAAATATTTGGATCCAGCCAGCGGCCGGCGACGCGGGCGGAGCGCTCGGCGCTGCCTTGATCGTGTGGCACCAGCTTCTTGGCAAGCCGCGCAAGGTCGAGACTCCCGACGCGCAACGCGGCTCCATCCTCGGCCCCGCGTTCGACAAGGAAACAACCAAGCGATTCCTGGACAAGGTCGGTGCGAAGTATCACTACCACGAGAATGAAAACGACGTAATCGAAATTGTCGCCAAGGCCATCGAAGACCAGAAGGTCATCGGCCACATGGCCGGCCGCATGGAATTCGGCCCTCGCGCCCTCGGCTCGCGCAGCATCATCGGCGATGCCCGATCGCGCGAGATGCAATCGGTGATGAATCTCAAGATCAAGTTTCGCGAGTCGTTTCGTCCATTTGCGCCGTGCGTATTGCGGGAGGACGTAAGCGAGTACTTCAAAATGCGCCCGAACGAGGACAGCCCATACATGCTGCTCGTTGCGGACGTGCGCGAGGACAAGCGGCTTCCGTGCAACGGCGACGAGCTTTGGGGCATCGAGAAGCTCAAGCAGATTCGAAGCGTCGTTCCGGCCATTACGCATGTCGACTATTCGGCGCGCGTGCAAACAGTCGATCCGATCCGGCATTCCCGGCTCTACAAGGTGATGAAGCGGTTCAAGGAAAACACCGGCTGCCCGGTGATCATCAACACCAGTTTCAATGTTCGCGGCGAGCCGATCATTTGCGGCCCGGACCATGCGTATCATTGCTTCATGGGCACGCACATTGACGTGCTGGTCATCGATAATTTTGTGCTGTACAAGGAAGAGCAGCCGAACAAGGATAATCTGGACAATGCGGAGTACTTGAAGAAATTCCAATTGGATTGAGATGGTTGTGGATGGCTGGGGCTTCGAAGTACGTTGGGCAGTTCTTCTCTCGCCGGTTTCTTTGAGTTTAGCCCCTGATGAGTGAGTTCTGACATGGCATTGATGAAGATAGACTTCAACCCATCACCGAAGACACTTCGGACATTCGGCATCATCGGGCTCATTTTCTTCCCCGTTCTTGCATACGCTGCGAGCCGAAATGCACTCATTTTTGCAATTCTGCCGGAATCAGTGAATCATGTACTTGTGTGGTTCATGGCGGCGCTCGGCGTCTATAGCATGCTCGGTGCGGTGGCAGCACCGTCATTCCTTCGCCCTCTTTTCATCGGCATGTCCTACATCGGCGTGCCGATCGGCGTTGTCGTTTTGTTTACGCTTCTTGCCATTTTATACTACCTCGTCATCACGCCGATCTCGCTGATCTTCAAGCTCATCGGGCGCGACGCCATGCACCGCAAACTCGAACCAGCGGCGACGACCTATTGGATCAAGCGAACGCCGACCCAGGATGTGAAGCGGTATTTTCGTCAGTTCTAGTATGTGAATTTCCGATTGGCGAGATGCGCCATCGGGAATTTTGAAGCGGAGTCAGGACATGAATCAACAAGAGCCCCACGATCCCAACGATTTTCTCCGCGAGTCAGAATCGCAGCGGACCAGCATCGTATCGGAGTTCATCGACTTCCTGAAGCACAATAAGAAGTGGTGGCTTTTGCCGATTCTCATTGTCATGGTCCTGCTCATCGGACTGGTCACACTGGTCATGGTCTCGCCTGCGGCAGCGCCGTTTATTTACACGCTGTTCTAATCGAACGTAGCCGAACACGATCACAATTCAAGCCCATGCGGGAAATCGCATGGGCTTTTCTAATTGTTAACTGCCCTTATTTAGTGCGGTTCACGAAAGATTGTGGCACCGCGGTCCCGACGGTGCATTCTCAGGCGAGACGCCTGAGCCACAGCAACGGACTCACACAATCGTGAAATGCAATAAGCAGCGAAAATTCTCTTTTTTTTTTGAAACTGTCAGATTCGGAGATTTCATTCCGTATTCATGACGGGGCACACGCGAGGCCCCAACCTCCCGTCGTCCGGCAGCCATTCGATTGTTCCCTCGAATGGCTGTCGGACGATGCCCAAGCTTGTTCGATGACTCAACACACGGTTTGGCCCATTCTCCTCGGGCGAAGTCGTACAAACATTCCCATTTCCATGCAGCCTCCTTCGCGGAGAGAGGGGCGAGCGGCAGCGCGGCCGGCCGTGCGGGTTTTGCCCTTCACGCTGCCGCGCGACGCCGTCACTGCATTATCCCGTCAAAAAACAAGACAAATATTCTCCATATTTCCGCCAAAACGCTGGTAATTCACCGAGATTTCCACTTAGAATCGAACAGTAGTACCGGCCCAAGCGTAATGTGTCATTTTCTTTGCGCTTCCTGTTAGCCGCATGCGTCGCTTACAACGTCTTCAAGTACAGGGACGCATCCAACGCGTCCACCCTTTCGAACAAGCTTGGGGGCATGCGCCGCTTCGGCGCCGGGAACAAGAGCAATCTGGGAACAATACGCCCTGAAGGCGAAGGAGTTTCACATGAGGCAATTGTTTGCTTTGTTCATTCCATTGGCATTCACGCTTTCCGTCGGCGCCGACGAGACACAATTTAGACCTGCGTCTCGTGAGTGCGTCGGGTCCATTGATTCGGGCGCTCCGCTCGCGCCGCTAGCTTCTGACGACAGCGGCGAACCACGCGGCGAAAATTCGCCCTTCGGTGTGGAATATGATGTGACCCACGCCGTCGGCTCCCAGGTGCCGGTTCCGGGCTGCTTTCCGCCTTATGCCCCCGGACCGCCCGGCCCCCTTGACGACATTGTCCTGTTTGACGGCCTCCCCGATCAAACCCGGCGATTGGTTAACAATGCCATTCCGGTCGTAACGGAACAGTTCTTTCCGGTTGGTCCGGAACAAGATCAGATCGTCATACAAACACAATCTCCACTCTCCGCACCGCTGTTTCCCGGCGGGTTGATCGGGCCGCAGGGCCAGCCGCTGACGAGCGGATGCTTTTTCATCGGCCTCACCGCGCCGCTTGTCTATGGCGGCCCCAAGAATGTCGTCTCGGCGGATATTACGTTTCTGTCCAATGGCATTCCATTCGCCGGACCCATTGATGTCAGCGGGCCGGCATTCTTTTCGAGCCCGTGGGACGGCACGTTCGGAATCAACGTTCCCGCGTTGGCCGGTTCGCCCGTCAATGCAGTCGTTATCAACATCATTGTCGTAAGATTGGGCTGCCTGGACGATATCGACTGCGACGATGGCGATCCTTGCACCATCGACGCCTGCATCGATCAAGTCTGTTTCAACTTTCCCGATCCGGATCCATGTTGTGCGATTGATTGCGACGACGGCAATGCCTGCACGATTGACATGTGCGTGAATGGATTCTGTGTATATGCATTGGCCAATTGCGACGACGGCGACATGTGTACCGTCGACACCTGCGATCCGGGCACCGGATGCGTCAACAAGCACTTGAAGGACGTCCTCACGCGTGAGCAGGCGCTTCGCGCTTCACATGGACCCAGCAAGCCGTGCTTTGACAGCGGCGGCGTGCCAAAGCCGCCGCCCAGCGCGCCGGTTCCGGACGATTGGTGGCAGACCAACGAGAATTGCGACGGCGAAACCCGCTGGCGCATCGGCCTCGATCCCGGCTCGGCCCCCCTACCGGCCGATTTCTTCGATCCCGGCTCGGAGCCATTCACGGGTGAAATTCCCATGAAGGGCTTTTCGCTCGGACTGCCCGACCAGGCCAATACCGACACCATTGTTCGGCGCTCATCCGATCCCTTCGATCGAAGCTCACCGCCCGATGGCACGGATGTGACCGTCGAAATTGAATTGGTCGAGCTGAGTCTGGTTAGTTGCCAGCCGATTACCGTCACGCACTCCAACGGCGATCCGGACACGCAATGGCACGTCCAAGTGACGCTCTCCGAATGTCCTCCCGCGCCGGGCACATTGACGGCGCGCAAGACACATTGCAACGGAGGCACGTTTGATTCCGTGTTGCCGGTGCAACCCAAGGTTACCTTCATCTTGACGACCGATCCGGCGATCGTGCGGGTCTTCGATACGGGCTGCGACTCCCAGGCATTTCCGCCCGACGTGCTCTCGCCGCCGGTGCCATCTGCGTGGGTTCATGATATTGCCAACAATCTGGCGGTGGCGTCGAATTATGCATCCTCATTTCATGCCGGCATGCCCGAAGGCCAATCGACAGCCTGCGGCGACTACGATCTTGACAACGATGCGGATGTGGACGACTTCATCATTTTGCTGAAGGCCCATGGGAGCGACGCCTCCGAACCCCAATATCAGTATTTCAACGACTATGACGCCGATGGCGATGTCGATTACGAAGACTATGAGGAATGGCTTGCGTGCTATCGATGCTCGTCCGGCAATCCGATTGCCGGCGCGCCATCGCCGGCGCCGCTGGCGGACATGAATGATGATGGCCAGATTCGCGGCGACGATATGCAGGGTTTTGTCGATTGCCTTGTATTGGGAGGTCCGCTCGTGCCGCCCTGTGATCGCGCCGACATTAACCAGGACGGCGTCGTGGATTTCAAGGACATTCGTGGATTCGTGTTCCTGCTCCTTGAGTTGAATTGAGTATCAGGAAATACGCAACCTGGACAGCAGCAACCCAGTCAAGGCCGGTGGATACTCGATCCATCGGCCTTGCTTATTTTCCATGCCACAGCCAATGCGTCGGGAGACAATTCCGTGTATGATTTGCATTGCAGTCATCTCGGATGGGTTTGAAGTTTCGCAAGCAAGCATGGATGCAAACAATGATTCTCAACGTTGCCCACGTCACGCACGAAGCCGTCGTCAAAATGGGCGGCATCGGGACCGTACTCGAAGGCCTCATTACCGCCGAGGACTATGCTGAGGCGGTCGATCGAACAATTCTCATTTGCCCGCTCTTTACCACCGAGGGCGACGTCGATTCGCGACTTGGCGCCCAGGGGGATGTGCTTTACTCCTCCATCGACGGCCGGACCTCCGATCCGCATGCCCATGCGTTTCGCGAAATTGAGCATCGATTTCATGTGCGCATTGTCTATGGGCGGCGATTTCTTCGTGATCCCCTGACCGGGCGCGAAGCCAGGCCCGAAGCCGCTTTAATCGATGTCGGCCACATGAATCATCACGAAGTCAATGGATTCAAATGCCGGCTGTACGATCATTTCGGAATCGACTCCCAGCGCCATGAGAACAGCTGGGACTATGAGCAATATGTGCGATTGGCCGAACCGGCGCTGGCCGTGCTGCGCGCTCTTGGTTTCAACACCGGCGAGCAGCGATGCGTGGTGATAGGGCACGAATTCATGGGCATGCCGACGGCACTATGTGCGAAATCGCACCCGGAGTGGAACATCGGAACCGCCTACCATGCCCACGAGGTGCCGACTTCGCGAAAGATCGTGGAGGAACACCCCGGCCACGACACCATGTTCTATAACGTCATTGCGAAGGGCGCGGAGCAGGGCCTGTTTCTTCCCGATCTGTTCGGCGACCAGAGCGGCTATTACCGACACGTGCTTGCCGAAGCGAGCCGGCACCTGGATGTGACGCTGGCCGTGGGCGATTATGTAAAACGCGAATTGGAATTGCTTTCGCCGGCGATGGATCGCGATAAGATAAAATTGGTTTACAACGGCATCCCCGCCAACGAAATCCCACCGGCCGAAGCGGGCATCAGCAAGAAAAAACTGCAAACGTACGCCGAGGCTCTGCTGGGCGACCGCCCGGATTATGTATTTACCCATGTCACGCGCATGTCATCCAGCAAGGGGCTGTGGCGGGATGTTCGTGTCATGCGTCATGTCGAATCCGCGTTTCGGAAGTCCGGCAAGACGGCGGTTCTGTTTGTCTTGTCAACAGAGATCGGCGGTCCGCGGCGCCGCGAGGATATCCTTCACATGGAACGGCATACCAACTGGCCCGTTGCCCATCGCGAAGGCCTGCCGGATCTGAGCGGCGGCGAAGCTCTCTTCTATCAGGAAGTCCAATCGTTCAACGCCCGATCCAGGCAATGCAAGATCGTATATATCAACCAGTTCGGATTCGACCGACTTACGTGCGGATTGCGCATGCCCGAAGACATGGAATTCCCGCGATATCCGATTGGGCAGTGACGTCGAATTCGGCCAATCGATCTATGAGCCATTTGGAATCGCCCAGGTGGAAGCCCTTTCGTTCGGCTCGATTTGCGTTATGAGCAGCGCTTGCGGCTGCCGCTTTTTTGCGGAAAAGGTGGCCGGCCCCAAAGGTTCCCCGAATCTCATTGTCGCCGACTATTGCAGCTATAAGGCCAGCCCCGACACGATTGACGGCTACAAGACGCTCAAGCGCGAACAACGCGAGGCTTTTGCTGAAACCGTTGCTGAACAGGTCGCCCAGGAAATTGTGAGCCGCCTTCCCAAGACCGCGGAAGAAAAGGCCGCGTTTATTCGTCGGGGATACGAATTGGCTCATCGAATGAGCTGGGATGTCATCGCCCGCGATTATTTCCTGCCCGCCATCGAAGGAACATTCGCATCGCGGCGTGAGATGGCACACGCATAAAAGTCACATCGCATCGATTTGTTGCCGTATTGCTAAGTACTTATAAAAACTACCCTTAGGTGCTGGGCCGCTTCCTGCGCAGATTACCGGCGCAATTATCGCTGGCAGACTCAAGATTTTTGCGCCTTACGACCGATTATCTATTTTACCTAAACTACCTATGTTAACTAAACTGCCTACATGTTAAGGTGACAACCAACGCTTCGCTGCCAATTCAACGGAGATCGAATCAAAAATGCCAAATGAACTTCTCGATCGCTATATGGAACCCCTCCTCACCGGTAAACGCCACGCCTGCCGTCAGATGGTTCTCACGGCCCTTGAATCCGGGCACGAACCCCATCGCCTGTACAAGGAACTCATCTGGCCCGCCATGGAGCGGGTGGACATGCTGTATCGTCAAGACCGCATCAACATTGCGGAAGAGCACATGGCGACACGCATTACACGCACCATCGCCGACCATCTGCAGACCCGACTTCCGCGTGCCGAGCGCCACGGCCGAAAGATCGTCGTCACCTGTGCGGCTGGCGAAGCGGAGGAAGTCAGCGCACAAATGTGCGCCGACCTGTTCGAAGCCGATGGCTGGGATGTCTATTTCCTTGGCGGCGGAATTCCGCAGGACGAGGTTAGCTCACTGGTGGGTCAGCTCCAGCCGAACATGCTGATGGTCGTCGGCAGCAAGCCGACCGATGTGCCGGCAGTGCGGCAGATGATTGACTACATTCGCGAGATCAACGCGTGCCCAACATTGAATATTCTCGTATCCGGAGGCGTGTTCAATCGCGCCGACGGGCTATGGATGGAAGTGAAGGCCGATTACTTCGCGGAAACGGCCGCCGAAGCGCTGGAGCTGGCGACGGAGGCGGAACCGCGAGAGGCCGAGTCGCGAATCCCTGGCGCCCCGAAGAAGCGACGGCGACGACGCAGACCACCGCTCCTGGTCGGCCTGGAAGGCAATGCCTAACCGATTGATGGTGACACGTTCATGTCACCCGAATTGCCGGCGGGATTATTGAGAAATGCGAGGCGCTTGCGAACTTCCTGAGCCAGCATGCGCCCGACGTGTTCCTCCTCGTCAATCACAACATGGGCGCCCGACATCACCAATTCCCAGCGGAAAACGTGATACCGGGCCCGCACGGCGATAAACGTGTCCGGAGCCATTGCCCGCAGCAGCGCGATGAGCATGCGGGTCGCCTGTGGATCGGGAATCGTAATGGCCACGACACTGGCCGTCGCGGCATTCAAATATTCAAGCACGTCGGCACGGGTTGCATCGGCAATGAGTGTTCGCAGTCCGTAGCCTTTTGCGATTTCCGCCGATCGCACATTCAGGTCGACAACGACCACCGTTTCCTCATGTTCCATCAGTGCTTCTGCGACCCGCTGCCCTGCGGGTCCAAAGCCCACGATGATGACATGACCAGCTTTCGGCGTCTCGGCGCCCGCCGATTCGCCATCAGCGGCTTTTGTCGGCGTCAGGGTTCGATGTTTGGAATGCCGGCCTACAAAGGAAATGACGCGCGGCGCGAAGCTCACCAGATAAGGGGTCAGGATCAGCGATCCGATGGTTGCGGAAACCATAAGCTGTAATTGATCGGAGGAGAGCAACCCTGATTTGCCGGCCATCTGAGCCAGTACAAAGGAAAATTCTCCGACCTGCGCCAAACACAGGCCCGTGGCGGCTGCATGGGCCAAGGTCGAGCGGAACATTTTTACGACACACGCCACGATAACCGTTTTTCCTACAACGATGGCCGCAACGACGCCGACAACGGACGGCGCGTTTTGCAGGAACCAGCCCGGATCGCCCTGCGTGCCGATCGAACTGAAAAAGATTGTGACAAACAGCGTTCGAAGAGATGCGACATCAGCGTGAATCTGCGTCGCAAACGGCGATTCCGCCAAAATGATCCCGGCGACAAAAGCGCCGAGCGCCGGCGACAGGTGCAATGAATGAGCAGCCACGGCCGATCCGATTGCCGTGACAATCGCGAGTAGAATTGGGAATTCGCGGTTGCTCGCCGCCGTTTGTTTGGAGAGCAGGAAGGGAACCGCGTAATTGAGCAACAGATAAAGAACGATAATCAGCAGCATTGCGGCGGCCACGGCCTTGCCCAAATGCAATGCCATGGCACCCGCGGTCATTTCGCCCCCGAGCGACTCCACCAGCAGCACCAAAGGCACAACCGCCAAATCCTGAAAAAGAAGGATGCCGAGCGCGTTGCGGCCGTAAATACTGTCGATTTCCGAACGGCGAAGAAGCAATCGCAGAACACAAGCCGTGCTGCTCAATGCAATCATGGCGCCGATTGCGATCGATGCGCCGATTCCAGCACCGAGGGCAAGTACGGCCAACGCCGCGAGGATAACCGTGGCCGTAACCTGAATGGCGCCCCCGCCCAGTACGATGGAACCGAAGGAGCGCAGTCGTCGAAGTGAAAACTCGAGGCCGATTGTAAAGAGCAACAGTGCGACGCCTAATTCTGCCATCGTCTCCGTGGCATCCTTGTTTCGTAGCAGGTTCAGGCAATAAGGGCCAAGCAAGGTGCCAGCCAGCAGGTAGCCGATGAGAGAGCTTTGCCGAAATCGCTCGCACAAGCCGCCCAATAGAATGGCCGAGCCCAGCAAAATGAGCACATCAATGAGTGAATACCAGCTCCCCAAATTAGCGCATCCTTATCCCAAGTTGAGCCTGACGTATTCTTTCTGAGGCTGCTCTGGAAAACGAAGAATCGGCTCTCAGTTCCGCGATCGTGTCGGCCGATTGCAAATCGTCCGTCGTCTGATTTCAACCTCGCACTCGTAAATTAAACACCTGACGCCACATCGGCGGGGCAGCATTATCCCTATGCTGCGCTTGCACATAGGCACGATAGTAGCCTGTCGACGGCGGCATGCAATCGACGACTTCGCTCGGCGACTTCCCAAAATAGTGACGCAGCCGGCTCATCTTGAATTCGAAGTTGACCGATAAGTATGACACTTGGCCGTCGAGGCAGACGGATCTGCAAGTTGATGGATTTTCGATGTCGAGCAGTTTCGCGGGTCACGGTGGACCCATGAAGCTGGAAAGGACCGAGTTCGATCCCGGCCCTGCTGTCGAAATAACCCATCGCTGGCGGCCCAGCCATTTTTGACATCTTCCCCATCCTCGAGGCCGCGAACCCATCGCGGCCTCCTCCATTTTCGGGTGGGGCTTCGACGGCTCTGGTTGGTGCAGCCTCTTGAGATCGACGATATCATCGACATTGACTTCTCTTTGAAGGAATTCAGATGCGAGCTGTCGTCGTCCATGCCGGAAACGTCGCACTTCAAGACGTGCCCCAGCCCATCCCCGCCGAGGGCGAAGTTCTCGTCCAAATTCGACTGGCGGGCATTTGCTCAACCGATTTGGAGATCATTCGCGGCTATGCAGGTTTTAACGGCACCATCGGCCATGAATTCGTCGGAACGGTGAACGGCGGATCGGCCAAACTGGCGGGCAAACGGGTGGTGGGCGAGATCAACTGTGTTTGCGGCAAATGCGATATGTGCAGCAGCGGCCTATCTTCCCATTGCCGCCGCAGGACCGTTCTTGGCATTCAGGGGCGCCCCGGCTGCTTCGCGGATTACATCACACTTCCCGAGAAAAACTGCTTGATCGTTCCCGATACAGTGACGGACGAGGAAGCGGTCTTTACAGAGCCCCTGGCCGCCGCGTTTCAAGTCTTGCGACAATCGAAAATCGAAAAGCGAACCCAAGTGGCTGTCATCGGGACGGGACGACTCGGCATACTTGTGGCGCAGGTTCTCGCGACAACGGGTTGCAAGCTCATTGCGATCGGTCGAAACGAGAGAACACTCGCCCTGCTTGATCGCCGGGGTATCCGCACCGCGTTGGCGGGTGACACCCAGTTGAAGCAGGATTTCGACTTGGCGGTCGATTGCACCGGCCATCCGGACGGTTTGCGCATCGCCATGGGAATGGTGCGGCCGCGCGGCACCATCGTGATGAAAACAACCTGCAAGGCCGATCACGCCGCGGACCTGACGCCAATTGTTGTCAATGAAATCAGCCTGCTGGGCAGCCGATGCGGCCCGTTCAATGAAGCCCTGAACGCGCTGGCCCGCAAGGCGGTGGACGTCAGCGGCATGGTGACGCGAACGTTGCCGATCGCGGACGCGATTGCGGCGCTTAAGCTTGCGGAACAACCCGATCAAATCAAAATTCTGCTGAAAGTCGCATCGTAACGGAGGTCAAAGCGATTTCCCCAAGCACTGTCGATCTCAAGGCAACTTCGGTTGAAGACACCGTGATTTTCCAGTTTTCGAGTCTGCTGGAGATCGATGGATTCCGTCATGCCATCACCTCGCGGCCCTGGAACATGGCGACGCATTGCGGTCCCGATTCAGACCTGGCCGTGAATCGCCGGAAGAAAGTCTGCGAATTCCTTGGGCTGCCGTTTGAGAACCTGACTGCACCCGATCAGATCCACAGTCCGCATGTGATTCGATTGACGGCTGCCGACAAGGGGGCCGGACGGGACGGTCGCCAGTCGGCGCTCAAGTTCGTCGATGGACTGGTTTGCGATGTGCCGGGCATTCCGGTCATGCAATTCTCGGCCGACTGTCCGCTCATCGTTCTTGTCGAACCGCGACGCCGGGTATTCGGCACCTGTCACGCGAGCTGGCGCGGAACCGTGGCCGAAATCACCATTGAGCTGGTACGGCAGTTACGCAAAGAGTTCGGGATCGATCCGGCGAATCTCGTCGGCGGCTTTTGCCCCTGCGCCGGTCCAACCGAATACGAAGTTGGAAATGATGTGCGACGCATCGCACTGGCGCGCCTGCCGAATGCGGAGCGATTTTTTCCGCGTGTCGGCGAAAGCTGGCGATTTGATTTGCGGGCCGCCAACATGGACCAACTTGCCCGCGGCGGCGTCAATCCCGAAGCGGTCAGCGTTGCTTCGATCTGCACCATGAGCGACGAGCGGTTTTACTCGTTCCGATGCCAGGGCGAATCGGCGGGACGATTTGCCTTGGTCGCAGGCATGATCTAATCACCGCATTATCAGACGCCCCATTCGACACCATCGAAACACGCGTGCCACATGCGCCGATAAACCCGGTGGAGGTCCAATCATGGCCAAAACGAAGGCAGTCGTTCTCTGCTCCGGCGGACTCAACAGCACCGTCCTTGCGACTATGACGCAACAGGAGCACATCCTGACCATGATGCATGTTCGCATCGGACATCGCGCCGACGAACGGGAGTTCGAGCTTTTCGAGAAACAAGTGGACTTCTTCGATCCGCAGCACCACATTTCCGTTGAAATGCCGCACTTCGTCGCCATCGGCGGAAATGGTCGAGTCGATCAGGATCGTGACCTCGAAAACACGCGTGCCTCCGCCGAGGGTCGATCCAACAGCTATATACCCGGCCTCGTGGCCAGCCTGCTCAGTGCGGCGTGTTCATGGGCCAATGTCATCGGCGCCGGCAAGATCATGATTGGCGTCAGCGAAGACCTCGGGCCGCCGGGACCGCGGACCAGCAGCATTTTTCCCGATTTTTCACGCGAGCATGTCGAACTATGCCGAAACGCCATTTTGACGGAAACGGCGCCAAGGGCCCTGACGGTCGAAATGCCGCTCATCGATCTTCCCCGTGCGGACATTATCAAGCTGGGGCAACGGCTGCATGCACCCTTTGAGATGACATGGTCATGTCTCTCATCCGGTGAGGAGGCGTGCGGAACGTGTTACGGTTGCGTGAATCGCGCGCGCGGATTCGTCGACGCGGGCCTGGCCGATCCGATCTTGTCGCGAGAAATGGCCGGCGCGCAATAAGGTTAGAGTTTCTGCAGCGGGAATTGTGATCGAATCGCAGGGTTGCACGCGATGGGCAATTCGCCAATGGAGAGGTTTCTTACATCCGTTCGAGTGTCCTGATTCCCATCAGTCCCAATCCCAACTTTAGCGCCCGGGCGGTCAGGTCGCAGAGCCTCAAACGTGATGCCGCGATGGCGGCATCCGGCGCTTTGAGGACGGGACAATTTTCGTAAAATGTCATGAACCGGCCGGCCAGGTCGTACAGATATTCGCACAAGTAATTGGGCATTAGCGCATCGGCCACGCTATCGATGACTTCGGGAAATTTCAGAATGGCCAACGCCAGATCGCGCTCCGCCGGTTCGGCCAGCATAATTGTGCCGCCCTGACCGGCCGATCCGCTTTCGGCGCCCTTGCGATGAATCGACCTGATTCGTGCGTAGGCATAAAGCAGATATGGCGCTGTGTTGCCCTGCAGTGCCAGCATTTTGTCCCACGAAAAGACGTAATCCGTATTTCGATTCTGGCAAAGATCGGCGTATTTCACCGCGGCGATACCGACCGTTTCAGCCACTTGGCGGATTTCCCCATCCGAGAAGCCGCGCTTTTTGTCCGCATCGGACTCCGTTTCGCGAAGCTGTTTCTCGGCGCGATCAACCGCTTCCTCCAGCAGTTCCTTCAGCTTGACGCTATCGCCCGAGCGGGTTCGGAGCATTTTTCGATCTTCGCCGAGCACGGAGCCGAAGCTCACGTGTTCAAGAAGCGTGCGCGTGCCATCCGGTTTGCGCGACCAGCCGAGCGCGTGCACGGCCGGAAACAGCATGTCAAAATGGAGCTTTTGCGGCGAGCCGACATGGTAGATCACGCGGTCCGCGCCGAGGCCGCCACCCAATTTCGCCAGCATGTCCGCGAGAGCCGGGGTTTTCAGATCGACCGGATGTTTCGTCGGATGGGCACAGCGAAACAGCGCCGCGGCAAGATCGGTGGTTGCGTAGAGCGATGCGCCGTCCGACTTTTGGATGATCATCGGCAAGGGATCGCCCTGGGCCCTTTGAATGCCGGCGTGCCGTCGGGCTTTTCGAGATAAATACAGAGCGCGCCCTTGTCCCGACGACAAGTGGCCGTGATGTCGCCGGACTGACCTGACTTGGATTGGAGCGAAACCTGAACTTCCTCGATTACATGCGGAAGCATCGGCTCGTAGAAGCTCGCCGCGCACATCGTCATCATTCAGCAGAACGCCCAAGCGGCGATACAATTCGTTGCATTCGCGAAGTGTCGCCTCTTTGGCACGACGCCAAGCCTCCAGTTCCTGGGTATTGTCTCCGCCCGCTTTTCCCTGAAGCATGGCCGCGACATACCGCGACAGCTCCGACAGCGGCGTGGTCGATCCGGACGAGGATTTGACAACGACGTCCGTGCCGTTGGCGGCTGATTCAATCGCGTTGACATAGCGATAGGCCGGCAACAGCAGGGAAAGCTCGGCTCGAGTGTTTTGATGTAGTCGAGAAACCGGCTGCCGTCCGGATCGCGGTCGAGGTTTTCCTGATGGACCGCAGCCCTTTCGCGCAACAACGCCAGCTTTTGCGGCGAATCGGTCTTGGCCAAATCCGACAATTGGCCCGCAAGGCGATCGAAATCCGCCGCCGTTTCACCCGTGTGTCGCGCCATGCACAAATGCCACAGGGCGAGAATCACCTTGCCGAATTGCGTGCCCCAATCGCCGAGATGATTCTGACGAATGACGTTGTGGCCCTGGAACCCAAGCGACCGTGCCAGCACATCGCCGATGATTGTGCTGCGCAAATGGCCGACGTGCATTTCCTTGGCGACATTGGGCGAGGAGTAGTCGATGACCACGGTCTGTCGATTGGCCGCCGGGACAGTTTCGATTCCCAGTCGATCGTCTTTCGACCCATCCGCCTCGGGTGCAATTGCGTTCAATTGGCCGGCGATGAAAGCGTCGCTTAGCTTGAAATTGATGAAGCCCGGCCCGGCAATGCAATCGTCGCCGAGATTCAACAAATCGGCGGCCGATCCGCGAAGCTGTTCAACGATTTTCACCGCGACATCGCGCGGCTTCATCCCCAGCTTCTTTGCGAGTGCCATCGCGGCGTTGCATTGATAGTCGCCAAACCTGGCATCGCCCGACGGCTTCACCACCGGATCCTGATCGCGCACGGCATCACCGAAAGCGGCCGTCATGCTTGCGCTGATGTATTCACGAAGTTCAGCGAGAAGGGATTTCATGAAAGTGCCAAAACCGCAACGTTTCTATTTTTCCCAATTCACTTTTTCGCTGTCGCCCCACAGAGATTCGAGATCGTAAAACGCGCGCTGCTCCCCCATCAAAGAGGTGGATCACGACATCGACATAATCGACAACGATCCACGTGCTTTCGTCATAACCGCTGACGCCATAGGGCTTCTCGCCGCGCTCTTTGCCCATCTCCTTGATATGATCGGCCACCTCCCGCATTTGACGATCGCTCGTTCCATTGGCAATGACGAAAAAATCGCAGATCGGACTGATTCCGCGCAGATCCATGACCACAATCTCTTCGCATTTATCGTCGCGCATCAGCTTCGCGCAGTCTATCGCAAACTGCCGCGCTGCTTCGCTGCCGCGCGTCGGCTTGGCACGCTGTCTTTCGGTGGCGGCCGGCTCTGTTACAGCAGCACGACGCGTGCGGGCCACACTTTTCAAAATTTCCTCTTTCCCTGCCATGTTGAACCAATCGATATCGGCTGCGGCCGACTCCAAAAAGCACTGACTAACCTAGTACAACGCGACCGTTGTTCAATAAAAACGACCGGCCCGCGACACACAAGCGCCGCAGGCCGGTTGGATTCTAATCGAAAAGCCTGAATCTGTCAGACGCCTCTTGCTGAGGCCCGACACAACGCATCAGGCGGAGGCTTAGTTGCCCAAGCCAAGGAGCGAGCCGATCTTTGGCCCATAGGCAACCACAAGACCGGCGAACACAACGCTGACCATGCTCATCAGCTTGATCAGAATGTTGAGCGACGGGCCGGAGGTGTCCTTGAATGGATCGCCAACGGTATCACCGACAACCGTCGCCTTGTGATCCGACGAGCCCTTTCCGTAAACGATTTCGTCATCGGATTCGGCGAGTTCGGCACGGGCGGCGATGGCTTCGCGTATGGCGGCGGGAACCAATTCGCGGGCCGCGGCATCGGTCTTGAATGCCTTGGCCGTGATCTTGCCGAAGGTTTCAATGTACTTCTTGGCGTTGTCCCACGCGCCGCCGGCATTTGCCATAAACACGGCGACAGCAAAACCAGCCACCAGGCCGCCGGCGAGAAGTCCCATGACCCCGGCGACGCCAAACACAAGGCCGACCGCAATGGGCGCGATGATTGCCAGCAACGACGGGAAGATCATTTCCTTCTGGGCGCCGGCGGTGGAAATCGCGACGCAATTCGCGTAGTCGGGAATCATGCCGCCATTGTATGGAACCGGCGTTCTCGGCCAGTTGTCGGGATTGCGGATGTAGGCATCATTGTGGCCCTGGCCCTTCAGATATGCCCGCACGTTGCAAACTGACGACGGCATTCGAGCATCATCTCATTGGCGGCACGACCCACCGCCTTCATCGTCAAGGCGCAGAAAAGGAACGTGAGCAGCACACCCGCGAACAACCCGCAGAGCACCCGCGGATTCATGAGCGTGACGTTGTAGAACTGCATGAATTGTTCCATGGATGCCTTGCGCACGGGAACGACCGCCACTTGTTCGCCGCCGACTTTGAGCGCGCCGACGTATTCGTCCTCCCGCGAGCCCGCCGATAAGTCAGACACCGCGAATCGCTGGCCCGGCTTGATTGTTCCAGCGGATTCGAGTTTGCGAAGCTCTTTGCTGCCGAGGCAGACCAGCGCTTTGTAGTTGCGCGTCTTCTTGGCATCGCCTGCGTCCTTCATGGCGAATTTGCCATAGCCGATATAGATAGGCCCGACGGCACCTTCTATCTCGGCCCCGGAAATCGTGCTACTTACGACCGTTTCGGCTTCATGCAGCATGCCGAGGCGAACTTCGTCGATATAGGCCGCGAGCAGGGCGAGCGCCGTCAATGCGGCGGAGCCGATTGCAAAACCCTTGCCGGTGGCGGCCGTCGTGTTGCCGAGCGAGTCGAGCGCATCTGTTCGCTGACGCACTTCCGGCTTCTGGTGGGTCATTTCCGCATTGCCGCCCGCGTTGTCGGCGATGGGTCCATAGGCATCGGTCGCAAGAGTAATGCCGAGCGTGGCCAACATGCCGACCGCGGCAATGCCGACGCCGTAAAGACCGAGCATATATTCCGTCGCGCCGCCGGCGGAAACAAAGGCCACGAGAATGGCGATGATAACCGTAAGCAAGCTGGCCCACGTGCTCTTCATGCCTTCGGCGATGCCGCCGATGATGACCGTCGCGGGACCGGTGACAGCCTGCTGGCTCAGTTCACGCGTCGGCTTGAAGTCGTAGCTGGTATAGATTTCCGTGGCTTTGCCGATGATGACGCCGGCGACAAGGCCTGCCACGATACTGCCCCAAATGCCAAGCCAACTGGGGGCAATCCCACTTTCGGGCATCGGAAAACCCTGGCCAATCAGGAAATAGCAAATCGCAAGCGAAGCAACGATGATGAAGGCACTGCTTCCCCAGATGCCGCGATTGAGTGCGGCCATGAGTTGCCCCAGATTCGCACCTTCGTGCGTTTTGACCAGATAGATGCCGGCGATCGACAATAAAATGCCGATTCCGGCCAGGACCATGGGCAAGGACAGCAATCGCATGGCTGCGGCAAAACCGCTCGCCGACGTATCGTCGCCGAACATGGACACGGCCGCGGCAACGCCCAGGGCGGCCGTGGCGAGAATTGAACCCGCATAGGATTCATAAAGGTCGGCGCCCATGCCCGCCACGTCGCCGACGTTATCGCCGACGTTGTCTGCAATGGTGGCCGGGTTACGCGAATCGTCTTCAGGAATGCCCGCTTCGACCTTACCGACCAGGTCAGCGCCGACATCGGCCGCTTTCGTATAGATACCGCAGCCAACGCGGGCAAAGAGTGCCTGCGTCGAGGCACCCATGCCGAAGGTCAGCATGATGACTGTAATGCTCGTCAGCGACATGTCTGAGCCGAGGAAGTACAACGCAAGAAACCAGAGCGTGATGTCCAGCATGGCGAAGCCGACGACGACCAGGCCCATGACGGAACCGGCTCGAAACGCCACGACAAGACCTTGATTCAGGCTTTCGCGAGCGCCGGCGGTTGTGCGGTGGGCCGCATTGGTCGCGGTTTTCATGCCGATGAAACCGCATAGACCGGAGAAAAAGCCGCAGGTCAAGAATGCAAAGGGCACGATGCCGTGCTGAACGCCAAGGCCGAATGCCATCCATGCAAGCAACGCAGACAAGCCGAGGAATACAACAAGCACTACTTTGTACTGCCGCCACAGATAGGCGTAGGCGCCGTCGCGAACGAAGCCGGCAATCATTTTCATGTTGTCGTCGCCTTCGTTCTTGCTCATGATTTCTTTATAGAACTTGTAGGCGAAGAACAGGCCGATTCCGGCTCCGACCAAACCGGACCACCACAAGGCGGGAATGTTCGCGAGCGAATGCTCCGCATCTCCCGCATCCGCCGCGAAGGCCGCGCCGGCCGTCGCAGCGACAACGCCGACCGCGATGCCGAGCATTCGCATTACACCCATCCAACCCCCAGATCGTTTGCTTCGATTCACAAAAAAGTCTCCTGTGTTGTCCGTTCCGCACACATTGCCAAGTTGCCGTAACACGATTCAGCCGGGTCCATTTCACCGACCGTCACCGCCGATCAAACGACCAGCGGGCTTCATGATTGTGACTTATTTCACGAACCCGGCGCGATCGTCTGACTCCATCGCTTGCTCGAACAAAACGCGCCGCTTCAGTTAGAAGGCGCCACGCTGGTTTCGAAGCTCGCCGTCAAACTCACTCGATTCTCAAGTCGTGATTCCCGGGAACTTTCCCGGCCTGAACGCTTTCGGCTTTCATGAGAAAATCAAGCACGATCGCAACGCCTGAATCGAGGACCGCGCCAACGGACCCGACTCATCGCGCCAACTTCATCAGGGTCGCACAATATACTGCCGACTTCCCAAATCAACGGCCGCAAACGACATAAAGAGCGGCCCCATCGATATTTCAGAAAACGATCACCGCGAATCCTTAGCGTTGTCGTAATTACGAACCCCATTCAGTCGGAAAATCTGCCTTGTTTTCCAGTTACCACATTGAAAGTTGCCCCGGCTGCCGTATCAGAAATATTTTGTAAGTCTATTTCATGATTAACTTTATGTGAATAAGGCGTCGCCCCGCTGGCCAAGCAAATTAGGACTGGCGACTGCCTTTCGCCATCCATGTCGGGACCCTATTATGTACGTATCCTGCACCGCATCGAAAACCGTCAACGGTGGCACTTGTCCATCGGGATGACAATGTAAAGCCTGAGTCGTATCCATTAGGCTCAAGGTAAATTGCATCCACATGCAGAAACTGGCGTTTGGTGGCTCATTTTTTTTTTGACATCCGAGTCGGATTAACACACCTTTTTGCGTATTAAGCACCGGTTGATGGTGCAGTGACTGAACCGAATCTCAGCCGGAGGCGACCCATGGACGCAAGACATTTTCACTGGCAATTCCGAACAATCGTAATCTCTTTGATTTTCTTGAACGGTATTGCACTGGCAGGCCTGAAGCCAGGCGACGACGTGAAGGTCATTACCGTGACCGGCGAAGCGGCCGGGACCGATCTGAACGCCATGGAACAAGCCAAGCAGGATGCTCTGCGCAAGGCGGTTGAGCAGGCCTGTGGAACCTTCATCAGTTCGCACACTAAGACCAAGAACTACCAGGCGGTTTATGACAAGATTATGTCACTCGCGGCGGGGTTCGTGACCGAATATGACGTGCTCGAGCGGACCAAGGACGATGAAATCAGCCGCTGCAAGATCAGGGCCACCGTCTCCACCATGAGTTTCGAGAAGGAATCGGCTCTGCTGCTCCATACGCTGGAAGCCGAGGGTAATCCCCGATGTGTCGTCGTGGTCGTCGAAGACAACAATGTGGACGACGAGATGCCGCCCAAGACCGATGCCGTCGCACAAAGCGCCCTCGAGCGATTCTTCATCGAAAAAGGCGTGCAGCTCATGGATCAGTCCGGCTCGGCCCAGTCGAAGGATCGCGACATTGCCCTGGCCGCGATCAACGATGATGTGAAGAAGCTGGCGGCGATGGCTGCATCATTCAAGGCCGATGTGGTGATTCGCGGCGTGGCCGATGCGCGGATGGCCGGCACGAGCGAAATCGGCGGGCGCACGCTGTTCAAGTGGAGCGCGACGATCACCATTCGCGCCTACCACACCGACAGCGCTCAAATGCTGATGTCGGGCGTTTATTCGGAAACAAAGGCAACGACGAATGAAAACCAGGGCGGCGACGAGGCCATTCGCGCCTGCGCCGAAAAAAATGCCGGCAAGATCCTAAAGGACCTTGGCGAGGCATGGCGAAAAGACAAAACGTTCGAAGGTCGATTCAACTCACCCTTGAGAATTGCTCGCGGAAGGATTTCAAGCAGTTTGAGGCGGCGCTGTCCAATGAACGGGGCGTGCAGGCGGTGCGCATGCGCGAACTCGTCAACCGGGTGTGCCAGATCGAGATCGACTGGGAATATGATCTCGAACGGTTGGCGACGCGCATCGAGCAGCTCAATGCAGACGGCACGACCTATGAAATCACCGAACAGACGCATGACCGAATCGGCGCCCGTATTATAAAAGGCGGCTCGCCGGCCCCCTCGTCGCGCGATACGGATGAATAGGCTTACAATCTCCTGCACCTTACTTTGAAGTGCATTCCCAAGTAAGGAATATTCCTACGCCAATTCCGGTTTAGTCAATTGAGCCGTGAACCAAGGGCTGTACGTCCTAAAACAACCAAAACACTCTGAATCCCTAGCAGTTTTAGGGCTTTGCTCGAATTGTACTGACCAAAGTTCGTCCATTCGCGTTAGACCGAATCGATTAATGCTCGAAAAGCTTGTATTTGAGGGTCTCGTTCTGGTTAAATACGTGTCGCGAGTGCATCGGGGGGTGCAATGAGTCCATTGTAAAGACTCGCACCCACCCTGATAAAGTTCGATCCGAAGGAGGATGGTAACTGTATGCGAAGGACTCTTATTTGCGGCATGGCCGCACTGCTGGCTGTTGCGTCGTCGGCGCAAGCGGCAATCGTTTACGACGCCAGTATTCAAACTGGGTTTAGGACAAATGTGGGACAGGCTGGATTTTTTACGGGCGCAACGGCGGACAGCGCACGCGTCAATTTTGATGATGTGCTCATTCCTGCCGCCACGCTGGGTCTCAACACGTTGCTCGAAGTGACCAAAGTGACCGTCGGAATTCGTCAGGTCGCCGGCGCGCCGGCGACCGATGTTTTGGTCTCTTGGACGACGTTCACGACCACTCCCATTGCACCCGATTCTCACATCGACTCACCGGGATCGCTGATTGGGACGCAATCACTCGGAGCTGCCGCAGCCGCGGTGACTTCGATTGTCACCATTGGTGACGGGATTACACCGCTTTTTACGGCGCCCTTGAATCTTTCATTGATTCCGGGTTTTGGTTCATTTGCGCTGGGTGTACAACTTTCCTCTACTAGCAATTTGAACGGCTGGCGAAATACAACACCGGCTGTCGGCTTTGCTAATGCAAACCAAGCCGCATGGATGTATGACCCCAACCATACTGCGACGGCCAACACCGAAGTTCTTTATAGCTTCGGCGTGCCGAGCGCTTCCGTACCTCCCAGCACCTATTACATTGTCATCGAAGGTACACCCGTACCCGAACCGACGACGCTCAGCATGCTCGCGATTGGCGGGCTGATGTTGCTTAAGCGACGACGCGCATGACGCAGCGTCCAACTCGCTGAGCGATTTCGACGCGAATACAGCACATAGTGATTTAAAAGCGGCGTGGCGATAATCAATCGCCACGCCGCTTTTCTATTTGACCAGCTCCGTTGCGCGGGAAAATCCCCATCTTGCGTTGTGATCGGCGCGAGGATGAGGCATAATGGGAATGCAGTTGCACGCACCATCGAGCGAGGATTTGAGCCATGGCCATTCAACCGATTGACGGCACCATCCGATTGACCGTCAACGGTCGCCAGTCGATCCCCATTTCCGAACCGGACGGCCTCTCGCTCCTCGACGCCCTTCGCGACCAACTCGGACTTATTTCGCCAAAAGACGGCTGCCAGCCCCTGGGACAGTGCGGCTGTTGCACTGTGTTGATCGACGGCAAGCCGCGTCTTTCATGCACGATCAAGGCGTCGAGCGTGGTGGGCAAGGAAATCACCACGCTTGAGGGCCTGCCGGAAGAGACCCGAAAACGAATTGCGGATGCCTTCGTGGAATGCGGCGGGGTTCAATGCGGTTTTTGCATACCCGGCATCGCCATCCGTGGCCATGCCCTGTGCGAGCGGAAACCGAACCCGACGCGAGAAGAAATCGCCTTGGACCTTCGTGCCCATCTCTGCCGCTGCACAGGCTACACGAAAATCGTGGATGCGATTGAGTCGCTCGCAGAGAAACGCCAAAACGCAGAGGCCGGCGGCAATGAAAATGGCGCGTCTCACAATCACCAGATCACCAAATCGCCAAATCACCAAATCGAACGAGTCGGCGGCCGTCTCAACCGCTACACCGGCGCCGATGCCGTGTTGGGCGATCGGCATTACATCGACGACATCGTCATTCCCGACATGGCCCACGCCGCGATGCGATTCAGCGACCATCCGCGCGCGCTGGTGAAGCGAATCGACACCTCCGAGGCCGAAGCCCTTGAAGGCGTCATTCGCATCGCCACGGCCAAGGATGTGCCCGGCAAGCGATTCGTCGGACTCATCATTCCCGATTGGCCGATCTTTATCGCCGAGGGCGAAGAGACTCGATGCGTCGGTGACATCCTTGCGGCGGTGCTCGCGGTCGACGAGAAAACAGCCCGACGGGCGACCGAGTTGATCGACGTCGAATATGACATTCGCGAGCCACTGACGACACCGGACGACGCATTGAAGCCGGATGCGCCTCAGATTCATCCGAAGGGCAATCTTCTTTCGCGCTCGGCGCTGGTTCGCGGCGAAGTCGATGCGGCCTTTGCCAATTCCGCCCATATTGTTGAAGGCATATGGCAGACGCAGGCCATCGAGCACATGTTTCTCGAACCCGAGGCCTGCATTGCGATACCTTTTGCACTTGCCGATGGCTTTGCCAATTCATGGCGAGAATTTCAAAGCGGTGCGCGGCATATGGCCGATGATCGTACGCCGCATGACCAGCTCGGCATGCACTTGCTGACACAGGGTCAGGGTATCTTCGACGATCGACGTCAATGCTGCTCCATCCTTGGCTGGGCGCACGAACGCATGCACGCGGAGCTGGTCTCGAACGGCGGCGCGTTCGGCGGCAAGGAAGACATGTCCATTCAGGGCCAGACCGCCCTTCTCGCTTATCTCGCTCGAATGCCGGTGAAAACGGTGCTAACGCGGAAAGAGAGCATTCGCCTGCATCCGAAACGGCATCCGGTTCGAACGCATTTGCGGGTCGGCGCGGATGCCGACGGCCGCATTACCGCCCTTCGCGCGCGAATCGTCGGCGACAAGGGGGCCTACGCCAGCGTCGGCATGAAGGTGCTGGAACGGGCGGCGGGCCATGCCGCGGGGCCGTATCGCATTCCGGCGATCGACATCGAGGCCCTGGCTGTCTATACGAATAATCCACCGTGCGGCGCGATGCGCGGTTTTGGTGCCAACCAGTCGGCATTCGCCATCGAAGGAGCGCTCGATCTCATCGCCGAAAAAGTCGGCATCGACGGCTGGGAGATTCGCAGCCGCAACATTCTGGAACCCGGCGACCGCTTCTGCACCGGCCAGCTTCTCACCAAACCCTTCGGCCTGCGACAAACGCTCGAATCGGTGAAAGACATTTATCGAAACGCCAAGTTCGCCGGTATCGCCTGCGGCATCAAAAACGTCGGCATCGGCAACGGCCTCCCCGAAGCCGGCCGCGCGACGCTCACGGTCGAGCCCGATGGCCGCATCACCATTCGCACCGGCTTCACCGAAATGGGCCAGGGCCTCTTCACCATCCTGATTCAAACCGCGGTCGAAGAAACCGGCCTGCCCGCCGAAATCTTCGAGGCCCGTGCCGACACGCGCGATGCGATCGACTGCGGACAGACCACGGGCAGCCGCGGCACGGTGCTCGGCGCTTATGGCGTCGTCGAAGCCGCAAAGAAACTCAAAGCTGATCTAGACGCTGGAAAATCGCTCGGCGAACTTGCCGGTCAGGTCTACCATGGCGAATGGGTCTGCTACAAAACCGACAAATTCGGCGCACCGGTCGAAAACCCCGTTACCCACCTCACCTACGGCTTCGCCACGCAGGTCGTCATTCTCGACGACGACGGCAAGCTCAAGAAAGTCGTCGCCGCCCACGACGTCGGCCGTGCCATGAATCCGACACTCCTCGAAGGCCAGGTGGAAGGCAGTATCCACATGGGCCTCGGCTACGCCCTCTCCGAGGCATTCGTCGTCGAAAACGGCCACATCGTGACCGACGACGTGAAAAGCAACGGCGTCCTCCGCGCCCACCACATGCCCGAAATCGAGTGCATCATCGTAGAAACCGCCGATCCGGACACGCCGTATGGGGCGCGGGGCGTGGGCGAAATCGGCCTCGTGCCGACTGCGCCGGCCGTCGCGGGGGCACTCTACTCATTCGACAAGATTCGTCGATTCACGCTGCCGATGAAGGACAGCCCGGCGGCGCGGGCCATGACGGGCAAATAGTTGTTGACGGTTCTAATAAGGAGCAGGTGCGTGACACTTTCGGCGGCAAAGCGACTCGACTCAGTACCTTCCACGCAAGAGGGGCTGCCGCCGCCGTGTTCGGCCCTGGACTTCCGTCCGGGTTATATTAGTGCCGCCGAATGTGTCACGGACCCAAAAGGAGCCCTTCCAGCCGGACCTAGTTGAATCTTCAGCCGGGAAGGTGATAGACTATCCAATCGTGAGCCGGTCTTATCGCGAATGTCAAATTAGCTGAGAATCGGTGTTCGGAGGGCCACGATGTTAAACAGAGAACCCATCAAACGAGCCCGCCAATTCACCATACTTGCATTCAATCTGCTTTGCACGATCACGGCAATTACGCACACTTCTTGGGCGCATGCCGAATGCACGAAAGACTGGATCCCGACATCCCACCCAGTACCGGGTTTGATTGCTGGCGTTAATGCCATCATATCATGGGACCCGGATGGCACAGGTCCTCAGATTCCATTACGAATCACGGGACATGAATATACAACTAGCAATAATCCTGTATGGGCATCGGATGGCGATTCCGCTTGGCCTTTAGGTCTGGACCTTATTGGAGACCTTAAAACCTTTGCAAAATACGACGGACAACTAATTGCTGGCGGCGCATTCTCGATAAGCGGAGTTTGGGGACCAACGGTCGTGGAATGGGATGGCGCGAGTTGGCAGCCAATTCTTGTTTCCAGCACAACGCCAAGTATGATTTATGCGTTGTTTGAATTTCAGGGTGGTATATTCGCTGGGGGATCCAACATCGGCAACGCCTCATTGACCGGCTTGCCGATGCACGGTATCGGGCGCTGGGACGGTCACTCCTGGCAGAACCTTGGCCTGGAAGCCGGCAGCGTCGTGTCGGAAATCTGCTCTCATCAAAACAACCTGCTCGTTTACGGTACTATCAAGTTCGGCGGACAGACGTTCACTTTCGCTCAATGGGACGGTTCCAATTGGTCGCCCGTAAATTGGTCAGTCACTGGGGGCATTTGGACCATGCACGAATATCGGGGGGATCTCTTGATAGGGGGAAGCGGGATTCAAGTTAACGGAACATCGATAAGCAACCTCATCCGATTTGACGGCACGACGTGGACACCGTTTGCCCCAATTCCATCGAATTCCATCCAATGCTTGTTTGAGAGCCATGGATTACTCTACGCCAGTAGAGCTTTTCCAGCCAATCAGTTACGAGATCCTAACGTCTATCGGTGGAACGGTACCGCATGGAATGGACTTGGGACATGGCGCAATCGAGTGCTGGCTGCACTAGGCATCCATCAAGGATCGCTGTATGGCGGCGGCGAGTTCTACATTGAATACTATGACAACACGCGCAACGTCACCAGATGGAACGGCGACGATTGGGAGACACCCAAGTACTACGATGAAGCCTACCGACGATTGATGTCAATCGATGGAAATCTGCTGATATCATACAGTAGTATTTCCGCAACAATCCCGCCGAGACTATATTGGTGGAGCCAACGTAACGGACTGCAGGCGCTTACAACGACGGGACCAAGTAATTCTGAGCATTGGGATGCGATCAGTATTGGCGACGAGTTAATAGCAACAGGCAGATTCCCAATCAACGGCTTTAATCACAACGTCGCCAAGTGGAACGGGAGTTTCTGGGAACCCTTGGGTCAACTATCTAATTTCAGCCACACACGAGGTAAGCGTATCTTGGAGTTTGATGGTGAAATCGTTGCACAAGGTATTTTCCGATCAAGCAACTGGACGGGAGACGCGCATCTGATTCGCTGGGACGGAACTAACTGGAACAAGATGGGAAATTTTGATTTTCTCATCAATGATCTGATAGTCCATGATGGAAGCCTGTTCGCGTGTGGAGAGTTCATATTTGTCGATGGACAAGAAGTTGACGGCTTAGCTCGGTGGGACGGTGCCGTTTGGCAACCCGTTAATAATGCTGAACATATTGTCATTTATCCTAAGATGTCCATGTGCACCTATGCAGGTGACTTATATGTCTCAGGTGCGGGTCCCACGGTCATTAAATGGAACGGTACGGAATGGACCACAGTTGGAATCGTAAGCGGCGGTATCACCGCAATGCAGGAGTTTGAAGACACTTTGATTGTAGCTGCACACGACGGTGTGACTGGGAGCCCGATATATCGGATTGCACAATGGAACGGTACGGAATGGAGTTACTTAGAGGGCTACACTCACGGACGAATTTCGGCATTGGGAAAACATCGCGGACATTTGGTTGTCGCGTTCAATTCTGGCAATCCGAGAGTCTATTCAAACACGTATCCAGCGGGCATGGACGTCACAAGTGTGGCGCTGTGGGGGCCCATTGATCGCCCCACCCTAATTGAAGAACCCGCATCGCAACTTGCATGCATTGGCGGGCGGGCGGTCTTTCGCGTCAATTGTCAGGACAATGACATCGTTAGCTATGAATGGAGGCGCGGTGGCACTCCGCTCGTCGATGGCGCGAACATTTCGGGCGTCGCCACTCCGGAATTGGTCGTCGAACCCTTGACCGAAACAGACGCTGCAAACGACTACGAGTGCATCGTGCGCAACGCCTGTACATTTCGCGAAAGCAACGCCGCCATGCTGGCCATAGCCCCTTGGCCATCTGGCGACGTGAACAGCGACGGCGTCGTAAATGGTCGGGATATCAAGCGATTCTGTGACATACTTACTCAACGCATATTCGATTGCACTGCCGACATCAACAGCGATGGAGATGTTACGATTGACGGCGATCTGCTGCCATTCGCTGCCCTCCTCATAAGCACTGATTGATCGATTGCCACGTTAACGTGCGTTGTTTATTCTCAGGTCCATCCACGTTTCCATTCGCTTCCTCAACGTCGACAACGGAATCGACCCCTCCGCCAAAATATGATCATGAAACTCGCGAATATCAAACGTCTTCCCCAGCTTCTCCTCCGCCTCTTTCCGGAGCTTCAATATCTCCAACTGCCCGATCTTGTACCCCAGCGCCTGCCCTGGCCACGCGATGTAGCGATCGATCTCCGAAACAATATCCTGCTCGCTCAGCGCCGTGTTGGCTTTCATGAAGTCGATCGCTTTCTGCCGCGACCAGCCGAAATAGTGCATGCCGGTGTCAACAACGAGTCGCGATGACCGCCATGTGTCGAACGTGAGCTGACCGAACCGCGAATAGGGATCCTGGTAGCCACCGAGGTCGTAGCCGAGCAATTCTGAATACAGCGCCCAACCTTCAATAAATGCATTGATGTGCTCAAAGCGCCGAAAGTCCGGCCAATCCTTCCGCTCCTGCGCCAAGGCGATCTGCAGATGATGCCCCGGCATCGCCTCGTGATACGCCAAAACCTCCATCGTGTAGATCGGCCGCGACTCGGGCTTGTACACATTCACATAAAAATAAGCAGGCCGCGAAAGATCGTCCGGCGCGTTGTAATAGTAGGCGGCCGGCGCGCCCGGCGCGCGAAACTGCTCGATCTCCTTGAAGTCGTACGGAATCTTCGGCAGCTTGCCGAACATCTTGGGCAGATTCGCATCGCTCTTCGCGAGAATCTCGCGATTGCGGCGCATGATTTCTTCGGCCGTCTTGTTGTGCCGAGCCGGGTCGCTTCGTAGCTTGTTAATAAACGAATCGAGATCGCCCGTGTGGCCAACTTCCTTGGCGATTTTCTCCATTTCCGCCCGAATGCGCTTCAACTCGCTCAAACCAATCTCGTGAATCACTTCAGGCGAAAGGTCCGTTGTGGTCTGCAATTTCGCCGCGCGGCGATACCAGGCCTTGCCGTTCGGCAAATCGCAATAACCGACCGTTTCGCGGCATTTTGGCAGATAGTCGTTTTTCAGATAGTCGCGCAGCTTGACGAGCGCCTTTGTCGCGACGCGGGTGGCGCCCTTCATGCGCTCCCGCGCTTTTTCGCGCCATGCACTGTCGGGAAGCGCCTTGCCCGGCGCGTAGAGAACGCTGTCTTCCTCGTTCGCGGCGATCATCGCTTCGATCTGCGGCAGCGACTGCTCGATCGTGACCTTCGGACGCACGACGCCTTTGGCGATGCCCTCGTCCATCGCCGCAATCACATCATTCACCTGTCCGGCGAATGCCACCAATCTGGCATTATACTTGTCGCAGTCCCACAGGTCCTTGAGCGGCTGCGTCGCCTGAAGCGTGCCCAATGTGATGTGCGGGCTGTCCTGCTGCTTGATGGGCATGAGATGCTCTGGGAATTCCGCCATTTCCAGCCGGTCGGTCAGTGTCAGGCGAAGCAAATCGAGCGTCAGGCGATCGGCCTCGGTCAGGTCCTTCGGTTCCACGCGATCAAGCCGCTTCAACAGATCGGCCAGAAACTCCAACTCCGCATCGCGGGCCTCCGCGCTGTAGTCGGTCAGGCGATCGTCATAACGATGATCGCCGAGATAGGTCGCCCGCTCTGGCCCGGTGCGAAGCTGAAACTCCCAATAGGCTTCGCAGCAGAACATCAGCCGGTCTCGCGTTGTGACGATTGTTGCCTCCGTTTGCCCTTCATCCTGCGCATAAAGTGGCATGCACGTGGCCGCAATCAGTAGAACAATCAAAATCACGATCAACGGAGATGAAATACCCGTCATCAGGAAACTCCTGTAAACTTGCGACAAAAATGCGCGCGTTAACCCACGATATCCGCGACAATTGTCCTGCCATCCACGCCGCGAAGCGCCTGCCCGCTAACGATCAGCCGCTCCCGGTTGCTCGCGCCCCTCGGCAATATCAACGAGCCCCACTGAAATATCTTTTGCGGCAGCGCGTCTTTTCTCGCCGACATCACCGTCTCCCACCGCTCGCCGTCGCGCGACAGCAGCAGCGTCGCGTCGCGCGAGGCATTGTCCCCCCGTGCGATTTCAACCGTCGTCGACAGGGCATAAACTCCCCCAAATCGGCAGCCATAGATGCACGTGCCGGCCAATGGTGCGATCCGCTCGCTCGCCCCCGTCCGCTTGTCCAATCGAATCACCGCATTCGACTCATGCTCCGAATCCGTGCCATAAACAAAATAATCGCCAAAGTCGAACACGCTGACCGTGCGATGGTCCTGCTTCCCGCGCACCAGCCATTCAAACGACTTCAAATCCGCCGACAGCCGCCCGAACCCCGGCTCATGCCGATGATCGCCCGTCAATACCCAGTAATGCCCCGCCGCCTCATCGAAAAAAATATTGTGCACATGCCGCATCTCACCTGGCGCGAAGACAAACCCGACATGGTACGACGCCCCCCGATCATCCGACGCATACACCCGCACCTCCGGTCGATCGCGATTCGTCGTGTTGTATTCGCCCCAAAGCACTCGATCATTCGGCCCGACGCCGAACATCATCGGCGGCTTGAGAAAATCGACAATCTCCACGGTGCTAGGTGTCATTTCGCGCTGACCAGCCCGCGCGAAATACACTGCCTTCTTGCTCGCCGCAACATAAGTCCCGTCGCCCAGCCGCGCCATCGCCCGAACTTCATGACGAAACGCCCGACACGCCAAACGCGAGCACTCGATCACCCGCCGCTGCCACGAGCGCGGCATTCCTGTCTCGAATGACCACGTCATCCCGCCGTCCGTCGAACGATGTATCTCGTAATTCCTTCCGATGTACAACGACCCGTCCGGCTCAGCCAGCACCGCCCTACCCGGAAAGGTGTGCCGCGTCTCAAGTTGAAGGCCGGTCGAGTTGGACATGTCTCACTATGTAAGGTCGATGGCCCGGCCGCTCTCCGCCGATTCCACTGCGGCGATGGTCGCTCGCGTCACGTTTTCAATTTCTTCAATCGGCATCACCGGCGATCCGCCCTTTGCGACGGCCTCCGTCAACCGCCGAAATTGCTCGGCATGCCCTTTGTCCTGCCGCCACAGCTTTAGTTTGGTAAAGCCCTTCCAGCCGTAACCATAAAGCACGCGGAAATTGTCGAGCCGAAGCACTTTGCCATCGCAAAAGACCTCGACCGTCTCCTTGGGATAGCTGCGATGACCATTGCCGAAGTAATGTAGCGTGCCGATCGACCCATCCTCGAACGACAGCGTGATTGTCATTTTGTCGTCGCGCACGGCAAGGCCGGGGCTGGCACCCACTTTGGTCGCGACGACGCGCACGATCGGCCTGCCGACTATGTGCATCATCATGTCAATCCAATGACATCCCTCGCCCAGAATCCTGCCGCCGCCGACCGACGCATCCTGGGTCCACGATTCGGGCGGCGTTACGCCGGCGTTGATCACCGTACTGATGGTCATCGGCTCGCTTCGGCTGGCAAGCAGCATTCGCATTTTCTCGGCGTGCGGCGAAAAGCGACGATTGAATCCGACAAGAAGCTGAAGTCCCTTCGCCGCGTTGTAAGCCTCTCGAACCGCAGCAAGCTGTTCCAATGTAAGGCACAGCGGCTTCTCCACCATCACATGCTTGCCGGCCGCCAGAAACTCGGTCGCCATCTTTGCATGCATGTCATGCCGAGTCAGAATCATCGCCAGATTCACGGCCGGATCATCAATAATCGCCTTGTAATCCGTCGTCGCCTGCTCGAAGCCGAATTTCCGTGCGATGTGCGTGCAACTAATTCCCCCGGCGCTCTCCACAGATCGCAAGCGTACTGGCAAGCCCTTCAGCGCCAGCAGCATCGTCATCTTTGCAAAATTGCCCGCGCCAATCAGCCCGATCACCGCGCTCCCCGCACCGACGGCCGTCGATTGGCCCGACTTCGCATGTGCAACAGTCCGAAGCAATGGCAGCGGCTCGCGTGGATAATCCAAAATAATTCCCAGCGCGTCACGATCGTTCACGAGTGCCGAATACGCCTCGACGGCCTGAGCATGCGGCAAGCGGCGCGTGATCATCGGTGAAACGTCGAATCGCCCCGTCGCCATCATGTCGATGACAGCCTCGAAATTCCGCTGCTCGGTCCATCGCACGAATCCGACAGGGTAGTCCTGTCCTCTATCCTCATAATTTGGATCGTGCCGCCCCGGCCCATACGAGCAGGACACTGTGAACGACAGCTCCTTCTTGTAAAAATCCGTCCGCGCCAGCTCCAATCCCACGACGCCGACAAGCACAATCCGTCCGCGCTGCCTGCACATTTGCGCCGCCTGATGCACGAGATCGTTGCTCTTTGATGATGCCGCAATGATGACACCATCTGCACCCCGTCCTCGCGAAAACGCCTTCGCCGCCGCCACCGGATCGGCTCCCGCCGGCAATTCAACCACTTCGGCGCCGAACCGCCGCGCCATTTCCAATCGATTCGCATCCATGTCGATGCCAAGAACGCGACACCCTTGTGCCTGCAGCAGCTGCACCGTCAGCAGCCCGATCACGCCAAGGCCGACCACGACGATCGACTCTCCCAATGTCGGCTCCATCAATCGAATGCCCTGCAACCCGATCGCCCCCAGCACGACAAACGGAGCCTGTTCATCCGGCACTTCATCCGGCAATTTTGCGCACAAGTTCTTTGCGACGCAAACACACTCCGCGTGATAGCCATTGCTCACCACGCGATCGCCGACGGCAAACTCCGTCACACCCGCGCCGACGTCAATCACCACTCCGGCGTTGCACATCCCCATCCATTGCGGCTCATCCAGTTTCGCGAACACGGCTTCCATCGTGGGGATCAACCCGTCCGTTTTCACCTTGTCCAGCACCTGCCGAACGCGTTCCGGTTGCGACCGCGCCTTGGCGATCAAACTGCCCTTTGCAAATTCGACCAGCATTCGCTCGGTTCCGGGCGATATCAGCGTGGCCCGCGTCTGGATGAGCAAGTGCCCCGGGCGCACGAGCGGACACGGAACCTCCGCCAGTTCAACGACGCCCGTCTTCAAATTCTGCAGCACTTGCTTCATCACGACTTTCCATGAGCCGATTATTTCGCCATCAAGCGCTCATAAATTCCGAGCATCGTTTGCGACTCGACGCCCCAATTAAAGCGCTCTCGCACTGCGCGTTGCCCGCGCTTCCCCATCGCTTCGCTTTCGGCCGGATCGCGCAGCAACTTGGTAATGGCCGCTGCGACCGACGACGGATCCCGCGGATCGGCCTGAATGCCGCACCCTTCGCCCTCGACAAAGGTGCGCCAATGCTCGAAATTCGACGCAATCAGCGGCAGGCCGGCCGCCATATATTCGAACAATTTCGCCGGCTGCGCCTCAGTGTGATTCGGCACCGGATGAAACAGAACCAACCCCGCCCGCGACCGGCCGAATTCTCTCAGTATTTCGTCGCGCGACCGCCAGCCGAGAAACTCCACGCGATCCCAACCCGGCATCGCCCGAACTTCCTGTTCCAACGACGCCGGCACAAACTTCCCTGCTAGAATCAACTTCGCATCCAAATCCGCCGGCACCAGCGACATCGCACGCACAATCTCGCAGATCCCCCGCTGCCGGCTGATCTCGCCGACATAGATTACATTCGGCAGACGCTGCGACACCGGCGTGGCATGTTCATGCATCACCTCGTCCATGATCGGGAAATTCTGCACGACGGCGGCCTTCTTCTTCGGAAAACGCCGCGCGATGGCGGGTGTGGCCGCGATTGGGTTGTCGAACGCCCACATGCCCAGAAGTTCCCAGAATTCGCACAGCCATGCGGCTGGATATCGAACCGGTTTCGGAATGTAGGTCTTATTGTAAACGCTGCGCGGCGTGTCCTCGTGCGCATCGTATATCACCCGTTTTCCCGATAACTTCATCAGTAGTGCTGCGGGAATCAACTCGGGATCGTGGAAATGATAGACCTTGCCGTTCTCCTTCATGGACCGCCGAAAAACGCGCCATGTGCTTCCGATCATGCGATCGAGTCGCCCCTTCGGCTTCCGCACGGCGCACAACCTGACTCCATGAACCGTTTCATCCCGGTCATGCGGCACGACATAAGCAATATCGTATCCCGCGGCCGCCAGCGTGCGACACTCCCGATGAAACACGCGAATGTCGTTCGGCGGATGCACCGTCGAAAACTGCACGACGCGGCCCTTGGTCACTGCGCCGCTAGATACCGCCATAGTTTCGCCTGAGGGCGCGGTGCTCATCCGTGCCCCCGCCCGCCGCCAGCAGCTTGACTATCTTCCCGCCTGCGTCGCCATTGCCATAGAGTGGTGCCGCGCCCTTGGCAGGTTTCCACGCCATCGCCCACGCCATTGCATCGACGATCTTTCGAGTATCCGCGCCGACCAGTTGATTCGCACCCGCTTCCACCAGCTCAACCCATTCCGTTTCTTCTCGCATCGTCACGCACGGTTTATCGAAGAAATAGGCCTCTTTCTGCATCCCGCCCGAATCCGTCAAAATCCCCGTGCGTTCTTTTCCAAAATGAGCACATCCAGATATGAAACCGGATCGAGAATCCTCACATGCGGCACCATCGCGATCGACCGCCCCTGCATCACTTTCTGTGTCCGCGGATGCAGCGGCAGAATCACAGGGAGCGGCGACTTCGCAAAAGCCGCGAAAATCGCCTCCAGCCGCCCCGCCTCATCCGTATTCTCCGCCCTATGCAACGTCGCCAGAAAATACCCGTTCGATTCCAGCTTGAGCGTCTCCAGAATTCGGCTCTGCTTCGACGCCAACTCGGAATTGAACAACACCGAGTCATACATCACATCGCCGACATTGTGCACGCCGCGCGTCACTCCCTCGCGCGCCAGGTTTTTCACAGCCGTATCGGTCGGACACATCAGCACATCACTGATACTGTCCGCCACAATCCGGTTGATCTCCTCCGGCATTTTACGATTGAAACTCCGCAGCCCCGCCTCAACATGCGCCACCGGAATATGCAGCTTCACCGCCGCAACCGCCCCTGCAAGCGTGCTGTTCGTGTCGCCGTAAACCAAAACCCAATCGGGCCGATCACTCAGAAGCACTTGTTCGATTTTGTCCAACATGGCGCCGGTCTGCCGGCCGTGCGAACCCGAGCCGACGCCGAGATGATGTCCCGGCGCGGGAATCTTTAGCTCGTCGAAGAACACCTGTGACATGTTGGCGTCATAGTGCTGCCCCGTATGAATGATCGTCTCGTCGACGGGCGTGCCGGGATTTTCAGCATTGTGACGCGCAATTGCCCGGCTCACAGCCGCAGCCTTTACGAATTGCGGTCTCGCACCGACAATCGTGATCAGCTTAATCGCTTTCGACATCTCTACCCTTGTTCCCCCTGGAGCGCGCCATTCTGGCCTTGCCTTGGGCGATCGCCTCTTCGGCAAATCGCAGTATTCCACCAGCGTTCTTCACCGTGTCGAAATGCGAATAGGCGATATCCCGACCGGTCTGGCCCATTCTCGCGGCTTCGTTCGGATTCGCCAATAGTCGAGCAATCGCATTGGCGAGCGCAGTCACATCGCGAGGCGGAACCAAAACGCCGCACGAACCGTGATGCATAACGTCCGGTATTCCCCCCACGCTTGTGGCAACGACCGGCAGTTCCGCAGCCATTGCTTCGACCACGCTCTTCGGCAGCCCCTCACCAAATGAAGGTAAACAAAATACGTCGCACGCCAGCAATATGTGCGGCACATCGCTAAAAGCCTGTCGCCCCAGCAAGTGCAGACGATCGTTCCATCCATTTTCAGCGGCGACCGTCCGGATAACACCGGCCATCGGGCCTGAGCCGACACACACCAAATCGGCATCCTTGTACTGCGAGTAAACTTGAGAAAATGCTTCCGCAAGGATTTGAACCCCCTTGCTCTCGTTCAACGCCCCTACGAAGACAATGAGCTTTCTGTCGACCGGTAGTCCGTGCCTCTGTCGGAGCTCTTGGCGGGAGGGTGCGTTTTCGTATCGCGTCAGGTCGATGCCCCTGCTGAAAACTCGAATCGGTGCCGTTTGGGATGACAGCTTTCGCAGGTCCGCGAGTGCGCCTTCGCCCTCCACAAGAATAAGGTCCGCTTCGCGCAGAACGCGAACTGTCTCATTCATGGCTCGTTCGCTTTCGTGCGGATAGGTATGTGCATCGCTCCCAATGCTCGAGAGCATGACCGGAATTCCCAGCTCTTTTCCCAATCGAACCGCTACGACGCCGTCGGGCATCAGTTCGCAGCCATAAATCAGATCGAAGGGTTGCATCGCATGACGCTTGCGAACGCGGCGCGCAATCGGGCCGTATCGCCACTTTGCCTCAATCGCCCTCCAACGGCGACCCGGCAGTCTCCAATATCGCGGACACATCACATTCAATCCATCGAGCTCATATTCAATGGGCACAGGTCGACCACTTTTTCGACGCCAATCCCGCGAGAGAAGGCGATACAGGCGCATCTGCGGCCGGATTACTTCGATTGAATGTCCCTGTTTGGCCAGGGCGCGAAAGCTGACATGCCGGGCTTGACCGGCATAGTCTTCGTTGGAGAGCGGATACAGTGTGGCGATCGCAAGAATTCGCATGGGGTACCGATTGCCCATTGACGCCGGCGACGGCGCCTTACCCATAAGACGGGCTGGATGAATGTGGATTTCGCCAAGTATTCAGCATGGGCTCGGGCATCATTTGATGGGAATAAGACGCGAGCTGCAACTGCACATTGTCGTCGGCAAGCTGTCGGGAACGGTAGGCAATGGCGGCCGCGAGAATAGTGAAGAACCACGTTGATTTTGTCACAAATAGCGGATGTGCCATGCCGGTGACCAGAAAATAAACGGCAAACGATCGCAAGAGCCATTTTTCAGCGGGCGATCGCGTCAACATCGCACCATAAATCAACTTCCAGTAATAGAAAAGATAGAGACCCATGGCAATGAGACCGAGTTCAGCCGCGATCAGCATCACATCGTTATGAATTGCATGCTTTTCCCCCGTCGCAAAAGTGTAAGATTTGTATCCGGTGCCCAGCAGCGGACGTTTGGCAATATTTGCCAATCCACGCTGCATCAGGCCGAGTCGATTTCCGATGGACTTTTCCCGAGCTCGCGCGTCAAAAATGCGGTGAATCGCGTCTGTCTTGGCGAAGCGACTCGTTAACACAAATTGGGTCCCAACCGCAATAAAAGCACCCGCAACCAGGAAGCCAATGAGCATGCCCCGGGAACGTACCATGTTGTAAAATGTCGCAACCGTCACGACCATGACGGCGGCGACGCCGGCAAGCGTGCTTCGCGCGCCGGTGAGCAGCATCATGATCGGAAACAAAAAACCACACGCTGCCCAAATCAATCGAAATGACTTTGCCGGGTCGCATGAACAGGTAAATGGACACGATAAAACCGGCGGCGAGAAAGGTCGCAAAGTCATTGGGGTTGATGTCCTGCTCGAGAGTCAAGCGAGGATCGACACCACTCGCCCTAGCGATCTTGGCCAGCCCGCCCGTCAAATAAAGCCTCATAACCACGAGCATCATTCCAACGGCATAGCATCGCATCGGCCAAATGAAATTGCCGCCGTAGGCCACCGCATTCCAGACCGCCAGCGACCAGATGCACAATTGGAAAATCGTCAAGGATCCGATGAATGAATACTGGTGATGGGTTGACCATAACGCAGAAATGCTGGCCCAAATTGACAACAGCACCATGGGCATCAACGGCGAGCCACGCATGAAGAGCCCGCGGCCCAGAAATTTGCAATGAAAGAGAATTCCGAGAGCCGCCAGCCCTCCAACGACTCGATCCGCTGTCAAAAACCCCTGAAAATTAACCGAGCCGCTCAGAGGCAGAACCATGGCAATGCAGCACATGGCAAAAGTCGGGCTGGCCATGACGCCGACGGCTGTCGGAACTGCCATAATGATAATTCCCAATACCACCAGTTTGAGAAAAATCGCACAGGCCATCCCCGCTGCACACAATAAGAGCCAGGCGCCGATGAATAGAACCCAACCGCCAGACGGTGGGCGGAGCTCTGCTTCGGCCGGATCAATATCCAAACCTATTTCATGCGGGACAGCGTACAAAAGAGCCCTTCGGGAAAAAGTGCCAATTCGCCCCCGAGGCGTTCGAACCAGGGAGCTTTATTTGCATTATATACCTTAGCACTCTTATCGGCGTGGTTCGCCCTTGTGGTCTTGCCGATCGTTAGAGGTCAGTTGACTTGAACGGTCGGGCGTCGGTAAGGTGGCCGCACTTCACCTTTGCGTCGATTTCAGAGGATTTCTTGGGACTTGAGGGCAGTTTTTGCCGTTGATGCTGCAAATGCGTCCAACCAGAACATCGGGGGGATAACGTCAGTCGATGTGCGGAATATGTGGCATTTTTAGTCGTAATGGCGAGTCCGTCAGCCCGACCACCCTCACAGAAATGCGCGATCAAATGCTCGTTCGCGGGCCGGATGCGGAGGGCAGCTACATTGCGCCTCACATCGCCCTCGGCCACCGCAGACTTGCCATTATCGATTTGTCCCCGGCCGGTATCAACCCGATGTCGAACGAGGACGGCACGGTGCAAATCGTACTCAACGGGGAAATCTATAATTTTCAAGAATTGCGGCCCGAGTTGGAAGCGGCGGGTCATACCTTTTTCGCTCTCAAGGCGACACCGAAGTTGTCCTTCACGGATACGAACAATGGGGGCCGACAGAGCTGCTCAAACGCATCAAGGGAATGTTTGCGTTTGCGATTTGGGATGGTGGGCGGCGTGAGCTTTTCATGGCGCGCGACCGCGTTGGCAAGAAGCCGCTTTACTTTCTAGACGACGGTCGAACGGTCCTGTTTGCAAGCGACATCAAGAGCATTTGGTCGATTCGCAGCTCTGAACTAACCAACGATCCCTGGGCTTTGGATGAGTTCCTATTTAATTACTACATTCAGCAGGATCGATCGATTTACCAGCAAGTCGGGAAATTGCAGCCCGCTGAGTATGCCATTTTTCGATTGGATGCCGGGAACACCACGCGCAAAAAATATTGGTCGTTATCCTACGCAAACAAGAGCATTAGATCCGAGTCTGAATGGCTCGACGGATTGGAGCACCACCTTCGCCAGGCCGTCAAACGCCGGCTGATTGCCGATGTTCCGATCGGCGCATTTCTAAGCGGCGGTGTCGACTCGAGCACGATTGCCGCACTGATGGCACAGGAAAGCGGACGGCAAATCTCGACGTTTACGATCGGCTTCGAGCGAATCGAGCAATATGACGAACGCGGCCATGCCAAACGCGTAGCGGATCACATCAAATCTCGTCACCAGGAGATCGTGCTCGAACCCAATGTATGGGCTATATTGCCGCACCTTGTCTGGCAATACGGCGAGCCATTCGGCGATGCCTCGGCCGTGCCGACCTATTTTGTTTCCAAAGCTGCGCGCCAGTTTGTAACCGTTGTTCTGACCGGCGACGGCGGGGACGAAACTCTCGCCGGTTACGACCGTCACTTGTCGGCCGACCGCGAACGTCGCCTGGGAGCGATTCCGTCCTTTATTCGCCGCGGATTGTTGCTTCCGGCGTGCCTTGTCAAGCTGCGCGCCCGACCAAGTCACCCTTGATCGAGCGGCGCTCTTTGCGGAACACGCCGCGGGGCGATTGGATTTGGCAGTTCAACGATCAAGTGTCTGGCGTGGCCATTGGCGAACGCAATTATGGAGTCAGGAGTGGTTGCGGAAAATCGGCGACTGGCATCCCGCCCATCCCCAAATGAGCGCTCTGCAATTATGCGATGGTCCGACGGCGCTGGATCGCCGGCTGCAAATGGACATGGTAACCACCCTGCCAAGCGATTACCTGACCAAGGTCGATGTTGCAACCATGGCGGTGTCGCTCGAAGCCCGATGCCCATTCCTTGATTCCGACTTCATCGAATATGCGGCCACGATTCCCGCCGCGATGCTCCTGAAGAACAATGAGCTAAAGCGTCTCGGCAAACAGCTCGCCTGCCGACATGTGCCGCGCGAGTCCATTTATCGCAAGAAATGGGGTTTCGGATTACCAATCGGACATTGGATGAAAGATGAGTGGCACGATCGGGTTAAGCGCCTTCTGACCACTGGTCCGGCGACGAAACGCGGACTGTTTAACATCAGATACATCGAACAAATCCTTGCCGAGCATCGTTCTG
>JADJRI010000008.1 GCA_016712275.1 Planctomycetota bacterium
CCTCCTCCACCACGACCGGCCACACGCGGTACAGCAGCTCGTAGATCGCGCCGCGACCGTCGGCTTCGATGAATTTCGCGTGAATGCAAACGAGCCGCAGGCCCTCGTCGATCTCGTAATCGTCGAGAACCGCGCGAGCGGCGTCGATGAGGGCGAAGGCGCCGGTGGTGGTGCCATCCCCGTGTCGCGGGTCGGCCTCGGCCCGGAGCGTGCGGGCGGCGATGAAGATGGCGAATTTCGCGCCGCGGACCTGCTCGCGCACCTCGGGGGCGCAGGGTTCCTCGATGAAGGCGACGTAAGCCGCGGGGAGGTGCTCGCGGAAGATGGCCTCGCGATGGGCCGCGCGCCAGCCGCCGGACGCGCCGGTGACGGATTCGAAGGCGGGCGCGGCGGAGATTTCGGCGGTTTCAAGCTGGGCGATGATGTCGAGTTCGTAGTTGCCGAGGCGGGACATTTTTCGAGTCTCCAGTTTCGAGTTGCGAGCGACGAGTTTCAGATGCTCCGTCCGGCACGGAGGCCGGACGCTACGCGGGTGTGGCACCGGCTATTAGCCGGTGCCACACCCGCTTCCAAACCGGCGATTTGCCGGCACCACAGTGGGCCATGCCTGTGGCACCGATTCCACGGTGAATGCACTACAACTGGTCCAGGGTTTCGCGGGTCATGGAGCGGGCGGGGCCGGTGTTTTCGGCGAGAATGCCCAGCGTCGTCGGCTCCGCAAGGGCCACGCCCGCCGGAAGTTGCACCACGGCCGACGCGACCCGGCCCAGCCATGTCACGGCCTCGGCATAGGCTCGAACCACATCGGGCGGAACGGGCGGCTTGCGGCGGTGAAGCCGGTAAACGGCGATATCGAGCACAAACGACGTCAGCACGGCCGCCACCTCCGGCGACGACGTGACATCGACCGGCACGGTATATCGCGTGGCGAGATAGCTGTTCGCCTCGCCTTCCGCGCCGAGGCGGGCTTCGTCGGCTTTTGTCGCATCGGCCATGCCGGTCCCGGCGTCGTCGGTGAGCTGGATGTAAAGGGCCGTGCCAAGGCGGCTTTCGATGTTGGCATTGGTGATGTAGGACATGGGAACCTCCTGATGAATGACGAATTCAGAATAGCGAATAGCGAAAACATGAAGTCAATTCGTGCCGGCCGTCGCCTAATGTGTCCAAGAATTGATTCTTTTGCTGCCTCGGCCCGGCAGGGAACGGGTCACGCTGACTGTCATGCGAATGCGAAAAGCGCGGCGAACAGCGAAAGAAGGTCCACTCCTTTCGCTATTCGCCATTCGCTATTCTTCATTCTCAGACAAAGTCGCTTCTCACCGCATACTGCCAATACCCATACGCCATCCGATACCGCGCCCGTACGCCGAAGAGGAATTTCTCCCGGCGGAAGCCCTCGTCGGAATCCTCGGTCAGGGCGTTGAACTCGATCGGCTCGCGGTCCTGAAAGATGAACGGCCGCACGACGCCATCCGTCTTCATCAAATACCACTTCGACGCATCGGTGAGCCACGGGAATGACACCACCGAGGCGATGCCCGCGAGCACGTTGGTCTGGTTGTTGATGATCGTCGCGTTGATGGCCTCGGTGGCGACGAAGAGCATGGTCGCGGGGACGACGCAGACGAGGCCGGCGGCCGACAGCATCATCGGCTCGCCCTGATCGTCCTTGTAGCCGAGCATGGCGGCGATGGCCTCCTTCAGGGCTTCCTTGAATTCCGGCACGGTCGGCGCATCGGTGGCGACGGCGTTGTAGGTGAGCAGGTTGCTCTGATTGCCCGATGCGCCGGAGGCATGGGTCGCGTTGAAGAAGCTCACGCCGTCATAGCTGTTGTTGCCGGCGGTTTCGCCAAGGGTGAGAAGCTGGGCGATGAGGTAATCCTTGTGGGTGGCGGCGCGCTGTGCCAGTTCGCTGACACGCAGTCGGATCTGGCCGGTCTGGTCGTCGCTGATCTCGTCGCGATCGACCTCGAGGGTCGCCTCGTATTTCAGATTCTCGATGGAATAGCTCTCGGTGCGCAGGCCCTTCGCCAGTCGTCCGGTGCCCCACTCGCGCACCTGCGGCACCGTGCCGAGCCATTTGTAGGTTTCGCGATCGGAATTCGAGGCGATGCGCGTCGAAAGATCCGCGAAATGGGTCTTGGTGGCATCGAAGCGGTTGAAGAATTCGCCGCGAAGGCCCTTGGTGAGCAGTCCGGTGTTGATGATCGCCATGATTTTTCCCTTTCTTGTGGCACCGGCGTCTCGCCGGTGCGGAATGACACTTTTGTGACTTACGACGGTTTCGACATGGGCGGGACGCCTGTGCCACATTGCTGACGCTTACGGCAACTCCGTATAACGAATGGTCAACAGGCCGCCCGCGCCGGCGGTGCTGGTGGCCTGGCCGACTTTGGCGTGAATGGGAACGCCAGCGCCGAATGTACGGGCGACGAGCGTCAGGATGGCCGGCGTGTTCGTCGTGAGCGTCGTGAGATTGAACGCATCGACCATCTCGTCCGGGTCGGCCACGACCGTGCCGACATCGAGCAGGCCCGCATCGGGCACGGTGCGAAAGACGACCTCGGCGCTGATGATGCGAATGGGACGCTGGGGAATCAGGATGGTGTGCGTCATCGCGGCACTGGTCGAGCTGGTCAGAGGGGCATGCACCGCCAGTTCGGCAAACTGCCCGCCCACGGGCATGATGCGCACGATGCCGACATTGGTGCTGACGCCGGCCATGACGATGCCCACAAACGATGCGCCCTGCGACGGCGCGACGGTGGCCGACTCTTCATCGGTCGCATAGACCGCCGCGCCGATCAGCGCCTGCGTGGCGCCGGTGACGGGAAGAACGAAATCGCCCTGTGTATAAAGGCGGATACTCTCATCACCGGCCGCGCCGGGGGAGTTGTCGATCTCTTCATAGGCGATACCCGCGAAGTGGTCGCCCGCGGTGAGATTTCGGGCATGGCCGCTCGCGCGATCGATGCCGACAAAAGCGCCCTTGAGGATGTGGGCCATGGCCGCGACCGGGCAGGCGCGGAGTTCCTGATCGACGTAGCGATTGAGTTCACGATTTGCGGTGAGTGCCATGATTTTTTCCTTTCGTTGATCTTGCCTGTTTTCGGTTTCTTCATATCGATTACACGACTTCTCAATTCATGCCGCGCAGGGCGTTGGCGACATAGGCGTCCTCGGTGCAGAGCTTTTCGAGAAAGTTACGATGGGCGCGCCATTCCTGCCGTGCCAGACTCTCGGCACACTTGCGCGACGATTCGCTCGACGGCAACGATGAACGGCCCGGCGGCTGGGTTCGGCCTGCAGCAACGACCAGCGGCGCATGCGCCTGCCAGCGGTCGAATTCCGCCGGATCGCGCACGGCCAGGGCATGGGCCCATTCCTTCTGCGAAGGCGAGAGCTTGCCGGCGCTCATGGCCAGTGCCACGCGGTCGGCCGCGGCCCGATGGGCGTCGGCATGCTGCAATTCGCGAATCCGGCCGACGGCCGTTCGAAGCACGATCTCATCCACGGCGTTGGCTTCGAGCGACAGGGCGATCTTCAGCGCGGCCAGATGGGTCTCGGCCGCGCCAATCTCAGCGGCGGCGGGCGCACGATTGACGACCGCCTTCATGCCGACGATGGCGGGCTTATTGGTGAGTGCCACGGAGTGGACACCGACCAGCCGGCCATCGCTCTTGCGCACGAGAGCGACGGGCGAAAGATAGCGATACGCGCGCTGAGCCAGGCGCTGCGCGCCGTCGCCGGTCCATGCAACGTTGGCCCAGAGGCCCGGTTCGGCCGGATGATGGTCGCGACCGGCGTCGGCCGGTGAAACCTTCGTTAGGCCCTTGATCCAACCGGCCGCAGGGGCGAGGCCGTCGGGCGAGCTGAACGCGCCGCCGAGGGTCTGGTGTTCATAGTCGATGGGCAAATCGGTGCCGTGGGCGGCAAAGGCGGCAAGGGTCTCATCGGCCGCGGCATCGTCGAGAATGAAGGAACCCGTGTCGCTTTGAATATCTCCCCAGGGGACGATGAGCACCCGCTCCGGCACTGGTGCATTTGTCGCGGCACCTTCGCCGATGTGTGCGGAGGCGAGAACGACGCAAACGGTTTCTTTTGTTTTTCCATACTTGCAATCACTTTGATGAGATGACATTTGAATCCTCCAATGGGTTTGAGATGTCCTGTTTCGAGAATCTGTCATTCGCTTCGGCGATAACCCTTTCGATTTCACCGCCGCGACGCCGGCGTCATGGCGGCGTTGAGATGCGTTTGTCACGTCACTGCTGATTCGCCCAACGCAGGCTCGCCGTTTGCTGCTTCGGGAATGCCGAGCGACGCATGGGCCCATCGCGCGGCACGCGCAGGCCGAAGGCCTTGGGTCGTCGCGAGCACCTCGGCCAGTTCGCGCGGCGCGAGCGTCCGGTCGGGAATGCGCCGGAAATGCGGCACCGGCGCATCGGGACCGAATTGGAACCGGGTGAGCGGCGACAATATGTCGCGACGGAGGGTGTGGGCTTCCTTTCGCAGATCGTCGTCGCGAATGTCACGGCGGACGCGATCATGCACGCCGGCCCGCCGGCGCGGCGAAGACAGCGGATCGTGTCGGTGGTCAGCGTCTGGCCGAGCCAGGCCTTGCTGATCTCGCGGTCAAAATAGAGGCAGAGATTTTCAAACAAATTCGTCTCGCCCGGCAGGCGGGTTTGCTTGATGTCGATTTCCACTGCCTTCGAAAAGATGCCGGTCGCATCCGCGCCAAGCTGCTTCAGCATGTCGAGCAGCTCTCGCTTTTCAACGGCGGTGGCGTTCGGCTGATAGCGGGCAATGCGCACCGGCATGCCGAAGACTTCCGCGAAAATAAGCCAGTCCTTGATCGCAAAATGCTTGCCGAGATAGGCCATCGCCGTGACACGCGGCAGGCCGCCGCGCATCGGAAGCCCGCTGGCGGCATGCGGCGTGTGAATCGCAAACTTGTCGGCCGGCGGGACAATGCCGTCGCGCGGGGAATCGGCGGTGAGGATGCGCAGCGCTCCGGCATCGCTGAACGCGAGACGTCCGAAGTCGATGGGCAAAAGGTCGACCAGCCGCACGCCGCCGGATCCGGCTCCCCACACCAGCTCGACGACGGCGATGTTGCGGCAAATGCGAATGACAAATGGGCGAGCGCGTCTTCGAAGCCGGGCAGATCGCGGGGTTTCATTGCAAAACGCGGCCGCCTCATCGGCCTGCGCGGCCGGCGTTTCTCAGTGTGCCCGCCCCCAGCCCGGCAACTCGGCGGCCGAGACAACCTCCCACGGCAGACCGGTGACGGCCAGCCGACGCGTGTTGGCGACGCTGTAAAGGTGGGCGTCTTTCTCCTCCATCTGCTCGTACAGTTCCATCTGGGCCGAGAGCGAGCCGGCGTCGGCTTCGCGAAAGATCGAGATGAGACGCTGCGGCGTCAGACCGTCGGCCGGATAGTCGCGGAAGAGATCGTCCGGGCCGCGGCCGACGAGAATGCCGGCGCGCGGCGGCGACGCGGGTTTACTTCGCAGTGCATTGACGATTCGCATGAGTGCATTCATGTCAGTCTCCAATTCTTGCTGCCGCTTATGCGGCACTTCATCAGAGCCGCGCCCGTCAGGAAGCGGTCGGCGTTCGAAACAGTCGGCACGCGATGGCACTGTTGGCTTCGCACGCAGGCGAGCTCCCTTTCAAATCGAATGGTTCCGCGACTTCACATGCCCACCGCTTCCTCACGGGCGCGGCTCTGCTTTGCCGGTTCCAAAAACGCAGTCACCAGACTCCCTCCCGTACGAATCGCATCGAATCACCGCCAATGAAACCCGCGGCGCCGGTGTCGATGGCCGCGTCGCGGGCTGCGTGCAGACCGAGCGCCGCGGCCCAGAAGCGGTCACCGTGGCCGCCGGACGAACGATTCGCGTCGAAGCGAACATGGCCCGTGGACGAGGCGCTTCGCGCGATGGAGTGCCAGTCGTTTGACACATCCGGGTCAGCCGGAATGCGCAGCAGCTCGCGCTCCGCCATCACCCGCACCTGGCCGGCCAACTGGCCCTTGAGCGCCGGCGTGAAAGTGAGACCTTCGACGCGGTGATCGCCGTAGCGATGAACCAGCCGCTCGGCCAGGTGCATACCCATGCCCGTTGCATCGATGCAGCATCGCCGGACATTTTGCTTATCGAGAATGAATGAGACCGCCGCCTCCTGTGCCGCGAATGGGGCATTGCGAAGCACGCGCACGCCGAGCGTTTCATACGCCTCGCCATCCAGCCGCCAGACCCAGATCGCGGTGACATCGCGAAGCCGGCCGACATCGACGCCGGCATAAATGTCCGCGCCCGGCCGGTCGATCGCGGACTCGTCGAGATCGATGCCCAGTCGCTCGTTCTGACACGATCGAATGAGGGCATAGGGCATGAAGCTGGTGGTTTCATCGAGGAATTCGCAGCAGAATTCCTGCCGCCAGATCTGGTCGTCGTCGATCGCGCGGCGCATCGCGCCGGGATCGACCCGCAGGCCCTGCGACACCGCGTCGGCCAAAGTGATGGTCGAACAGGCGAATTCCGGGTTGTTGCGCAGGGTGCAAAAAAGGTTCGACTGGCCGCGCGGCGTCGAGGCGATGTCGAGTTCGCCGTCGCCGCGCAGCAGCGTCGGGAACAATGCCGCCCAAATGGCATCGTCGTCGCGGTGCATCGCGAATTCATCGAGAAAGACGTCACCGGAAAAGCCGCGGGCGGTCATCGGGTTGGCCGGCAGCGCGATGATGCGCACGTTGTTGGTCAGCCGGGCCTCAAGGCCGCCGATCGCCATGCCGTTGAGGTCGGCATGGCCGGCAAGGTCGCAGGCCGCCTGAAGCACGTGACAGTGCATGCGGACTTTTTGCATCACTTCGCGGCTCTGGCGCTCGCCCGCGGAGAGAATGATCTGGTTGCGGCCGCGCATGAGTCCGCGAATGACGCGCCGCAGGCTGAAAGTGAAGCTCTTGCCGAGTTGGCGCGACCAGCAGTTCCAGGTGAAGCGGGCTGGTGCCGACACCGCGGCACGCTGATAGGGCATGAGCGTGACCACCGGTGCGCCCCGCGATGCCGCATGGTTGCCAGGTGCGCCGCCACCCGCATCGCCTGATGCCAAGGATTGGGCATCTATCTGCCTGTCGCGTCCGTTGAAGCGCTGCATCGCCGAACTCCAGCGCGGCGCGAGTTTCGTGCCGCACCCATGACTCTTGCTCAGCGCTCCGCAGGAAGGCGGGTTGTAAAGAAAAGCATCCGCGCGGAAGTGCGGCGACGGACGCGCAAGGCATGGTCGATCAATGGGTTATAGTTAGAAAAGTGTTAGGATTGAAGGCTGTGATTCTCGTGCGACGGCGCGGCGAGAATCAGGCGATTGATTGTGGAATGGACTTTTGCTCCGCCGTAATTTTCGCGCCACACTCCGAACAGACGCCGCTGGTGTTGCCGGTGAGGTTGTAGCCGCATTTAGGGCAATGGCATGGACTAAGGCGGTGTCGGTCTTTGTAAAAGAGGACCGACGTCGGCAAGACTGCGAAAACAATAGGGATCCAATAGGGCAACATCAGAATATCAGAAGTTTTTATTCTCATTCCTTGGCGAAATATGTATGTTCCATCGATCTCTGGCCATAAAAATTCGATTCGCGACCATTCGCCACTCCAGCACTCGTTGTACGTAAGCCACGACCGATTCGGTGGAAAGAAATAGAATTCCATCTGGTTTTCTTGGAATACAATCGATAAACGATTCGAAAGACAGATTGCGACTCCGAATCGAAGTGTAAGAATCCACACAACAAGGAGAAAAGCAATCGAGAAAAGTCCGGTGCATTTCATGATCCATCCAATATGCGAATGGGAGTGCATGATTGCATTCTACCCGGCTGCAGCGAGAGATTCATCAGCGGGCCGTTTCGTGCCGCATTCGGAGCAGGTGCCGCTGGTGTTGTTGACCATGTTGTAACCGCAACGACGACAGTGACCGGGCTGGGGCGTCGGTCGATCAGCCAAAATGTAAGTGCGATCAGAAAAAACGTGCCGAATGGCAACCAAAGAGGAATGAACACGCCGTTCGCCCCTGGCCATGACATTGTCGATGGCCACGTAAGCCCTGAGCCAGAAGGGCCGGTCAAGTGTGCATCCGTCAGGCTGAAAAACTCACGAGAATTAGACGAATGAAGCCCTGGCATCGACATGACCATTGTGCAGCCGTCCATAATCACAAAGGCCCATCCGTCGCCGACGTAGCCGAGCGATTTGAAATTGCTGATTGTCCATGTGGCTGCGATAAGGACGCTTGCAAGGACGGAGGTCCATTTCACGATGCGGCGTATTCGGGGAAAGGAGCGCATAATTGCATTCTACCCGCCCGCGGCAAGAGATTCATTAACAGGCCGCTTCAGCGGTCTTCCCCGAAGGGCTGTAGGCCAGTCGTTTACGGCTGGTTCGTCGAGCGAGAGTGAAGTCCTTAGCCCGTTTCAACGGGCTTACCCGGCAGGGCTGGCCTTTAGGCATTGGCAGGGTCCGGCTGAGCGAGGCGTTCGAGGCGACCGTGAACTGGGCCATTTGCGTGACGCGCTTCCTGATTTCGAATGAAGGCGACAACCCCGTCCGTGTCCTTCGTGCCGAAACTCGCGACGCCATAATGCTAAAGCCCGCGAGCAAGCCCGTTGAAACGGGCTATGGCACGAATGACGTCATCATAACCAGCCCTGTAGGACTGGCCTACAACCCTTCGGGGAAGGCCCGTGAACGGGCCATTCTGGAGACTGACTACCATTTGGCACAATACACGACAATGTTCTATCCGGTTGAAGCGGGAGTTTCATCGGCGGGCCGCTTCGTGCCACATTCGCGGCAGAAGATACATGTCTGCACCAAGTCAGATTGGACCCTCTCAATACACTCAGGCGAACGGGTTGATGATCTCAAGCCCCTCGGGCGGCGCGCGGCCAGGGAGGTCTTCGGAGTAGAGGCGGGTGACACCGGCATCGAGGCAGGCAGCGATAATCAGTGCATCCCAATATGACAAGTTCAATTTCAAATGCAGCCGTTGTGCTTCATCCAGAACCATGCGATTGGGGACAACAAGGGGCATCGACTCCAGAAGAAAGTCTAAATGTCGCCAAGCGTCAGTGGCCGCAAACCCTTGATCCGCCAATTTGCGTGTCGCGGAAATAAACTCGCAAGCCGTCTGCCACAGAATAACCCCATCCTTGCTTTCGAGAATTTGCTGGGCGATCTGCCGCTTTTGAGCATCGGACTTGTTGCAGGCATAAACCAGAACATTGGTGTCGAATGCATCAACGCTCATGCAATTCGTCCCGCGTGGGCAGTTTGCCGGTCAAGTAAAACGAGCCCTGCTCGACGCTTTCTCGAAAGCGTTGAAGCTGCGGCCTACGCTTCGCGGGATCGGGCGATTCGTGCGTCTGAAGGGTGAGCGTTACGCTGATTCTCTTTTAGATCCAGCGGCTCAACCGGCTCCAGATGGCCATTCGTGTAAATTGCCTCGACGACTTTGGTCATGCCTGTATTCTAGCCCTCGATAAAACACAATACAATTTGAAAACGGGAAGCCCGCTAACGTCCGATTATGAAAGCAGAGTTCGCCGGGCTTTCGTCGTTCGTGTTCCATTGTCCTTACATCGGCGGCTTGGGTTCCGATTTTCGGAGATCACTTGAACGCCGCCGCACCCGCCTCGGCCACTGAATGGTCCTGCTCGCCCGAGCCGCCGGACACGCCGATGGCACCGACGACTTTGCCGCCGCGCTTCAGGGGAATGCCGCCGGCGAAGATCATGATTTTGCCGCTGTTCGACGCATGAATGCCGAAGAACTGATTGCCCGATTGCGAGTGCGTCGCCAGATCCTTCGTGGCGATGTCGAATGCGCGGGAGGTATACGCCTTCTTGATCGAAATATCGATGCTGCCGAGCCACGCGTTGTCCATGCGGACGTGGGCGATGAGGTTTCCGCCGCAGTCGGCCACGGCGATGTTCATGGGCTGGCCGATGTCGGCGGCTTTCTTTTCGGCGGCGACGATGATGGCTTTTGCTTCTTGAAGCGTGATCATGATTGGAGTCTCCATTTTTAGTCTCGGGGTATTGAATCGAACGAATTGGGGGGATTGTATCGCGGGAGAGCGGATTCATCACGCCCGAATTGGATCCCGGAAATACGGGCAGTCAATGTGGTGACTGCACAGTCGGTGTGGCGTCGGCTATTAGCCGGTGCCACACCGAGCGACTCATTCTGATGCATCATCGCTCTTGTGCGACCATTGCAATCAGTTCGATCGGAGCGCCGATGTCGGCGACGTGAAGCATGCCGACATATTCCGCGGCCGAAGGCGCGGCAAAACCGATCTTCGGCGCGACAAATGTAATAGTGTGGTCGGCGCGAAAAGTCGCGGGCGAAGGTGCGCCGGTGTCGCAATCGAGGCCGGAGGGCACGTCGATGGCACAACGCGTGGCTCGCGGCGCGGCGTTCATTGCATGAATGATGGCATCAAATGGGGGCGCATCGCGCCGGAGAAGCCCGTACCCAGCAGGGCATCCACGATAATAAACGCCTCGTGAAGGTCATCGCAATGACGCTCGACGGCCTCGATCGCGTCAATCGCATGGCATGTCAGACCCATGCGCCTGGCGATATTCGCATTCATGGCGGCATCGCCGGTGAGCGAATCCATCGGCGCGGCGAGGAATAGAAGCACGGCGCGGCCCATGTTGTGCAGATGGCGGGCGATGACGTAACCGTCGCCGCCGTTGTTGCCGCGGCCGCAGACGATGGCGACCGGACGATCGGCGGCATCATGCGACGGAGATTCAACGCAGAGCTTCGCGATGATCGCCGCCGCGCCCCGTCCGGCGTTTTCCATGAGGACGACGCCGGGGATGCCGTAGTCTTCGATGGCGCGGCGGTCGATTTCGCGGAATTGGGAGCGGGAGAGAGGAGTATGGGTGGACTGCGACATGGAAGCTCGTTCAAACGAGAATTTAAGTTGAAGTAATTCTCAGTTACAAATCTACTCGCGAATCGAACGCCGGGCTCGTCACAACCGGCCCCGGATCGACACGATCCGGTTCGCTATATTGCTTTCGCAATCATATCGAAAGCTGGATCGGTGCCGTCGCGGCTGTGGGTTTTCTTCGCGACAGCGCCGGGTTGCCGAGCTGTCCGCAGGCGGCCATCAGGTCGCGACCGCGGGTGATGCGCCGCTTGCAGAACTGACCGGCATCCCGGAGGGTTTGCAAAAACAGGGCGATGGCGGCCTCGCTCGGCGCGGGCCAGGGCGATTCGCGCCGTGGATTATAAGGAATGACATTCACGCAGCACTTCACCTCGCGCAGATAATCCGCCAGCTCCCGCGCATGCTCCGGCGAATCGTTCACGCCGGGGATCAGCACATACTCGATCATGATGAACGTGTTGCGCCGCAGGGGATAGTCCAGCATCGCCTCGCGCAAGAGTGTCATATTGTCGGCACGATTGAGCGGCATGATCTGCGATCGGATCTCGTCGTTCGGCGCGTTAAGCGAGACGGCCAGTTGCAGATACTTCCAGCCGAGCGCCGCCAGCTTGCGGATGCCGTCGATCCGCCCCACCGTCGAAATCGTGATGCTGCTTTGCTGAGCGACAGGCCGATCGGGTCTGTCAATACGCACGGCCTGAATCACTTCATCGTAGTTGTCAAACGGCTCGCCCATGCCCATGAAGACGATTTTCTTGATCTCGACATCGAACACGCGCCGGGCGGCTAGCACCTGCCCCACGATTTCCCCAGCCGTCAGATTGCGAACGAGGCCGAGCCGCGCGGTCTCGCAAAAAGTGCAGCCCATGCGGCAACCCACCTGCGACGAAATGCAGAGCGAAAACCAATTGCGATCGCCCTGCCCCATCGGAAGGATGACGGATTCGGTTTCGAGATTATCCGGCGTCGTCTGAATGAATTTGATCAATTCGCCGTCGCGCTCGCGCCGCGTGACAGGATGGATCGAAGCAGTGCAGCCGGTCGATTCGCCGCCGCGCGAAAAAAACGCGCCGCGATAGGCCGCACGCGCGGTGTGCTGCGGTAGGCGATGCCGCACGTCGTCAAACGTGCAACCCGTGACATCAATCGGAGCAGGTTCCATCGATCACTATTGTAATGGAAACGGCGACCGGGCATATGAGGCTCCAACCGCGCACCGGGCGCGTCGCGGAGGAAATCCGGCGAGAGCCGGAATTCGGCCAAAAAGAGCCTCCATGTTGGCCGGGCAAATTGCGAGCCCGTTAAGAAATGTCCCGTTGCTTTTGACCCACGATGGCCACGTAGTGGATCGGTTCGCGATCGGTGCCAAGCCGATGCTGATATCGATGCTTGCAGCGAACATCGAGCACCGAGTCGCCGATCATGGATCGCACCAGCCCCGCAAAGCCGCTGTCATCGTTGCCGCTCAGGAATTCCTCCTTGATATTGAAGGCGATCCATCCGTCGGGAACGATGAGATTGTATGCGGCGGTAAACGCGCCCGTTGGAATATCGCCAAACCCCAGGGCGGCCACGCATGTCAGGCAGTTGAACTCATGGGCACGCAGCATCCGCTCGTTCCCATCGGTGAGACAGGTCATGTCCAGCACTTCGTATTCGTCATAGACGCCGGGCCGATCGCGTTCGGCCGCCACTGCCGCCTCTTCGATGATGTCGACGCCGACGATCAGCTCAGCGCCCTGCTTGGCAAGCAGTTCGCCGACGATGCCGTTCCCCGCGCCAAGGTCGAGGGCGCGCAGCGTTTGCGGCTCCACGTTTTCCTGTTTCAAGGACTTGTTCAACAGATCGGTGATGACCTGGGGAGAGCGGCACTTGAGAATGTCATATATAACACGTTCGTAAAGTTTGGGCACTGAGAAAAGCGTTCGGTAATCGTGAAAACGAATGCGCTGCCACTTATCTTCGACGCGAGCCACGCACCACTCGGCGTCCTGTTCAGGCGAGACGTCCGGTTCGGGCAATGCATTTCGATGGGTCGGTGATGGGCCGGTTGACGCGATGGGAGATTCCGGGACTTATTCAAGATCATGCGTGTACCTCATTGATCCGTGTTTAATGTTCATTGTTACTGAGTGAATGAGATTCAGGACAGGCCCCCGCAGGTGGCGTGTCACTGGCAACCTCTTTACTTCGAGACTCGGTGGCGGCGTCAATGGGACCGGCAACCAGGATCGGCGATGCTTCAAGCCCGTCGGCCTCCATCATTTCTGCAATGCGCTGAAGCGTGCCCAGCGTCATGGTCAATTCCCATTCGCGCAATTTGGCCAGCTCCCTGCGGAAGCGATCCTGCAAGAGCGATGGAGCCTTGACCAGAACATCGTGCCCCTGCAATGTCACTATGACGATGACGTTTCGACGATCACGCTCTTCACGCACGCGCTCCATCAGGCCGCGTCGCACCAGGCGATCGAGAATGCCGGTCACGGTCGGCTGGCTCAAATGAACCATCCGGGCAAGGGCGGAAACGGAAATGCGCCCCATCCGCGCAGCCGCTCCGAGGACCGCGAGTTGAGGGCCGGTCAGTCCAAACTCCTCCATCAGCTTTCGCGAATGAAGGTCAACGCCACGAATAATCCGTCGAATTGCCGCGATGACCTGATCTTCCGTATTCAGCAGATTCTCCACCGGCAATCCTCCGTTTCATATGACACAATAGGTTACCACACCGGCAGACATTCGACAAGCTATGCAATATCCGCTTAATATTAACGAAAACGTGCGTTTGTACACAACCTAGACATATATGGTAGAATGCAATGTCACCGATTTACCAGATGTCTTTTGTCTCAAAATAGGTATTGGGTTCGGCTGCTTGGGAGATCTCTGGGGAGTCCCCAATCCTATTTGTTTGATTGATAGGACGTGGGTGGCTGTTCGCAGCTTTTGACCGACGCCTTCAGGTAACCATGATCGAATTCCGCCATGTCTCAAAATCGTTCAACAATGGGACCACGCAAGTCGTCCGTGATGTCAGCTTCGAAATTCAAGAAGGCGAAACGCTCGTACTGCTCGGGTCGTCCGGTTGCGGAAAGACCACCACGCTCAAAATGATCAACCGGCTGATCGAGCCGTCGAGCGGATCGATTCATGTCGATGGCCGCGATGTGCGATCGCACGACCTGCTCATGCTCCGACGCACCATTGGATATGTCTTTCAGCAGATCGGGCTCTTCCCCCACATGACCATCGGCCGGAATGTCGGGAATCACACTCAAGCTGCTGGGCTGGGATCGCGATCGAATAACAGAACGGGTTCATGACATGCTGGAACTCGTGCGGCTCGATGGCGCCTTCGAATCACGCTATCCGCACGAACTGTCCGGCGGTCAGCAACAGCGCGTCGGCGTGGCCCGCGCCCTCGCGGCCAAGCCCTCCTGCCTGCTCCTGGATGAGCCCTTCGGCGCTCTTGATTCGGTGACGCGCGATGCCCTTCAACAGGAATTGCTGCGAATCAAAGACGAGCTCGGCCAAACCATCGTCTTTGTAACCCATGACATCATAGAGGCACTCACGCTCGCCGATCGCATCGCCGTCATGCGCGAAGGACGCATTGAGCAGATGGCCTCTAAATCGGACATTCTTGCGAAAGCCGCAACGCCCTTCGTGAAGGAACTCTTTGCGCGGCCGCTGGCCCAGCTCGATGCACTCAGGTCATCATGACACATCACAAAATCCACATGGCATTCCTATCAGCGATCGTGTGTGCTGCATTCTGCACGACCGCAGGCGCGCATGCCGATGACATCATTCGCGTCGGCTCCAAGAACTTTACCGAGCAGGAAATCCTCGGCGAGATGGTCGCGCAATTGATCGCGCGACATACCAACCTGAAGGTCGAACGCCGCCTCGGTCTGGGGGGAACCGGCGTCTGTCACGGCGCGATCATCGAGGGTGAACTCGATATTTACGTCGAATACACCGGCACCGCCCTTTTGAGCATTCTGAAGAATAGCGATATCGGCGACCCCGACACAGTATTTCGGCGCGTCGCAAGCCAATACCGCGATGAATTCGAACTCGAGTGGCTCCCGCCCATCGGCTTCAATAATACCTATGTCATCGCGGTTCGCGCGGCCGACGCCAAAAGTAACCAATGGAATGCGATCAGCGATTTGCAAAGCATGTCCCATCGGCTCAAGGCCGCGTTTCCGGCGGAATTCATGGAGCGTCCGGATGGCTATAAAGGGTTCCAAAAGGCATACGGATTCAGATTCGCCAGCTGCCGACGGCCCCCGGCCTGATTACCGGGCGATGTGGCGGCCGGCTGACGGTTGATGTGATCAGCGCGTTCGCGACCGATGGCCGAATTGTGACCCACGGCCTCAAGACACTTCGCGACGATCGCGGATTTTTCCCACCGTACGATGCAGCGCCGGTGGTTCGTGCGGAACTCTTGCTGCGTCATCCGGAAATCCGCGATGCCCTCGTCGCCCTGGCCGGAACCATCGACGAAGAAACAATGTGCGCCCTCAACAGCTCGGCGGATCAGCTCAAAAAGTCGCCTACGATGATTGCGCGAGAGTGGATCGAAGCACGCAGTCCAACCAACTCAATCGAGGCCGTTGCTCGCACCTCGCGACAAACGCAATCGGACACGGGGATCTGGACCATGCTGGTCCGTCGACGCGCCGAACTCGGTCGAAAAACGATCGAGCATCTCGGTTTGACCACTGCGGCCATCTTCATTGCGATTTCAATTGGTGTGCCCATCGGCATCCTGATTCACCGGTTTGGCAGGTGGGCTCCCGTCGTGCTTTCGGCCACCGAGATCATCCAGACGATTCCGAGCCTTGCCATGTTGGCCTTCCTGTTTGCGCTCTATCGCGTCCTGGGAACAACACCCGCGATTACCGCACTCGTTCTCTATGCCCTACTTCCCATCACGCTAAACACCTACACCGGTTTGAAGGGGGTATCGCCGGCCATCGTGGAGGCCGCGAACGGCCTGGGAATGTCGAGGGGTCAGCGACTGCGAATGGTCGAGGTGCCCCTGGCGCTGCCCGTCATTGTCGCGGGAATTCGCACCGCGACCGTCTGGACCGTCGGAATCGCCACGTTATCAACCTACATCGGCGCCGGAGGCCTCGGCGACTTTATCAGCCGGGGGCTCGCGCGCAACGATACCCGCCTCACGCTTCTCGGTGCCGTACCCGCTGCGATAATGGCCGTCATCCTCAGTTTGATGATTCGCGTGTTGGAGCGCTATGCAAAAGCGCATCGCCCCAATGCCGCACGTTGAACAAAGGCAGCAAACTTGTAGAATGCCGCGCTCGATAAACTGACCATTTGAATTCAGCATGCGCTCGCATGGCGGCCCAAGGGTGACAAGTGACCAAGAGATTCTGCCAACGCCTGTTTGCGACGATTCCATTCTTTTGCGCCTGCGGGCCTGCTGAACAAACCGCGCCGTTCATATTGTTGCCCGCCGGCGAGATAGACGCCGCCACGCGACCGGCGGAACCCCCGCCATTTTGGTGGGGTGTATCCACGGCCTCTTTCCAGACCGAGGACCGGCTTTTGCCATCGGGTGAACCGAGCTTTCGGGCCGACTGGGACTTATTCGGCGAACTCGGCCAGGTGCGCGAACCCGATGACCGCGTCGGCAGCTATACAAACTTTGAGCGCGACCTCGCGGCACTGAAGTATCTCGGCGTGACGCATTATCGATTCGGCGTCGAATGGGCCCGCGTCGAGCCCGAGCCGGGTGTTTTCGATCAGTCGGCCATCGATCATTACGTCAATGTCGCCCGCCGCCTGAAGGAGGAGGGCATCGAGCCGTTGGTCTGCTTTTGGCATTTTTCATTTCCGCAATGGATCGGCGACGCCAATAATCCGGACCAGCACGGTTGGCTCCATCCCTACGCGGCCGATGCCTGGGGCGAATATGTCAAAGTCATGGCACGCGCGCTCGCGCCATACGTCGAACTCTTCGCCCCGATGAACGAGCCGAACGCCTATGCCTTCGGCATGAACATCGGCTTTTTTCCCGGCGCGCGTCGCTTCAACGATGCCTATTATCAAAAACTCGATGACAAACTCATTGAAACATTCCTTCAAGCCGCCGCAATCATCCGATCGGTGCGGGCCGATGCGAAGATCATCTCAATACAGGCCATCACAGCCTGGCGGCGGGATTCATTTGACCCGTTCGGCGCGCTCTACAATCTCGGCCTCGATCACAATTACTCCCATCTCGATGCCGTCATCTCGGCCGTGGATTATGTCGGCATCAATTACTACCAGCGTGCCGTCGCCTCGCCGCTCTTCTTTTTGTCGATCTTGAACACATCGGGTGAAAACGTCTCTGATCTCGGCTGGGTGATCGACCCCGAAGGGCTGGAAGTGCAGATCGTCGAGTTCAGCCGCCGCTACAAGAAGCCCATCATCATCACGGAAAACGGGCTGGCCGATCGCTCGGACCGGAAACGCCCCGGCTACATTTATTCCCACATGCTGGCGGTGCGCAAAACGCTCGAGGCCGATTACGACGTCCGCGGCTACTTCCACTGGACGCTTACCGACAGCTTCGAATGGCTTTTCGGCTATGACCACCAATTCGGCCTCTTCCGACTGGACACAGCCTCGAATACGCTCGTTCCAAAAGCCTCGGCGGACTATTATCGTTCCCTGATCGCGGCACGATTCATGGATAGTGACGTCGATGTGGCATCTATGGCCCCGGATGCAAAGCCCGCCACCAACGATTTGCCCTGATAGACGATTGAGTCCATTAACCAAGCACCCCCTGCTCTGATCGGCCGCCGGGACCAGTTCAAAAATGCATACGTCCAATCAAAGGTGGCATGGGCAAACGGCCTTCTGTTTGCCCGTGCGAAGCGTGAAGAACGCCAACCCATCGTGAATCGATCAATCCGAAAGCACTCCAACTGAATATTCCCAAATGCGGCTTAAAAAAACGGAGCGGAGCCTGCCTCGCGACAAGCTCCGCCCCTTTGATTCAATCATCGCCAAGCATCATCGTGCTTGGACACGCGATTCGACTCACTTGCCCAACTTCCGCCGCCGCGTCTTTCGCGCCCGGCGTCGAACACCAATCATCGCAAGCATAAACGGCGAAACCAACGCTGCGCCGCCGCCGCAGAAGCCGCCGCCGAAATCCGAGGGAATCGGCGGCGTGTCGTCGGCCGAATTCTCATTCGCGCCATTTCCGCCGTTCGCGTCGGTTCCGTCATTGGCGTCATCGACCGACGATCCATCGTCTGATTCCTCGGCGGATTCATCTGTGTTGTTCACCACGCCGCGCTCGATGAGTGCAAAAGAACCAAACTGTGCCATTTCAGTTTCAACAGCCAGCTCGCCGTGCAGGAACCGGGCGTCGACCTCATTCCAGAGACCGGTCGCCTCGTCAAAGGCCAGCACGATCAGCAGCGATGGGGCGACGTGCTCCAGCATCGCCGCCTCACTCTCAAACGGCAGTACAAAGCGCATCGTCGCTGGTGCTGAAAGCTCGACGCCCTTGGTCGTGATGGCGATCGGCCCGTTCACGAGTCGACCGGGAAAATCGTTCGGCAGCGGCGCGACCGAATCGCCGATTGCAATCTGCGTGGGCTCAACCAATGCACCGGCTCCGCGACAACGGCAAACTGCTCCGGCAGTCCCGACACCTGACCCACCCAGTCGCCGGTGGCGGCATCGAGTGCCATCACAACGTCACGAACGCCCGATTCGTTTTCGACCGACAATCGCACGATGGGTGCGTCGTGGAGTTCCACTGCGGCGCGAACGCGCACGACGGCTTCGCCAATCGCCGCGCCCGGCTCGAACTGCGTTGCAAGTGCGAACGGCAGCTTCGCGCCTTCGACGGCCATTTCCTGCGGGCCGGGAGGCGCTGGCCCGGAACCGTGCTGAGCACAATGAGCGCGCTCACACAATCCGCCGCCGTATATGTTCGCTTCTTCACCATCGGCACGTAGCCGCCGCCGGTGTAGACATTCCACGTTGCGCCGATCGTGTCGCCAATGTGCAATCCGGCCACCGTGCGAACGCTGCCGCTGAAGGGCGCGATCACGCCCGTCGCATCCGTGACACCCTGAATGATCATGCGTCCGCTGGAATTCTTCGAAAACACCCGTGCCCCCGCGGCAAACGCGCCGCCGCTCGCCCATTTGAATTCCACAGGCTGGCACAGATTGTTATTATTGGCGTCGTCGATGGCGACAAGCGTGGCCCAGCCGCTCATCGGAATCGGCGGCAGCTTGCCGATGATCGCGCCGCGATCCACCGGCGTCTGAATGCGCCAGCGCTGTGCGCCATTCGGCCCCGGCGATTCGCCCATGAAGTGGCCCTTCATTTCGCTCCAGCAATCCTGATCGCCCTGGCGCGTGCCGGTGACATGCCGGTTGTCGGCGTGGTTGGAGCAGATCTTGGTAAAGCTGGTCTGCTGGAACATCATGCATGAGGCCTTGTCGCCCCCCGCCGCAAACACGGGGTTCGACCCGCCGACACCCGCGGCACAATGCGTGTCGTCGTCATCTTCATATTCATCCCGCAGCAGCATGCCATAGTGGCCGAATTCGTGGTTGTACACCCGGTGATTGTTGCTGCGCGACATGTTCATGTGGCTGCTTCGCCAGCAGCACAGATCGTGCTCGCGCCAAAATCCGTCGCCCGGCCAGTCGACATTGGCCCGCAACGAGGCGTTCGCATTCACCTGAAAGTCCGATTCGTCCCACTTTCGCATGTCGTCGAAGACATCGACGCGCTCGATGAGCATCTGCCCGTCGGTCGCGTTGTAGAAATACTCAGATGCCTTTTGCATGTCGCTCGCGAATTTCCCAGCTCCGGCGGCGAAGCATCCCATTCGAGCGACGCCACAAGATGCAAACCGATGTAGCTCGCATCGCGCCGAAGGTTCAGCACGTAGGCCCCGTTCGGATCGTTCACCACCATCGGCGCAAATCGCGGATTGTCTCCGTTGGCGTCATACGACAGCGGCAAGCTTGTGTTATAAGCCCGGTATTTCCAGTTTTGATCGCTTCCCTGATTGTGCGACCCGCGCTTGCTCCGGCTCTCATGCACCATCGCCCGCGCGACAATCGTCGAGCCGGCCGCCAACGGCGGGTTGATGGTGATATACCCGTTGGGGTTGGTTCGCTCGGGATACAAGACGCCATCGACAAACACCTCGGCATCGTAGGCGCTGTCGCCGCTCGCGCTCATCACCCGAATGCGGGTGCCTTCCGTCAGGCAGTACATGACATCCTCATACACGAAATACTCCTGATTCGCGTTCGCGGGGTAATTCGCCGTCTCCCAGATCGGCACGATGCCGCTGTCGTCGAGTACCACGATGCGCACCTTGGTATCGGTGAGAAAGGCGTTGGGATCGATGCCGGTGTTGATCTCGACGTCGAATTCGCCGTTGGCATCCGTCATCCCCGTGCCCATGTCCACATCGAAGAAATGCGCGGGCGGGATGTTGTTCGGGTCGCACGAGAATGTCTGCGTCATGACTTTCAGAATCACCTTGATCGGCTTATTGGCGACCGACCGCACCACCCCGCCGCAGGTTTCGCGAATCTGTCCGCGGGCATAGGACGGCAGCAGAAATCCCGGCGGCAACTGCGGCGGCGGCGTACAGGGAATGCCCGGCGGCGTGGGCGGCGTCACCACCACCCCGCCACCGCCGATCGGCGGCCTCGGCCCCTGACCGTTGTTCGGCTCCGCGAATGCACGCGAATGCATGCACATCGCGACGACTGCCGCCGCGACAAGCGGCCGAAACGAAGTCCTTCGGCATGTGGGAAACATTCGGGGGGTTCCTGCGCTCTTCGTAGCCATTGTCACCTTCTCCTTGTTCTTGGCGGAGCGGGTGCGAGCCGCGCTGCGTCCGGGAGATATGCGATGGAACGCTGCGATCTACACTGATGGATTCAAAATCGCCGAATCAAACCGAAATGCGGACGTGGAATCCTTCGCCCGACCCCCGCAGCCGCATCTCCAACCCCCATCGCGCTACCGACGGGCCGCATCAAACTGGGGCATGGCAAATTTCGGCTTCATCCAAGGGTCACATCACGGTGGCAAAAAACCCGGCCGCCTGGGTACAATGGACCAGCATGTACCGATGATGGAGCGGGTTGCGACGGGTCAGGATTGTCCACAAACGACAAACAGGCATCGGGCGATGCCGCCCTTGCGCGCAAGCCCGGCATCGACGGCTGCCGGAGGATCAACATGACAAAACGAAATTCGCGCCCGCACACGCTCGGCCTTCGATTGCTGGCCCTCGCCATCGCCCTCCCGCTTCTCGGCGCGGAGTGTCCCCCCACCTCGAACAACAACAATGCCAACGCCAACGGCAATCAGAACGCCAACAACAACAACCAGTCCAACAGCAACACCTCGGCCGATGATCTGCCCTTCACCGAATTGACCGGCACCGAGCGCATGGTCGAACTCATCCGCGAAGGCATCGGCACGGACAACTCGCGCATGCGCGACGAGGAGTTCACCGCCACCTACACCCTCACGCCCACCACCTTCGACACCCGCGACATCTTCATCAACAACCAGCCCTCCACCGCCATCTTCGGCGACATCACCGGCATGGCCCACTGCACCTATGAGGAGTCCGGCACCGACATCGACACCACGCTCATGTGCGCCACGACGAGCTACGACGGCAGCGTCGAATGGGATACGCAGATCACCGGCAGCTACGACTATTTTCCCGCTCTCGGCACTGTCACCCTCACGCTCCACGCAACCGATGTCAGCAGCCCCGAATACATCGTCACCTTCTCCACCCCCGGCTGCCCCGAACTCGATAGCATGGACCCGAGAAATTACGCATGGCAGGGCCCCGGACAGGGCGTCTGGGGCTTCGTCGACATCGTGCTGGAGAACGGCCACTTTGAAGACCGTGTCGAAAACCCGCTCGACGATGAACGCGGCGCAGCCGACTTCTTTGAGATTGAGATCAACGGGTGAAATCGGTTGCCGCGCCGGACCGCCTAGACGCCGGCGCGACTCCTCGACACGAGCGCGTTGGCCTTCATGGAAGGGCCGACCGCCGCATGAAGGGTCGCAGCGCTCCCCGTTCCCGCCATCTTGGCCCGCATCGCCCCGGCGGCTTTCGTCCCGAAGTTCACCGTCAAAATAGGGCTCACCGCCCCCCGCCGATCGGCCCGCTGGCCCTGAATCGTGTACTCCACGCTCTCCACCCCGGCCGGCAGATCATCATCTACAAACGTCTTTTTTCCGACAATGCCCAGAATCGTAAACGCGCTTTCGCCCGACGTCGCGCCGGGTGCCATGCCGACGGCCTTTCGCGTCGGCATGCGCATGTCGCCCGGGCGTGCCGGGCCGCTCCCCGCGTGGTGTCCGGCCCCCGTGCCGGACGGCGCATTCCGCACGGCCGCCGCGACGGATGATTCGCCAGATTCCGTCGCCACCGCCATCGGCCCCAGCCTGCGCCGAACAATATAACTCGTGCCGCTGGTTCCCGCCGGGTTCGAACATTTCCACGTCAGTGTCAGACTGCCGTCATTCGCCCCCAGCGCGGCCGCGAGGCGCTCCGGCTGGCTCGGCGGCGGCGCTTTCGATTTCGCGGCGGGCGGAGCAATTTGCGCCGCGTTGTAAACGGTGAGCGGGTTCTTGGCCGCGCCGCCATAGGCCCGAATCAGCCGCACCGCCTCGGACGCCTCGCGCGTCGCGACGCGGTAGGAGGCCTGCGTCTTGACGGCTGCCGCGAGATACGCCTGCCGCGCCTCCTCCAGCGCCAGCGCCTCATTGGCCAGCTTGATGACGGCAATGCCAAAGGCCTCGGCCTGACCCACTGTCAGCCCAATGTCACCCGCATTCGCCTCCCACACCGGGGCATGGGCCTGCGCCCAGCGAAGAAAGTCGGATCGTCTGCCAGTCGGAAAGGTGCTCATACACCCCTTCGTCGGCTGGCGGATGGCCCGACTTGCGTTGCGTATGAACCGGTTTGGCGATCGCATCAATCCATCTCCCGCCGCGAAGGACGAGACCGCGCAATTCATGCAGGAAGTCGCGGATTCAAACCATCCAAAACCCGTCTGGTGGGACCAAAAAGCAGGATTGATCCATCAGATTTGGGATTTGGTGGTTCAAAGTGCGAACTCGATCTACGCAAACTACTGAATCATGGCTTCTTCGATGCGAGAGGATACCGCCGCATTAAACTTGGCAACAAGCTGGCCGAAAGACCATCCAAATCTGCAAAGAGCGTTGCCCGTGAAATGCCCAAGGCGTCAAGCGTGTCGCGAATCGCGCGCTTCGAAGTGTTGGGAACTCTATATGTTTGAAGTACTGGTACTCCGTGGCCGTCCAAAATGTGCGTTAATACAAGCGGCACTTGGTCTGCGCGATGAAAATCGCCAGGCGGGACCGGCAAGGGGCACGTCTGGCGTCACGGGGTGTATCGTGAACCAACCTCGCTGTGCAGCCAGTCTTGCGAACTTGCGAGGCGGTGCAGAGGCTAGGGGATACCGGCAGGTATGCTGAAACCTGCACTCTTTTTCTTTGCGAAATCGATCATCAGCAAATGCCTGCTCGGCCAATCGATCCACCGCCTTATTAATACTGAATTCAATTCCCGGTGAGCCGCGCGCCCCATCCAAATAACTGCATGAAAAATTCGTTGTCTGCTTTGGATCGTGCGCGATGCGAGTGAATTCAGTCAGCGCGCCAGAATTGAGCACCCATATCTCACCGTCGTACGCGTCATTCTTATCGCTGTGTTCGACAGCAAAGAACGCGGCGGCTAGAAGACTTCGAGACCAATCGAGAAGCCGCGTGGCTGCGCCATAGTGTTGCATCAGCGCGAGCCACTCGTACCAAGATTTGTCTTCGGGACAGCTTGAATGGACCGAGTGCGCGTAATCTCGGAATTCATGTCCGACCATGGCCTCGAAGCCACATTTGATCGCGCCGACGTCAATTGACCTGATGGTGGCAGGACGGAAGGCTTTCGGGATCGGTGGGTTTGTCGTGGATTGCCCGCGATATAGCCAGTCGCCTCGACAATGTTCCTCGGCGAGATGCACTACCTGTGCGATGTTAGTAATCACTTTTGCAATCATGCACTACCACTTGCTATATCGCTAAATCGCCAGATCACCAGATCACCAAATCAGTACACCCCCTGCACCACCGCCTGCTGCATCCCCGAATAGGGCCACTCGTTGGCGCAGCCTGCCAAGGGGACCTTCGGGCACGGCGGTGTACGCTTGCATGCGTTGCGCTCGAGAAATCAGGGCATAGGAAATATCACCTCGTCAGTACGACAACCTTTCGAAAATGACTTCAAACGGCCCACTGACATTATCTGTCAACATGTCCGGATGATAAATGCTCATTTTGGTACCGACGAGAGTCCCATCTTGTTGTTGAATCAGATCGAAGCGGTATTCAAAAGAGCTGCCGCCACCAAGGTCGTCTTCATAGAGAAAGACGACTCGGTCACCTGTAAAGGTGGGCTGGGTTGAAGTGAACTCGTTGTCTGAGTCTCGTTCAAAATCGCAATCTGTTCTAAGCTGGGTGGGCTGCCCGTTCTCGAAGAGCATGCAATCCGAGTATCCCTGCTCTTGCGAAGTAACCCTCCAAACGCCATTCATATCAGAGGGTGCAGTAAGCCGGGTCGGCACAATCGTATCGCAACCTGCAGCCATGAAGTGAAGCAACAGCGGAATCGTGAGAGTCGCTTTCATGTGTTCCCTCATTCAGAATTCGTACTAGTACACTCCCTCTACCGCCGCCTGCTGCATCCCCGAATAGGGCCGCACGTTGGCGCAGCCGTCGCAACTCATTGTACCTATGGGGGCTCCCGGTCGCGAAGCTCCATGCGTTTGGGCACCTCTCGGATCGGGCCGCCCGGATACCAGAGGTCCTGCGGAATGCCCTCGCAAGGATAAAGACCGGTGAAGGGCGTGTGCCACGCGGAATGGCAAACGCTTCGCCAGAAACGCAGCGGACCCGCTTTCTCCTCGAGCTGGTTCCAGAGCGCCGTGTCGCGCAGCCAGCCTTCCGGCAAAACCTCTTCCGGATGGGCGTGCGCTTCCACGACGGTCTTTATCTGGTCCTTCGGAGGTTAACGGTTGCCGCGCCGGAATCATGGTTGGGATTTCCCGTCCAGCCGGGTTGATGGACGATGTCCGTGAAGTGGCACGAGAGGCCGATCATGGCGATGAAGACACCGAGGGCCAACGCTCTCCGAGTGCGCTTTTCCTTGATCAGGAGCAGAACGAGCATGAGACAGGGGCCGAGGATCAGCCACTGGGTGCGCGGCTCGCCGGAATAACAGAGATGCTCGTTGGCCCCATAGGCGATGACCATGCCGAGCGCGGCTAGCACCGGCGCCAGCAGGAGCGACAGCGCCGGCGGCCTGCGCTTTTTAAGAATGATGATGGAGCCGATCGCGAGAGCCGCGAACGACAAAAGAAGGATTGCATGAATGGTGCCAATCATTGAGGGCGCTCCATGCGGCACATCAGTACACCCCCTCCACCACCGCCTGCTGCATCCCCGAATAGGGCCGCACATTGGCGCAGCAGGCTCCCATGCGCAGACGCATCAACTCGTGGGCTTCCAAATCCACTTGCCATTCATATCCATGTAGCCCACCTTCCGGTCCTTCGTCACGCGCCACATGCCAAACTCCACCTCATCGCCCCAATCGATGGTCGGTGCCACAATCCAATGTCCGGCAAGGTCGATCAAGCCGAACTTTCCATTCTGTCGAACAACTGCGACTTTTTCGCTGAGCGTGAAGGGATAGGCCTCGTCGAATTGCGGCTTGATGACAAAAGCGCCGGTTCGGTCGACGTAGCCCCACTTGCTATTCAGTTTCGCTGGATCAATGTCGCGGTAATAATCGAACATCCGCTCAAGAGTCGGCACGTCAATGTCGCCCAGTGCCCACCTCGTGGATTTGGGGCTGGCACGGCGCTGTTTTGCAGTGGACTCGGGCACGACCCGGCCGGTTCGGTCGAAGTAGATCCAGTCATAGTAATATCCGACATCAGCGAATTTGCGGTGCAATTGGCTCGCCCACGTCTCTGTTCCGATGGCTGCGACACCATTGGCAAACCCCTGGGTGCGGTCATGCATCGGTTCAATGACGAACTTGTCGTTCTCATTGATCAAGCCCCATCCTTTGTCAGTTGCAATGACCGCCACGCCTTCGCGAAACGGATATGCAACACCATATTTGGGTTCGATGTACCAATTCCCCGTGCGGTCGATGTAACCCTTCAACCATTCCCCCGGCCTGGACGCCACGGCGTACTTCCCGACAAAGTGCGTGAACATCTGGTCAAACTTCGGCTCGATGACAACGCGGCCATTCTTGTCGATGTATCCGTCCTTCCCATTAACCTGCACACTGAACAGAACGGGAAGGGGTTCCTCAGCCTTGAAATCGAATTCCGCTGGAATGCTTGTGGCAAGGTGAATTCGTGTTGGAGATATCGGGAAATAAATGGCCAAAGCGAAGGCCAGCAATACGAGCAATGCAATGGCCCAACGCTGCACAAATGGTTTCTTTCGATTGTTCATTATGAAATTGGCCAGCAACCGCTGCAAATCCTAATACACGCCGTCAACCACCGCCTGTGCATACCTGCAAACGACCGCACGTTGGCCGCAGCCGTCCCACGGGTAATTCGGGCAGGGGGGCGTTCGCTTGCACGCGCCGCGCTCGACACAGTGCACGGACTAACGGGAATCGGCCCGGCTGCGCGCCATTCGGCCGGCCCGCGGACCCCGCTTCGGTTTCCGCCTCGACGTGGCGCCCCGCGACGGCTGGGTGAAAATCGACTGCACGACGGCCGGCTGCGTCTTCACCACTTGAATCATCCGCAGCGCCGCATCGCTCGGCTCGCGCACACCCTGTTCCCAGCTTTGGATCGTCTTGGTCGAAACGTTCAGCGTCGCGGCGAACACGGCCTGCGACATCTTCAGCTTCCGGCGTAGTCGTGACACTTCGGCGGCGCCAACCTTCGGCGGCGGCGCGGGCAGCGTGATCGTCTTCAGCGTGATCTGCCCCTTCGAATGAGCAATGCTGTCTTCAAGCCCGGCCTGAAGCTGTTGAAAGACGCTCATGTTTTCATATTTGTCGCTCATTTTCTCTTACGTCCTCGCTGAAAGGCGGCGAGGGCCTCATTGCGAGTCTCCTCCGCCAAACGCTGTAGTATCTTCTTTTCCGCCGGAGAAAGATCGTCCTTTTCGTCCTTTCCGTAGATCGTTATGAAGTCGATCCGCTCGGCCTCGGGAATATTGAGGTAAATGACCCGTGCGCCGCCGCGCTTTCCCTTGCCTCGTGAAGCGTCTGCCGTGCGAATCTTGCGAAGCCCGCCGCACGCCGGCATGACGTCTCCCCGCAGCGGGTCGGCCATCAGCTCATTCTGAAGCCGCCGAAGGCCTTTCGTCATGCAGCCTCAGCTTTACGCGAGCCGTGAAGATGCGGGTTTCCACGAAGGTCTTTTTCACTATCCCACCTGGTAGTATAGCATATCAAACGTAGAGAGGCAAATCCATTCCCACTGCTTTTTCTTCCCCGCCGCCCTTTTCCCGCCTTCCTGGTTTCTTTATCCAACATCCGCCGCTCTTTCGGCGGTTCGGCGTTTTCAAATTTCGGCGTTTTCCAATTCGCGAAATCACCAACACCTGTCTGCCAACGTCTTTTGGCGGATCAGTACACCCCCTCCACCACCGCCTGCTGCATCCCCGAATAGGGCCGCACATTCGCACACCCATCCCACGGATACTTCGGGCACGGGGGCGTTCGCTTGCACTCATCCCGCTCGAGGAAGCGGGGCATGAAGAACTCCTTCGTGAGTGTCGTCAGCCTGGCACGGCCCCATTCGCCATACCCGACGATCCGCGACTGGGTTTCGAAATCGACGACCTCCACCGCCGCCCGCGGCTGAGGAGGGTGGTAGATGATGTCGTAATTGTCGGCCGGGTCGAACGGCTTGTGGGTGGCGAGGCCCATGAGCGTGTTGCCGTAGGTGGGGACGAAGTCGATCTTGCCTTCGAGCAGCTCCTCGCGGGCGAACTTGTGGAACTGAGGTGTCATGCTCGTGCCGCCGCAGAAGACGCCGCGAATGCCCGCCTTCACCAGCGAGATTTTCTCGCAGAGGGCTTCGAGCAGCTTGGGCGTGGTGAAGAGGCAGCGGACATTCTCGTGGGCGCGAAGGATTGTCAGCCCCTGCTCGATGACGTGGTCCTTGTATTCGTGCATGTCGCCCGGCCGGCCCTTCTTGATGAGCTTGACCACCCAGCGCGGGTCCATGTCGACGCAAAAGGCAATGCCGCCGCGATGCTGTGCCAAATGCTCGACAGCCAGTCGCAGCCGTCGCGGGCCGCTGGGGCCGAGCATGAGCCAGTCGCTGCCCTTGGGGAAGGTCGCGTCGTCGAGCGTTTCGCTGAACATCTCATAGTCGATGCGGAAGTCCTCGCAGTTGATGCGGCTCTTGGGCACACCCGTCGAGCCGCCGGTCTCGAAGACGTAGGTCGGCTTGTGGGCGAAGGCCTTCGGCACCCAGCGCCGCACCGGACCGCCGCGAAGCCATTCGTCCTGAAAATTTCCGAGGCGATCCAGGTCTTCGTACTTTTGAATCTCCTTCCGCGGGTCGAAGCCCAGGGTCTTCGCCCGCTCCAGCCAGAAGGGGCAGCCCGAGGCGGGATCGAAATGCCACGCGACGATCTCGCGCGTGTGCTCGTCAAGGCGGGATTTGGCGGCGGCGATATGTGTTGTCAGATTGCGATCAGTCATTCTTAGAGCCCAATCATGCTATTTCTTTTTCGTTGTCTTGCTTTTCTTTTTCCTGCTGAACCTCTGCTTTTTCTTGATCAGTCCAAGATCGATCAGATCGTGAGGACGGCCGGTCGCCTGTTTGGCTTTTATCAAGTCCGACAGCCCAAGGAAGTTAACGGGAAGACCATCCAGGGTTGACCTAACCCGATTCCCCCAAGCCGACTCAAATGGAATGTCGGCGATGTTCATGATGATGTCGATTCGATATGGCTCCACGCCGATTTGAAAAGCATTGCCTTTATCCTTTAGTACAGCGGGCTTGCAGCCCCGCATGGGGGCGCCATAATCGGTCAGCGCCTTCCAGGCCCGATCGGCATTGTTTGATTCCGGGTCAATCCAAATATCGATGTCTTTGGTGTAACGCGGTTCAGCGTGGAACGCGACGGCGTACGCCCCCACGATCAGATAGCGCACTTTTTTCGCGTTTAATTCGGACAACATTTCGCTGTAGTCTTGGGATAGTTCCATCGCCGCCCTTTATGCGATCGAAGTCTCTGACCATTTCCCACATCGCCGCGATACGACCCTGCGGGCCGACCCGCCGCCAAAACTCAACGTCAAAGCTGCCGTCATCCTCGTCGATGCGGCATACGCGTGCCATGATCACGCGCTTTCTCGCCTTCCTCGCAACACCCATCGTCTGCAACTCCAGTGGACAATTTGGTCAATATTATACGCGCATATCAAAACGCTCTCAATCACGAATTCGATCCGCGATTGGTATCGCCGACACAGTTATGCAACCGAATACGGGTACATATTACGCTTCCCCTCATCGCATAGCCCGGCAACATTGTAGGCAGCCGCCTGATCCTTCAGCATGCGCAGCAGCGATGTTTTTTCGATGTCACAACCTTGCGCTACCGGCCAACCGTCGCCCATCCGAGCATGGAACTCCCGAACAATCTTCTGAAACGAATCGTCATCGGCCAAAAGAAATCCGGTATCCATCGCGCTCGCGCCGCTGCGAAGTCTCTCTTCGCTATACGTCGCCGCAAGAAAGTACAGCATCGAATACGCCGAAAGCACATTCATATCCTTGAACGAACGATAGCAGCCGTGAACGAGCCGGTCGATGGTCTCGATTTCGCGGCGTATCAGCCGATCATAGTCGGCCAGTCGCCGGTCGCGGTCAGGGCCGGGATTTGTTTGTGTGAGAATGTCCGCCAGTCGAATCACACCGAGAAGCGTGTGCGCGTTTCCAGTCGAGAAGAACGCATCGATAAAGCCGGCCGTCGTGGGAAGCATGGCCCAGCTTTTACCGGCCGCGCGGGCGACGTTGCGTTGCAAACGACCGGTCCGCGCAAACGGAAGCACCGGTCGCGCAGCGGCAAACTGCTCGCGAATCGACGGAAACCGGGCCATCAGCGCGTTCCACTCATCCGCGGCCCCGATCGATTCATCCAATGGAAACGTGTCTGGCTCCAGACATAAGCCCGCGCTGGTGATGCCATTATCAAATCTTATTACCCACATCCACCCGCCATCAAACACGTGATGCAACGTAGCGTCGTCGATGGGAAAGGGATGATCTGTTGTCGAATATGCAGGTGTCGTGCAAATGTCACGCCATGGCCGAACGCCCTCGAAGTGAGAATAAAGCGTTCGCGAACAGGTTCGAATGCCCGAAAGATCGTGTGGAATATCGAGCGTGCGACTCAAAATGCCCGCGCCGGTGGCGTCGACCATGAAATCCGCATCGATGACGAACCGCTGATTATCACCATCGCCAGCAACCCGCCATGCCGCCTTAAAGCCCCCGCACCCATGCGAATCTGCCCGCTGCAACGACTCGATCGCCGCCTCTTCGAAACAAATGACACCAGCCTGACATGCCTGCCCGAACACAAATGCATCAAAATCCGCACGAAGCCACTGGCAATCCGCCCGCGCCTCATCCGGATTCGACCCAACGAGCAACTCATTCGCATGGTCGCCCCGCGGAACAAAAGGCTCACCTGCCGCATGGTGCACATATGCAAACCCCGCTTTGGACCGCAGGGAATATTCGGACAAACCCGCTTCCACTCCCCATACCGCGCAAACGGCCGCAGCCATGGTAAATCATACTCAACTGCAATTCGCTCAAGCAGCAGATTGGCGATCGGCGTGGACGATTCCCCGATGGCGAAGCGCGGATGCCGGGCGCGATCCATCAGAATTACGCGCCGGCCACGTTGATGCGCCATCAGCGCCGCCAGCGACCCGCCGAACCCCGAACCGATAACCAAAACATCGGCGCGAATCGCTGTCATACCGGCGGCACTCCAGAACCCCTCGCCGCCGCGCCCGCCATCTCAATCCGCTGCGAAAAATTCATCCGCCCGATTCTCACGATGCGCTCCACGTCATCGGCCGATCCCGCAAATCGCTCTGCATCCCATAGATCCGCGAAAACCCGCCCGCGCCGCAGCGACAGCCCGTGCACCAGCGCGGCCTCCAGCGACTCAAGCGATGGCGGCGAAAAATGCCCGCCGGCCAGAAGCTCGTCCATCGCTCCATTGCCCGCCCGCGTCGGAATGACAACGCAACATTCCACGCAGATCTCAAACGCCCACTCGATCGACCGCTTCGCCCACGCAAGCCCCTCGCTCTCGCTCTGGAACGGCGCGCGAAGCAGAATAAACGCCCGCACGCCGATACCCTGCCCAATCAGAAACCGCGCGGCGCGCTCATAATCCGCAAGCGTCATGCGCTTGTTCAACATCGGCAGCACAACCGGGTCGATGGTTTCAAGCCCCATGGCGACCTCAAGCCGCCCGTCGAGGATACCGGCAAACTCGACACACCGTCGATCGACAAGCTTCGGATGACATTCGATGATCACCGTCTTGTGGCGCCTCACCAGCTCCGAAATGCGCGAAATGTCCTCCGCCGGTATCGCCTGCCCGTCAAAAAAATTTCCCGCGTTGTAGAGCTTTACGTGCGGCGCGGGCGGTAGCTCGCCCAGCGCAAAGCGAATCTGCTCCACCACGTCGCCTACCGCCACCCGCCCCTCGGTCGTGTGTTTCCAAAGGTCGCACATCAAACAGCGAAAAGGGCACGCCTTGTTGGTGATAAAGATCGTCGCGACATCCTCAATCGTGCCATTAGTCTGGCACTCTGGCTCGATAAGGCAGGCATACGGCCGCTTCGGGTCGACCGCGTGGCGCGGCCCGCGCCGGGCCAGAATCCACCGATCATCGATGCGCGGCAGTCCGTCGGCCATGTCACGCATCATAAATCGCGAGGAACCGCCTGCGATAGGCCGGCTCGCCATCGGCAAAGCGAGCGGAAAATGTCGCCGCGTCCGCCGCCCCATGCTGAAACCGACGCTTATCAAACACCGGCATATCAAATCCGGTCATCGCCTTCACCCCCACCGCCACCACCCGCCCCTTCAGTTCATACAGCCTCTCGTGCGACCAGTCCGTCAGCTCGATAAACGGAATGCCCTCGGCGATCTCAACCAGCCGCGGCAGCGTGAACGGGCTGAATCCGCAAAATCCCAGCGACTGAAGCGTGGCGAAGTTCCGCACATAACCGCGGCTCAGCCCGCCGCTGTAGGTCTGCGAATGCTTGAACGACCCCACGCCCCATCCCTCGTGATACAAAAGCGGATTGCTCAACACGCTGCGAATCGTCAGCTCCGGGTTCTCCTCGATCGGATAATCCTTCAGATTCTCGTCGCCGCCGTCGCCATCGAAAAGATGCCGCCATTCCGGATACCGCGCGCGAATGCCCCGGCCGAGGGCGAGCAGCATCGTCGCAGCCTCGAGATCCAGCGGCTTGTAGTCCTCGATGATGCGAAGCGTCTCATCCGGGTCGAGATCCGTCGACTTCGCCTCCACCGGCTCCAGCAGCTACCCAAGCCGCAGCGCATCGAGAAAACGCCGGGCCTGCCCAAGGTCTTCGCCGCGCCCATCGACGCAAAGCGTAAACGCCTTGAGCCGCGCTGGGCTCTGCCCCATGTCGAGCAGCGCCTGATATGTCGCCACCAGCACCGCGCCGCTGTCGATGCCGCCCGAAAAGCACACGCCGATCGGCTCCATCGCCGGCAGCGATGCGATGTATTTGGCGATTTCGTCCCGCAGCGCGCCGATATACCGCGCGCCGATCGCCGCCGGGTCCGCGTCGAACGCCCCGCGCTTCGGCTCGAAATATCGCGTGTAAGTCGGACTGGGGTCGGGACAGCCGATGAGTTCGATCTCCGTAATGTGGTGCGCCGGCACCATCCGTGTATAGCTGGGGTGAAACTGGTCGGCCAGGCCGTTGGCCCTGAGATACGCATGAATCGCGTCGATGCGATGCGCCACGATGAGAATCGGCCCGTCGTGGTGCTTCGCCAGAAAGTACCGCATCGGCACCCCCAGAGATCGGGCCAGCCGCACCGTCTTCCCGCTCACGGCCGCCAGCGCGAAGTGCCCGTCGATGGCCCGAACCCCCGCCGCATCATTCGCGGCCAGCCGCGCCCGAGCGTCGTCGATGGACAGATTGTAAATCTTCGAGTGCCGCGCATCGGTCAGGTCGACCACGCGATGAACATATTGACTGGTATGCATCTTTCACATTCCCCGCAGTATCAAGCCGAACGGTTCTCGCTCGGATGATACCGCAAGGCGAACAATGTGAGAATTGGAAAGTTGCGCTCCCCAAGGTCGCGAATGATCCGAACCTGCCTTATGCAATCGCGGTTTTTGTCAATTTGAGTAGAGGTCGCGCGCCGTCACTGCCCCACGGTCGTCTCATACTTGACGCCGTCCGGAACAGGAACCTGCACATGCACGGTCGTTCCCACGGTGCCCGCCGTCTGGCTGAGCGAATCGACCGCGACAAACGCGGTGAAGCTCGACATCAGGCTGTGCGCCAGCGCGAGCTGCGTGATTTCCTGCGGCAATTCGTTCGTGCCTTCGTAGGTCGACCGGTCGGCCAACTCCGCGATTTTCATCCGCGCCCAAACCGCCGCGAGGCCGTCGTGCCGGCCGGAAGCGCTCGAGTCTGCATTGACGTAAAAGCTCTGTGCCACCGCACCGGCACGGCCGCTCACCTGAATGGACGGCGTGCCTTCGCCGCGGTAAGCGCCCCGTCACGACAATCGGCCGGCCGACAAAAAGATCGGGCACGCGCGACGGATACACGTCTTCAACCTGCATCCCGCCGAAGTCGAGGGCGACATCGGTCATGGCCGGATGGCTGATTTTTGCGAAGAAGCGGTCCATCACTTCGCCGCCATTGTCATTCAACGAGAGATAGGCCGCCGCGCCGCGACCCAACACCGCCATGCGATCCATCAGAAAGCGATTCGGCGCGCTGCCGACGCCGAAGCTGAAAATGCGCGAGCTTCCCAGCTTCGCGTGGATATTGGCGAGGATGTCGGACTCGTTGCCGATGAAGCCGTCGGTCAGAAACGAGACGAATCGCAGGCGGTTGTCGTCGTGCGGGAAATCGAGCGCCGCGCGGATGCCGTTGAGCATCTCTGTTCCGCCTTCGCCGTTGAGATTGCGGACATATTGTACGCCCTTGTTGATGTTCTCAAGGTTCGCGGCCACGGGCGATGCGCCGAATTGCGACGCGGTGCTGGAGAATTGCACGATCTGAAACGTGTCGTCGGCGCGAAGGTGCTTGAGCGCATATTCGACTGCCGCTTTGGCCTGTTCGATCGGCTTGCCGTTCATGCTGCCGCTGCAGTCGATCACGAAGATCATCTCCATCGCGGCGCGGGGAAGGCTCGCAATCTCTGCCGGCGGGAAGAGCATGAGCGAGAAGTATTTGCCTTTGTCGCTTTCGTGAGTGAGCAGGGCGCTCTTCACCCGCTCACCGGCCACCTTGTACCGCAGCACGAAATCCTTGTTCGGAATCGAGTCCAGCGCGGCGAGGCGTACATTGGTGCGATTGGCATCGTCTGTTTTTGTCTCGATCGTATGGTTCATGCTGCGAACCTGCTCGACCGCGACGCCGGCGTCGATATCGAGTGTCAGCGCGATGTCATGGCCGCTGCGCTCGGTGGGCTTCAGGTATTCGACGGCGGTCGATTGGTTCGAGTTCGGCGCCTGGCCGCGGGCAACGGCGTCGATACCGTTGGTCGTGTTCGGCGGGTTGTAGCGCGGGCCGACGACCATCGGGAAAACATACTCATACCAGCCGTCGTCATAGGCGAGGGTGTGCAGATACTTGATGTTGATGTCGATCGCCTTGCCCGGCTCGATGTTGGCGACTTTCTGGGTGAAGACGTTGGCCCGCTCCTGCGTGAGCAGCGAGGCGACGTGGCCCTGGGCGCGGGCCTCTCGATAAACCTGCTCGGCCTCTTTTCGCTCGCGGATGATGCCGCGAATGCTGCGGTCGCCAATCGTCATGATGAATTCGTTGATGGCGGCGTTTTCGGGGAGCGGGAAGACGTAGACCGCTTCGATTTTTGCGTCGAAGGGGTTTTCGTATTTTTGTGTGACGTCGACGGTGGCGATGTAGGCGCTGATGTGGGCTTTGACGTCGGTGTGTTTCAGGGGGGACGGGGATTGTTTTTGTTTCGTTGGGGAGCTTGGCGAGGAGCGAGCCGGTGCCGGGGGCGTCGGAGTTGGGGGTGGCGGCTTCGGAGGGTTCGAATTTTTGGATGATCCAGAGTTCGTCGGAGTGGTAGGTGGGCAGGCGATTTGGTGCGGGTGTCCAGAGTGCTTGGCCGTCATCGCCGAAGAGGCCGCCACCCTCGCCGCCGCCGCCTCCTCCGCCACCGCCTTGTTGGAATCGACCGCCACCGATGCCGGGTTTTACTGCCTTGGTTTGGATCTGGAAACCGTCGTCAGGCTCAGACGCCGTGCTGAGATTTCTAACGTCGTACCAAACCTGAGTATTGTCGACTCCGGGAACCATGCCTGGCTGCCCATAAGGTTGGACAGAAGGTTGCCGAGAGGCTTGTTGAGCGCTACTTGTGTTGCCTTCGAGCGCAATGTCATATTGGCCATCTCCGTTGACGTCGACGAATCGTTCGCCGGCGGTCACATAGTCACGACGGGATCGAACAGCATCCCCCAACACTTCTTTCTTCCAAGCGGCTTCGTCATTGTTTGGATCAAGTTTCAATGCCTCATCCAAACTCCTAATGGCCGCCTGATGGTCAAAATTCTTCGCCGATACATCGGCATCGGCCAGATGCTGCGCGATTTGTTGTTCGCGTGTGGGTGGTGCCTCATTCGGCGCCGGAGGATTCACCGGTTCCATTTTTTCCCATTGGGCCGGAGATTTGTTCTGAGCTTGGTGGCTCGAGTCCTTTGACGCACAAGAAATGGAAAGTGCCACGAAGGCAATTGCTGCGGCCGAAATGGATACGACGAGTTTAGCAAAGTTCTTTTTCATTTCTTGATGCTCTCAGTTTTGGTGTACTGACCTTGGATTACTTAAAGCAATTCGCGACTCTGTTAGTTTCCAGTATTGCTTGTGTTGACAGGGATTACCGAAGAATTCGCTTCTATTGGTTGGCCGTCGGCGTTGCCGGCGACGATGAGTTTGACGCTGAACTGCGAATCGAGTTCCCCCTGCGTCCGCAGGTGCAGGCGGGCGACGCGGGTTTGGCCGGTCGGCAGGTCGCGGCCGGTGTTGAAGGCGGCGACGATGATGCGGCCTTGCGTGAGCGCCTCGGGGTCGTAATAGGGCGGCGAACGGAACGCGTTCGATTCGCCGCCTTCAACGCCGACGCTGCTTACGCCTTCCGGCCCGGTGAACTCGAACTGAAAGGCCGCCAGCGCCTGATCGCCCGAATCAACGAAAACATCGACCGCGATGAACCGCACCGCGCCGTCGATGACGGCTTCACTCGCGGGCGGCGGCGTCTGGGCGTGGGCCCAGAGGGCGCCGCCAAGTATCAGAGTCGAGGCGATCATGGCAAACATCAGGCGGACGGCTCGAGCCGATCGCCAAAAACGGCGAAGTGTGAAACAGGCTATTAGCCTGTTCCACACTTCGCCGGCGCGCGCCGGACTGTTCCACACGGTGTTATTCAAGCGCAACGAAAACATCACGCGCCTCCCTTCAATCGAACGGCCGCCATCGCAACAACATCGACATCCTCGCGCGTCACACGATGGTCGCCGGTGAAATCGAACGAATCGGCCGTCGCCGTGCCCACGTCGATGCGCTTCGCCAGCGTGAAGGCGTCGAGGATGTCCACGCGGCCGCTACCGTCGATGTCTTCTCTCCGGCCCGAGAGTGTCGTCTTCTGCGAATTCGAATCCACGGATTCGACATGGTTTTGCACAATTTGAGTCGGCTTCGGCGGCTGAATGAGATGCTGCACGGCAAAAATCGTAAAACACGCGGCCGCCGCGATGCCAACCCACGACCAGCGACGATTGCGCCGCGAATCGCCCAGGCGTTGTCGCCCGCCGAAGAGAATGGCTTCGTCGATCTCGGGTGGAACAGGCAACGGATTCGCGGAGGCGTAAAGCCGGCGCAGGTCATCGCGCAGCGCCGGGGGAAGGTCGGCGTCGGTCATTCGTTCGGGTTGTTTTCGATCAATGGACATGGCACATCACTTCAACGGTTTGAGGGCAATTTGCGACACCCCCAATGACTGAAGCGCGCGGAACCGGCGTCTGGTTCAAAGAATTCTCTGAATTAGAAAAAACGAGCCGGAAACGTCAGCGACCGGTCGAATGCGGCATGGCCCTCCTCGGGCGCTGACGCCTCCGGCTCGTTTTGAGAGTGTTTCCGCCTTATCACCTTTTACGCGAAGGGCCAATAACGCTGTCGTCAATCAGGCTGAACGCCAAAGTACCGCCGGGCGGCCGGGTCGTCGCGGAGAGCGGCGAGGGCGTGGTGCAGGCGTGATTTGACCGTCCCCTCCGGGATTTTGAGCATCGCGGCAATCTCGTCGTTCGAGTGACCATCTACATAGCGCATGACCAGCGCTTCGCGCTGGGCAGGCGGCAGTTTCGCCAACACAACCGCGAGATCGCCGGCCGCGCCGACTTGCTCGGGCGGAGGGTGGCAGAGGTCGAGATCTTCAAGCGAAATGGTGTCGCCAAGCGGCCGACGCCTGCGAATAAGCGATACGGCCACACTGCGCGTCACCGGATAAAGATAAGTCGTCACTTTTCCATCGAGCCGCAAATGCGGGGCCTTTCGTGCGAGGTGCAGAAACACCTCCTGCAAGACATCGAGCGCGTCGGCGTGGCTGCCGGTAAAGCGCATCGCCATGGCCGCCACCCAGTCGCGGTATCGGCCGTAAAGCGTTTCAAACGCCGAGTGGTCGCCGCGATTGATGGCGGCGAAGAGTTCGGCGTCATTTCGATGGTCGATGGTCGGCGGCTCGCCCATGCCCCCATGCTACGACGCCGACATGGCCGGAGACAACTGCTCGATGAGAGCTGTCGCATTTTGTTGAATCAGTCTCCACCGCAAATTGTTCGCCTTCGTCCTGTGTCCCGTCCATCTCTCCCGCCCGCCGCCGGACGCACAAAACCCGCTTCCCGCGATCCTCCGCCAAATCGCATTCCCGCGCACCGCCCCGCCGCGATAAGCTATGCGGCGCATGCATCGCGATTCGCAAAAACCCGAATCCCCCGGTCGCCGTCGCCTCGTCGTCGCACTGCTGGCGGCCCTCGCGGCCTTCATCTGCCACGATGGCGACATCGACGGCCCCCTCGATCTCTACCACGAGGGCGAGCGGCTCGCCCAGATCGACCGCATCGACGCCGGGGCCATGCCCTATCTCGATGTTCACGTTCCCCACGGCCTCGGCGAGGATGTGCTCAAACCGCTCCTCGCCCGCCGCCTTTTTGGTGACAGTGTCGCGGCACTCAGAACGCTCGGCCAGAACAGCTATTTCTACCGCGGCTTTCTGCCCCCGCTGGCCGCCGCCGCAATCGTCCTCGCCGCCGGCATGCTCACCCGGTCGATCGCCGGCGCCGCAATCGCCTGCGCCGTCGTTTGCCTGTCGCTTTACGAAGTTTCCGAGCGGCAGGCGCCCGGCCTCATCGGCATCGCCTGCCTCGCGGGCTATCTGCATTCGCGCCGAGCGCGCTGGCTCTTCGCCGCCGGCCTGACAGCGGCCGCCGGCTTGGTCTATAGCTTTGAAGTCGGGCTCTACCTTTTGGCCATCGCGGCGCTCTGGATTCCCATTGATGCCATTTTGCGTCGAAATGCAAAACCGACGTGCGGCCGTGCTTGGACGCGGTCCACGGCGACCTTTGCGGCCGGCCTGCTCGCCGGGCTGTCGCCCCTCGTGATCTGGGCCCTTGTGCGCGGGGTGGCCGGCGGCGTGGTGTCAACCCTGTATCACCAGCTCTTTCTCAGGACGCAACTGTACCCGTCGAGCTATCCAACGCCGAACTGGGTCGCCGATCAGCCGCTGTCGGCCAATCTGCTCGTCAACGGCGGAGTCCTTCTGCTGTTCTATGCCATACCCATTGCATACAGCGCCGCCCTCATGACCGTCTGGCGGTGGAAAATCGACGCGACACGCCGGTCGGCATTGGCATTGGCCGCGCTCACCGGGTTGGTTTTCTGGGGAACCGTCATCGGCCGGCCGGACTTGTGGCACCTGGCCTATGCCATGGCCGGCTTCATCCCCTTTGTGGCGACGGCCTTCGTCTGCCTTCGCGACGCACGATCCAATCGTGCCCTACGAGCCGCATCCGCCGGCCTGCTCCTTCTCATCGTCACGGCCGCCATTCAATTCGGCCAGTTCGGCGCCATCGGCCGCAACGTATTTCAAGTTTCGTCGTCGCTCCTGCCGGCCCATCTCCGCACTCATCGCGCTCAACTCCGGTCAAGCACCATCCCGCGGCTGCGTGGCCTGAGAATTCCGATGCAGCAGGCCGACTTTCTCGAGTCCCTCGTCGGCTACATCCAGCGGCACACGGAACCGAACGACTACATTCTCGATCTCAGCGATCAGGGACTTCTCTATTACCTGGCCGAACGAAAGTGCCCGACGCGCTATGCATTCGTCAACTATGTCGGCACGCCACAGCTTCGAAAGGAAATGGTCGATGAGATGACCCGCTCCGGCCGCTTGCCGGTCTATGTGATTCGATTCGCCACCGATCAAAGCACGCCCGATGCCCTCGGTGAATTCGTCGATCGGTACTTCAAGAAGGAAGCGCAGATCGGCTCTGTTGTCCTGATGCGTAGGCTGCCATCCAACTAGAATCGCCACTGTGATTAACATGCGGTTTTAGCGAACAATGGCGATCCAGATTGCGTTAGGAGAGGCCGGACCGCCGAATATCGGTGAGATTTCGCCCACCCAAAATTCGACATTCGGGCGGCGAATTGGCTATCATGTAAGTGGAAACCAACGTCCAGATTTGCCAAACATCTGCCGGAGATTCACATGACACAAAATCGTCGCCGATTTCAATTCGCTTTGCTTGCCGTCGCCGTCGCGGCCTCACTCATCTCTGCCTCGCTGCTTGTTGCCAAGCCGGGCGACAAAGCGAAGCGGCAAAAAAAATCAACCGAATCGGCCGGACTCAAAATCCTGCACCTCACCGGCACGCCAAAGGAGCGCGGCATGACTCATGGCCGACGATTTGCCAGGGAGATCATCCGCCTCATCGACGCCTTTATCAAAGCCGAAAAACTCAGCGGCGGCCCGGATCGCTACGAAGCGACCCTTGGCCGCGTCGGCCGGACCATGACCATCCCGCCGGTCTACATGGAAGAGATGGAGGGCATCTTCGAAGGCGTGAATTCAAAAACCGGCGGCAAGATGTTGATTCCTTCGATCAAGAGAAACCTGAAGCTCGAGGACATCGTGGCCATGAATGCGATCGCCGATTCGGTCGGCTTCGGCTGCTCGTCCTTCGGTGCATGGGGGCCGCTGACGAAAAATGGCGACACCATTGTGGCACGCAATCTCGATTGGCACTACCTGCCCGACATGGCAAAGCACCAGATCATCATCGTGCAGACACCCGACGAGGAAAACAGTCGCGCCGGCTGGGCCGGCATTTCCTGGCCGGGCCAGATCGGCTGCTACACCGGAATGAATGCCGATGGCGTCACCGTCTGTATGCATGATGTCTACACCGGCCCGCCCGACCAGCAGTCCGGCTTCACCCCGCGTTCGCTCATTCTGCGGGAGGCCATCGAAAAGGCCCATGCCGCCACGGCCGATCGCGATATTCTCGATGTCCTGAAGAATCACACGGTGGCCGTCGGCAACAACATACCGGTCGGCGTTCCTTTCACGGATTCGGCAAAATCGCCGCCGTTCATGGTTTTTGAATATGACGGACGCAAGAGTCTGGGCGGTGGCGTGGCACTGCGACGGGCGGAAAACATGAAAAAGGCCGGCAATTCGCTGGTGAACGGGCCCGGCGGCTGCATCTTCCAAGTTCTTTGACCTTTGCACAAATCACTATTGCCTGCGCACGCCGCCACAGAAATGCGGGCGATTTGAAAAACTGGCAAAGGCGCTGACCGAGCAAAGCGAGCATGACAGGCCGTTCGACGCTGTCGAAGCCGGGAAAATACTCGGCAAAGCGGCCGTCACGCCGACGCAGGAGGTGGAGGGCATTCTCACCTACCACTCGGTCGTCTTCGAGCCGAACCGCCGCACGATGCGCGTCGCGTTCTGCAGAGATGGGAAGCCCGCGACAAATTTCAAATGGAAAAGCGTGAACGTCAGGAAACTGCTCGACAAACGCAACTGATTTGCTTATGACTCCCTCAGGCGACGACACGCTTGAACGATCGAGCCGAAGAACCGGACCCGCGAATGAAACAGCGTCTGATTTACGGCACGATCCTGATCGCCACCCTTCTGGCACTCATTTATGTTGACGAGCGACTTGTCTCGAGACCGTACAACGGAATCCTTGTCACCGGCGTTGTCCTGATTCTCGCAATTCTCGCCTCACGGGAAATGGCATTGCTCGTCCGCTCGGCCGGCCATGAGCCGCTCGCGGCATGGGCGGTTGTGTCCAGCGCGGCGCTTGTACTCATTCCTTTTCTCGACGCCAATGCCGATCCCGACCAGCCGCTCTTGAATGACTGGCACGCCACCGTCGCAGCCCTCGTCATCGCATTTCTGGGTTCGGCCGCCGGCGCGGCCACGCGAAAGAAAACGGACGGCGCCATCGCCGCCATCGGCACCACCCTGCTGGCCATTATCTACGTCGGCCTCCTGGCTTCGTTTCTAGTGCGCATTCGGGTCTTTGGCCCGCCGGGCGCTTCGTGGCTGCTGCTCTACTACATCGGTGTTGTGAAATTCTGCGATATGGGCGCATATTTCACCGGTCGAGCCATCGGCAAGACCAAACTCATCGAATGGCTCAGCCCGAAGAAGACAATCGAGGGCCTCGTCGGCGGCGTGACCGCTTCTGTCGTCGTGGCCGTCGCCATCCCAATGATTGTCAAAGCTGTCGCGGACGAAGGCTCGCTCTACCCGGCCATGTTCCCATCGACGGGAAAGGCCGCTCTTTTCGGTATCGCCATGGCACTGGTAGGCCACGCGGGCGATCTGCTCGAATCGCTTTTCAAGCGCGACGCAAAGGCGAAGGATTCGGCGGCGGCGGTTCCGGCATTTGGCGGCGTCTTGGACATCATCGATTCCCCCCTACTTACCGCTCCACTTGCGTATTGGATGTTGCTATGATTCCTGCCATGGACGACGCCGTGAGAACTGCAGGGGCCGCATGCGCCTGGGAGCCATTCATCTGTATTGAGCAATATCAAAATAGGTCTCATAAGACATTCGTGAGTTATCAGCGTTTTGTCGTCCCAAGTCCGGTCGAAGATGATGGATGGGGGGCTGGTTTGCGATAATTGGAATGGAGTCCGATGTTCCGTGGCGGCCCGAGCGCCGCACGGGGGAAATGCGAGGGAGTGCTTGAAGCGACGATACCGCAAGGCCCGTCGGGAACAAGTTTCGTATCGTTTCCCGCTACGGCCGACGCAACTTCAGCAAAGGGAAACTGAAATCCACGAAATCACCATCACATTAAACGGAAGCCATGACGAACACATGCAAATTCTCGGTCCCGGCGACCAGAACCTTCGCACCATTCGCGAAGCCCTGGGCGTGCGGATTTTTGCGCGCGGACCGAATCTGAAAATCTCGGGCGATGCCGCGGCCGTCGGAAAGGCTGCCGCCGTTTTCGAGGAATTGCAGGCCCGACTCAAGCAACAATCCCATCTGACGGCCGACGACGTGGGCGATGCGCTCGCCCGCATGAACACCGCGCCGAACGACGCGCCGGACCTGATCGAGGTATTTCGGCGCACGGCCGCCGTTAAGCCGCGCACCGACGGCCAGAAAGAATACGTCCGTGCGATGCTTGAAAACGATCTATGCGTCTGCGTTGGCCCGGCCGGCACCGGCAAGACCTATCTGGCGGTCGCTGTTGCGTTGGGGCTGCTGAAAGCGGGCAAGATCAAGCGCATTGTGCTGGCGCGCCCCGCGGTCGAGGCGGGCGAAAAGCTCGGCTATCTGCCGGGTGACATGCAGGCGAAGGTGAACCCGTATCTGCGACCGCTGTTCGACGCCATGAACGACATGATGGATTTCGACCAGATCAAGCGGTTCGTCATGAATGATGTCATCGAGGTGTCACCCCTGGCGTACATGCGCGGGCGAACGCTGAACAATTCGGTCATCATTCTCGACGAAGCTCAGAACGCCACGCCCCAGCAAATGCTGATGTTCCTGACGCGGCTAGGCCATCACAGCAAAATGATCATCACCGGGGACGAAAGCCAGTCCGACCTCGAAGGCCGTCAGAAGAGCGGCCTGAACGACGCGGTGCGCCGATTGACCGGCCTGGAAGGCATCGCGGTCCTGAGGCTGTCGAACGAGGACATCGTGCGACACAGGCTTGTCACCAAGATCGTGCATGCGTACAAGGACGAAGCGCAGTAACTCCCGCCCCATGTGAATGGATTCATGATTCCGCGGCGCGCAGTTTATGCGCTGGACCCACGGACCCATGCGAGCGGGTGCAATCGCAATTCGCGATCGAACCGACGCTTACAGTCGCCGCGTGATGCGGCCGCGATTCAAATCGTAGGGGCTGATTTCGACCCGAACGCGATCGCCGGGCAGAATACGAATGAAGTTCTTTCGCAGGCGACCCGAGATGTGCCCGAGAACCTGGTGCTTCTTGCCTTCGTGGTCAAACTCCAGTCGGAACATTGTGTTGGGCAGGGCTTGAACCACATCGGCTTCGACTTCGATGACATCGGTACTGGCCATACGTTCTACGAACGATTCTCCTTTCGGGGCGATCTTCAGAGGCCCCATTGCGCGGCAATTGCCGTTACTTCGTGTATCGACAGGCTTTAGGCCAATCGGCGAGCCCCTCATTCTATCGAGCCGTGCAATTTCAAACAAGGTTGTACTTCGAAATCGCAGCCATCGAACTGCGTTGACATCCCTTTAGGAGACGGTTAGCGTCATTTAGTGATAAAGCCGTATCTGTAGGATTGATAGTCACTTGCGAGGCAATTCGATGTTCATTCCCGTTCTTCGCAGAACCCTGTTTCTGGGCCTCTGGTGTGCAGTCACTGCCGTTGCAACGGGCTGCAGTTCTTCAATTGTCGGCGCCTATGATGGCGGCACCATGGCCGAGGGTTCGCAGTTTCACATCGCCCGCGCCACGTTCAAGGATGACAATACATTCACGGCCTACGCCAAACGACCGGGGGCCGAAGGCCAGGTCATGAACGGAAGCTACACCTTTGACGGATTCAAACTGAAGTTGAAACAGGCCGGCAAACCGGAGCGGGCCTATGGCGCGACATACAACATGTTCGGGCGTTCGTTGCAGATTTCCGGTGAAAACGGGGCGAAACAAACCCTCAAGAAAATGTGACATGGCATGAGGGAAAATCTCCGCCACTGCCATCGCACTGACCAATGGCCATAACCCCGGCGCAGAATCCACGATCAGTTTGTTTCGGAAAAAAGACTAATCGGCCGAGCTGTCGCCGTCATCGTCCTGCATCGATTGCATTCTGGCGCGGCGTTCCTTAGTGCCTTCGCATTCGAGACAACGCAGAGCGAACGGCAAGACTTCCAGTCGCTTTCGCGGAATGAGCTTGTTGCAATCGGCGCAGATGCCGTAAGTGCCATCGTCCGTTCGCTTGATCGCGGCCTCGATATCCTCGATCTGGGCTGCTTCGATTTGCATGAGCCCCATGGCCAATTCATCTTCGAAGCCGCCCGACGCACGATCGCTGACATCGGCCATGCCCGTCTCTTTCTCGGCAAGCTGCGCCTGCGTATTGTGCATGACAGACCGAAGTTGATTGCGCTGCGTGACGAGCGCTTCGCGAATTGTATTGAGCAATTCGGGATCGATAGCCACTTTGGGTGGTTTTGAGGCGACAGTTTTCGTCGCCTTTGCGGCGGATTTTGACGCGGTATCCCCGGATTTGGAAGCAGAAGACGGTTTTTTCGTTTTTTCCATTTTTGCAGATTTCTTAGCCGCCGGCGGCCTTGTCGGCGCTGCCTTGGCGGAGGGTTTCCTGGGGGACTTGGCGGACTTTCCGGACGACGCCGATTTTGAGGACTTCTTGGCAGCCGAAGCCGAAGCCTTTGTACTCGTCTTCGTTTTGCGTGAGGCAGCCATGAAAGACCTCGCAATTTGATCACCCGCAGACCGGACTCCCGCCAGTTTGCCGGGCGACCCCGTTAGCCGGTTCGCCGGAAGCGGCAACAGGATTATAGTTTCGGGGTAACAAGTCAAGTCGTTTATCGGTTTTATGCGCGAATAAAACAAAATTCCACCGGATTTCATCCCGGGGCCGGCCGGGCGCGGACTTGACTGCCCGGTGCGTGCCACGGAAGCTTGACGCAATGGCTTCCCAGGCGGCGATTCGAACGATTGACATCCCCGGCAGGCCCGCGCGGCGCGGAAAAGTACGCGACGTGTTTGACCTTGGCGATCGGCTTCTCATCGTCGCGTCCGATCGGCTCAGCGCGTTTGACTGCGTGCTGCCCGATCCGATTCCGCACAAAGGCCGCGTCCTGACAGGCATGTCCAAATTCTGGTTTGATCGATTCACGGGCAAGTATACGCATCATCTTATTGAGGTTGTGGAAGACCGCGCACCGGCGGGGTTCGAATCGATCGTCGAAGTGCTTCGGGGGCGGTCGATGATCTGCCGCAAGGCCAAGGTGGTGCCGATCGAATGCGTCGCCCGGGGCTACCTCGCGGGGAGCGGCTGGAAGGAATATCAGGCGGGCGGTTCGATTTGCGGAATTCAATTGCTGCGCGGCCTTCGACAATGCGATAAGCTGCCGGAGCCGATCTTCACGCCGGCCACCAAGGCTGAGACGGGGCACGATGAGAATGTCTCGTTCGACGAATCGTGCCGAATTGTCGGCACCGAAATGATGACGCGCTTGCGCGAGCTGAGGCTGAGCATTTACCGCGATGCGTCGGCCTATCTGGAAACGCGCGGCATCATCCTCGCGGACACGAAGTTCGAATTCGGCATGACGGACGATGGGCTGATTCTCATCGACGAAGTGTTGACGCCGGACTCAAGCCGCCTGTGGCCGGCAGACAACTATGTGCCCGGCCGCGATCAGGAGAGCTACGACAAGCAGTATGTGCGGAATTACTTGCAGGGGCTGTGCGACGCGGGGAAGTGGGACAAAACGGACCCCGCGCGACATTGCCGCCCGAAGTGATTGAAGCGACGAGCAAGCGCTACCTCGAAGCATTCGAGCGAGTGACAGGCAAGCAACTATCTGTCGATTAGCGTCAGTAGAATCAGTCGCGACATGCTGACTGCGGTCGACGCTACGCCCCTTGCATTGCAATCGCGAATTCCAATTCCATCGAACCGTCGGACGGCAGAGCGCGCCATTGTTCCCAAAGCGACGATAGCGTCGAGCGAATCCGGGCGATTCGCTCTTTTCCCAAGGGGGCCAAAGGCTCTACGACCTTTCGACCGGTCGACATCGCTTTGGCCAATTCCAAATCGAAATCCGCGTACGGCTGTCCGTTGAGCAGCTCGGTTTGCAACAGGCCGACGATGAATTCGGTATGGACAGCTTCGAGAGGAAGGTCGAGCTTCTGTGCCGCGCCGGCGACATTGAATTCTTCGATGTTCATGCCACCGGCGACGAGGCCGTAGAAGGCGCGACTGTATCCGAGTGTCGTTTCAACGGCGTAGTGGGCGAGGTCGTGCTGTGGACCGACGGTGATTTCGGCGATGGTTTGCGAGCCGTCGGGGCGCGTGCAAATCAGGAGCGGAAGCTTGCCGGGGCGTTTGGTCAGACGGATAAACAGAGTCATCGATGATTCACACTTCGCTTGACGATGCATTCAGAGCCGCCCCGTCCCGGGGCGACGAATGAATGTGCTTCGGGCTGAGATAAACACGGCTACTAACTCATCGGCATATGCCGATGCGGATTTGTCGGGCTGGGACAGCCCGGCTCGGAGCGAGAGATTAATGATGGGATTTGTAAAAAGATCGAGTCCTTCAAGTCGCCATCAGCTTCCGCGGTTACTTTCTGGCGCTCAATGTACTCATAGGCGCTCTTAAAGTACTCTACATCCCAGACATACTTCCCGCTGCCGCCCTCCGCCCACCAGCGCGGCCGTCCGTTAAGACTCCAACCCTGGCTCAAATGCTCACCGAGCCAACGTTTCAGCAGCTTCCTGACCACTTTCGGGTCGGCATCCGTGCTGAGCAGGCAGTGAACATGGTCCGGCTGCGCGGCGGCGATATGAAACGCCCCATTTCCGCGACTGCAAATATCGGGAATCATGCGCTCAACTTCAATCCGTTGTTCGCGTGATAAATAGAGTGGCTCGCCGATCATGAAGCCCCGGATCGCCTGTCGTCGCGCTTCGTTCGGCTCGACAAACGGCTCGCCAAAGTGATTCAATGGGCGGGCGACGGTGGGGCGGTCGTCGCCGTGCAGACGAGTTCCGTAAGTTCCGAAGGTGATGTGAAATGCGATGGGCCAATCGGTCATGATTCGGCTCCGGCGAAACTCGAAGGCGAACGATTGATCACGAGTTATCGGTAACCTAACATAATACTAATTATGGGTCAAGGACTAGACGAGAAACGGAACACAGAGCCGCCCCGTCCCGGGGCGACGAATGGGGGCATCTCGTCGGGCTGGGACAGCCCGGCTCTGATCTATTCGCACGCCCGGCGTTGATTGAAAGTCTGAATGCGAACACTTTCGCATCACCCCATGTGCTTCACCACCGCCTCGCCAAACTCGCTGCACTTCACTTCCTTCGCACCTTCCATCATTCGGGCAAAGTCGTAGGTCACCGTCTTCGCCGTTATCGCGCCTTCAACGCCCTTCACGATCAGGTCGGCCGCTTCGGCCCATCCGATGTATCGCAGCATCATCTCGCCGGAAAGAATCACGCTGCCGGGGTTCACCTTGTCGAGATTCGCGTATTTCGGCGCGGTGCCGTGCGTTGCTTCGAAAATCGCGTGGCCGGTGACGCAGTTGATGTTCGCACCGGGGGCGATGCCGATGCCGCCGACGCAGGCCGCGAGGGCATCGGAGATGTAATCGCCGTTGAGGTTCATCGTCGCGATGACGTCATACTCCGCCGGGCGGGTGAGAATCTGCTGCAAGAAAGCATCGGCGATGGCATCCTTGATGACAATGTCGTGCTTCAGGCCCGGAATCTTCGAGGCGGCCGCCTTAATGACATGCCACGGCCCGCCATCGAGCGGCTCTGCGCCGTAGAATTGCTTCGCAACTTGATAGCCCCAGTCGCGGAAGGCGCCTTCCGTGAACTTCATGATGTTGCCCTTGTGGACAATCGTGACATTTTTACGCCCTTCGCGGATGGCAAAGCCGATGGCGCTGTGAACCAGCCGTTCGGTGCCGAGATAGCTGCACGGCTTGATGCCGATACCCACTTGCACCGGCAGATCGCGGGCCGGCGCGCCTATCGCGCTGAGCTGTTTGCCCCATTCGGCGTTTCGCTCCTTTGTGCCGAAACGGATCTTGCCGAACTCCTTGGGGAAATTCGTCGAAAGAAAATCGAGCAATTTCTGCGATTCGGGCGTGCCGCCGGCATATTCGATGCCCGCATAAATGTCTTCCGTGTTCTCGCGGAAAATGACCATGTCCACCAGCTCCGGCTGCTTCACCGGCGTGGGCACACCCTTGAAATATCGCACCGGCCGCAGACACACGAACAAATCGAGAATCTGCCGCAGCGCGACATTCAACGAACGAATGCCGCCGCCGACCGGCGTCGTCAACGGGCCCTTGATGCCGACGAGATACTCGGTGAATGCCGCGAGCGTGTCATCGGGAAGCCAGGCCTTCGTCTCGCCCAGCTTTTCCTTGAACATGTTGTAGGACTTTTCGCCGGCGTACACTTCCTTCCACGAGATCTTCCGCTTGCCGCCATACGCCTTCGCGACGGCCGCATCGAACACGCGCACGCTGGATCGCCAGATATCAGGGCCGGTGCCGTCGCCTTCGATGAAGGGGATGATCGGTTGATCGGGGACGACGAGTTTTTCAGGTGTCTTGGTGATCTTGCCAGCGGCTCATGAAAGCTGCCTCCGGGTGTGTCGAGAGAAACAAGGACGATTCACTTATAGATGGCTGATAATAACAGGTAGCGGCTGCGCAGAAAGAAGGGCGGTGTTTAGCCGTTGCATGCGCCTCACGGGAAAGTGTGGAACAGGCTATAATCCTGTTCCACACTTTCCCGTGAAGCACTCGTTGCTGAGTTCACATGGGGACCGTTCGGAATATAGCTCAATCCCCGTACGACATCGCATAGATAAACCGCGCGATCGATGCGACGGCCATCAGGCCGATGAGAATCATCGCCAGGGGCGTTGTCATCAGCGTGTCGACGCCCGTGATGCGTATGAAATAGACCAGACCGCCAACATTTACCAATAGTAGCAGGTGAACCAGCACCGAAAGCGCGCCGGTCACGCCGACGACATTTCCCCACATCACAAGCAGACCAAGGACGGCAAATGAAACCATCAGGGCATTGCGAATCTGGAAAATTCTTGCGTCGTTCAAGGCACACACATCCTCACTGCCGTGCATCGGAACAAGTCAGGCGGGCTAAATTTCAAAATCACCGTTACTCGCTGCGTCAATCGACGTCATTTTGTCACGGTCAACTTCTCAACGCGGTCTTTCGATGAGGGATGATAACAGAGTACATTGTCCGCATCCCGGCAATTCGACAGATCGCTCAGGCGGGCGAGACGGCCGCGCGGTTTTTCGAGGATCAGGCAGAATTGGTAGCCGTATTGTGCCAGGTATGCCAGCATCTCCTCGGGTGTATAGCCGAATTCCCGCGAAGCATTCCGCGATATCTCGAGCATCCAGAGCGGCGGATTCGGCGCAGAAAGCAACTTTGTCGCCCCCTTCATGGCCGGCAACTCGCTGCCTTCGACATCGATCTTGATGAGAGCCACATCGCCCAGCCGCTTCTTTTCGACGTATGAATCGAGCGTGATCAATTCGATCTCATACGGCGTGGTCGGGGCGTTGAAATAAGGTTTGAGCGAAGCACCGCCATGCTGCGCCGGCACGTGAATCGTCGCTTTCCCCGGCGCGTTAGAGAGCCCCACGCGGTTGAACGCGATCAAGCCCGAAACTTCATTCGCATCACAATTCCGCCGCAGCAATTCCATCGTTGGCGGCGTCGGCTCAAACGCATGCACGGCGCCATTCGGCCCGACCAGCTTCGCCATCCAAGTCGAATACCATCCGTAATTCGCCCCGATGTCGATGACACAATCGCCCGTCTTAAGAAGGTTCTTCAACAGCGCCGTCTCCGCCGGATCGCGCCGACTTGTGGCCATCAGCAGAAAGAACCAGGGTTCGTGAATGTTCTCCTCAAATGTCCGGCCATCGGAGGTGACGACGGAAGCGCGGGTTTCGGGCGGCAGGCTGGGAATTACGCTTCCCTGCAGGAAACGCCGCAGCCGCCAGATGCCCTTCGAATCGGGAAACCGACGGATATATCCTCGAAGCAGGGGCAGGCAGAGCTTGGCTAGAGAGCGGTTCATTGGATTCAACTCAATCGGCTTACGGGTTGATTATTGCGCGGGCATTGTACAGAGAAAGTTCTGATCGGCGACGGGACAGCTCGGGCTTATCGGAAGGGCCGGCGCGATACGCAAACCACACTCCCCCGTTTTTGCCCAGCCCCAACTGGGCAGGAAGCATGGAGGAAAAGCCACAACAACAAATCAAACCAACTAACCAAGAAGTTCGTCATCGGGCAAGGGCGGAGCGGGGGTGGTGCAGATGGCGGCTTGGAAGAGGCCTTGGACGAAGCGGTGGGGTTCCGAAACGTGAATTAATACGAGCTTTTTCTTTTCAACCAATGGGTTTGAGATCTCGACTGTTCGAAAGCCGAAGTTGGCATGAATAATTGCATTTCTGAGATTGATTCTTTGAATCGACAGCGGCTTCTTACGCACTCCATCAAACTTCAAAATGTCGAGCCGCCCAGGAACCACACGAAAGTACATAGGTCGAAGCAAAGCCGCTAATTGCCCAGCCCCAAAACCCAAAGCGAAAGCGAGGATCCCGCCTCCTTTTAGAATGGGTGGAACAGAGTCCAGGAAAGCCGCTGCAAAATTAATCGCTATCACGGTAAACAGTACGAGGTTGAAGTGAAGAACTGAAAACGTACGGAGTACAATAATTGGCTCAAATGGACGATTTACCAGTTCGCCGATCGGGCCGATGTCATCTCGATTTCCAATTGCAATCATGCGTGCGCCGACTGGTGCCTCACGTGCGGCATCTTTTACGCACTCGTACCGTTGCTTACCCTTGTTGTTTTGTCTTAGCGCGTAAATGACGAAAAGCACTGCAACGACAAGCATTGCAGTAATCATGGCAATCGTGCCGTCGAGTTTCCGCTGGTTCAAAAAAATTCCCAGGCAGTACCATAAGAGTACCAGCGGAAGAAAGGCCAGAAACGGATTCACCACGCGCAAAGGCAATCCTGGTGCCTTGGGGCGCTCGATCAGCCAGATGCGATTGGCAAGCCATGACGGGTCGTATCCCGAAACGACACTAGCCTCTTGCAACGGTTCTCCGGCCATCACCGTTCAACACCTCTCTCGCGCTTCATTGTCACAACGAATGTCAACGCCATGCCGCCGTCACCCTGCCGCTGCGCGGCAGGGCTAAACGGAGTTGCCTCCTATTCCGGCAACTCTACATTCTGCATTCTCAATTCTACATTCGCATGCGCCTGCCGCTCTCACTTCCCTTCCGATACCACGCGAATAAACGCCGCCGTCCCCGCCCCCATCTCAAACTTATACCCCTGCTCCGCCAGCGTCCACTCCATCGCCGCAATCAGGCCAACCGTATCCACCGCATCCACATACCCCATGTGATTCACGCGAATCATCTTCCCTTTGAGCTCCCCCTGCCCCGATGCCACATGGATGCCATACTTGCTACGCATCGTCTTGCGCCACGCATCATCCGCCACACCGGCCGGCACGTTGATGCCCGTCACGCTGTCGACCGGATCGGCCGCGTAGATCGACAGGCCGAGTGCCTTGCACGCGGCACGCGTGCCCTTCGCCATCAGCGCCGACCGCGCCCAGATCGCTTCCATCGTTTCGGCCTTGATCTGCCGCAGCGTGTGCCGCAGCCCCTTCACCAACTGATTGTTCGGCGTCCACGGCACGTCGCCTTCCTTCTGGCTCTTGCGATACGCCTTAAAATCGTTGTAAAAGCACGGCGCCTCGTGCGACTCAATCACTTCCCAAGCCCGGTCGCTCACCGCCGCGAACCCCAGCCCCGGCGGCAGCATCAGCGCCTTCTGCGAGCCCGTCACCGCCACATCGATGCCCCACTCGTCCATCTTGAACGGCAGCGTGCCGATCGACGTGATGCCGTCGACGATCGTCAGCGCGCCCTTCTCCCGCGCAATCTTCGCGATGCCCTGTGCATCGGAGAGCGCGCAGGTGCTCGTCTCGCTGTGCACAAAGATGACGGCCTTGATGTCCGGGTTCTTCTTGAACATGTCCGCGACCGCCTCGGCCTTGATGCCGTGGCCATACTCGCGCGTCAGCTCCACATGCGGCAGCTTGAACCGCTTCAGAATCTTGACCCATCGCTCGCCGAACTTGCCGGAGTGACACACCAGCGTCTTCGTGTCCGGCTTGCAGCAGCCGACGATTGCGCCTTCCATCGCGGCCGTCCCGCTGCCGGTAAGAACCAGGGGCAGGGCCTTGGTCTGAAACACATAGGAGAGCAATTCGGTGCTCTCCTTGAACATTTCCTTGAAGCCGGGCGTGCGATGGTGATCGAGGGGATAGGCCATCTCGAGCAGGGCTTCTGGGCTGACCATTGTGGGACCGGGTGTAAAAAGTCGTAGCTTCATCATGGTTGTAAACTCCTGTCTGCGGACCTCTGCGGCCAGAATTGATCGACCGCCATCACGAGTCCCGCAATTGGCACGAAGTATAACCTCGGAAAAGCAGATTGCCCAAGCGGGCAACTCGCAGCGGCTATGGCTTCACATACAACCCGGCGACCGTCCCCGGAGCGGCGTGTTGCGTTCATGCCTGGGTGTAAACTTCAGCATCCGGATCGAAGGCGAGTCAAAACAGCACAATTGGTCCAACGCCGGCGGCAGACTACACATTAATAGGTGCCATTATTCAGGCACTTTCAATCTGAATGCCCATCGGAATCAACCGCGATTCGAACGCCGACGCGAAAGCACGGCAAAACGGCTACTTTTCCGAGCAGAAAATTGTGGTGCGGGGATGTTTGGGCTCTGGGTTGCGGCATGAAATGCCAATCGCGCAATTCTTCCCAGTTCCCCCGCCCCACCGCCGTTTTCCATCGAATGAACGCAATCCGGCGACGGTTTTCGCCCGATGGCACGCCGTTTGCCTACCTCTCCGCTCCATGAACAGCCGAGTGATGCAGATGCCAACGGAAATCAACCCATGCGTGCGAGCGTCACCGGCTCGCCGGCTCCTTCGAGCACCGATTTTCACGGCATCGGTTTCCAATCGCATCAGAGGGATAGGTCCTTCCTCGCAAAAGGGAGAACTGACCATGATGAAGTACAACCCATCGGCAAATCAAACGTCGGGAAACCTATGTCGGTTTCTGGTTCCGTGCATGGCGATCGCGTTGGCCGTCCATGCTTCATGGGCCGGGGCCGCGTTAATCATCGAGGCCGAACCCAACAACGGCTTCGCCACCGCATCTCCGCTCTCGCCGGGTAATCCCTATGTAAGCAACATCGGGGTGGTGGGCGACATCGACTGGTACACGGCGCCGGGCGCCGTAGCAGGTCATCTTGTCTTTGCATTCGCTGATTCCCAGGGTTCGTCGGCGAGCGACGACATCACGCTGTGGACCATCGACAACGCTTTGGCCGTCACCGACTTTGACACCGGCAGTGGGCCCGGCCACTCATCCGTCATTGCCGGCAGGGCCGTAACCGTGGCGGGTAATCAGTATCTTGTGACAGCCGAGTCGTCCGGTGCCGCCGTCATTACGCCGTATGTGCTTTATTATTCGATGGTCGATCCGGCCGATGCGATCGCCGAGGTTGAGCCCAACGATTCGGTCGGCCAGGCGGAGTTCATTTCGGGGCCGATGGTCACCGGCACGGTGAGCGGCATCGATGTGGATGTCTTTGCGTTTGAGGCACTGGCCGGGCAAGCCATCGTTGTAATCTGCGACGACGATCCGGACGATGACGGCGTGAACACGGACACCGGTTTGCAGATTATCGACAGCGATGGTGTCACCATCCTTGCGACCGGCGATAACATCTCGTCGAATGAGGGCAATGCCGCCGGTACGGCGATGGCCGCCGCGACGGGAACCTATTACTTGCGCATCATCAATGGCGCTGCCTTCGACGATGACTATCGCTTTGTGATCCTCGTCGATGGCGAACCGGCCCAAGCGCCGCCCCCGGCACCCTGTGCGGCCGACGCGGACGCCGACGGCGTGTGCGACAACGTGGACCTGTGCCAGGGCAATAACGCCTCGGGCGACACCGACGGCGATGGATTCTGCGACGACATCGACAACTGTCCGACGACCCCGAATCCGTCGCAGGCCGACATGGACTACGATGGATTGGGCGATTCCTGCGACGCGCTGGGCACGGCGCTCTGCGGTTACGGCGGATTGTCATTTGCGCCGATGATGGCGGCAGGATTGGGGCTGGTTCGCCGCCGATCGAAACGAATGGTTCGACAGTAGAAGAGGGCACCGAATTGACGACCGCGATTGGTTCCTATCGGTGAATTTGAATTAGCGAGAAGGCCGGCGTCCGACGGCCGCCGGCCTTCTTCCATTTCTCCATCGCCAACTGCTATACTGAAATATTGGATGGACCGGTTTTCCCGATCGCCCCGTGAGACATGTTATGTCGCGCCCTAGGAAAATGAAAATCTACGCGAAACCGATGACCGGTTCCCCTCCGGCCGATGGGTCGGGTATTGGGAACAGACCGGTCGTCTCGGAAAAATGGAACTCGACCTGACTTTCGGCGGCGGCAAACTGTTTGGCGATGGGCGCGACCTGGTCGGAGATTTTGTTCTGTCCGGCAGCTACAACCACGAGACCGGGGCATGCACGCTACACAAGGCCTATCTGGGGCGGCATGGCGTCGATTATGACGGCGATGCCCATGTCGAGGGCATACGCGGAATCTGGCGCATCCGACATACCGACAATCGACTTAACGACGCCGGCCTTTTTCACATCTGGCCGCTGAACAGTGGGTCGGACGCCGCCGCAAGTGCAGAGGCCTATGCAACGGTGCCGGCGACTCGGGATTGACAAGCCACAGTCATTTCACTCTCATTTTTCTCTCGGAATTAAGGACATAGGCAGCCGATTGCTGCATATCCCGGCCATCGCCTCACATTTGAATAAACCTCTCCGAATTGTGGACCGAAGAGAAGGCAGAATTGCGCGCTCGTCGTTATCGGTCCATTGCGGCGTTTTGTTGAATGATGCATGACCAGAACATTTCCACTGCGCAGCCGACCGGCTTGGGGCCGGAAGCAGATCGCCTGCGCGCCGAAATCGCCGCACGCAGGCGAAAACTTGTTGAGGAAGAATGTCGCCTGCAGGCCATGGCTCTACAACTGACTGCGCTACAGCGCGAAATCGACGATACCCAGCGCGGTGGCGTCTTCGGCCGATTCGGTCGCCCGAAAGCCGGTCGCGAAACGCGCATTCGCGAACTCCACGCCACGATGAACGAAGCGCGCAAGAAGTATGCCGCCGCGACGCGCGCCATCAACAGCCTGCAATCCGAAGTCGCCAAACTTGAGAAAGAGCTTGCGGCCTTGCAGCGCGACCGTCTCAAGCGCCGCTCCACAGCCGTCGAACCGGGTATTCGCGCTCCGGCTCCGCCGCCGATGCCAAGTGTCGAGCCGGCGGCATCTGAAATTCCATGCGAAGAGTTCGATCGCGGCGCCATCCTCAATCGCATCAAACTCTTGCAAAAGGCCATTGATGCCTGCGACGAATCGCGACGCGACATCCTCAGCGAAATCGAAACCGTCAGTACAATGGGGCGATGCCGCGTGGTGCAGGTGAAGGGCATTCTCAGCAGCATCATGGAGGCCGGGCGCGATGACGCGGCCGACGACTGCGCCGGGCGCGTATCGCGTTCGGTTGAACGGTTCCTTCGAATCAGGCGGGAAGCGCTGGTCGGCGACGAGTCCCCGCCGGATGCGATCGAATTCGAATCGGTCCACCTCATCGAACGTTGCATGCGTGAATTCTGCGGCGCGTGGCTTCGTTGCGACCTCACCGGCAACACCCCCGCAATGGCCGTGGTCGATGCGCTTATGCAGGCCATGATGTATCTCGAAACACGCATGGGCCGACTCCGCGAACGCATTGAGTGTTAAGATTATTCGACCATGATTGCAACGTAACCCGCAACTCAGTCCATTTCGATCAGTTTTTGTTGCAACAACGGTTTCCAAATTCCATTAGCGGATTACGACGGCCACGCCTAAGATTGCAAAGTTACAGCGCATTCTTCTGTGATTTGTAAAACCGCAAGCTTGATGTGTTCATTCATGCACTCCTTTCAGGACTTATTCTCAAAGCACGCCGCCTGCTATGCCCAGTACAGGCCGATGTATCCCGCGGCGCTGTTCGAGTATTTGTCGGGATTGGTGACCGAGCATCGACTCGCATGGGATGTCGGCACCGGCAACGGCCAGGCGGCGATCGGACTCGCGAATCACTTCGACCGCGTCATTGCCACCGATGGCAGCGAAGCTCAGCTTTCGCATGCCACACCGCATACGCGTGTTTTGTATCATGTGGCGACGGCGGAAGCAGCCGGGCCGGACATCGGGTTGGCCGACGCAAGTGTCGATTTGGTGACAGTGGCTCAGGCTTTGCATTGGTTCAAATTTGACGAGTTTTATGCCAATGTCCGCAGAGTCTTGAAACCAGGGGGCGTGATCGCGGCGTGGTGTTATGGCATGAACTATGTCACGCCGGCCGTCGACGTTGTCGTGGATCGACTCTATCAAATCACCGATCCCTACTGGGCGGCCGGGCGAAAGTGGATCGACGAGAAATTTCAGACGATTCCGTTTCCCTTTGAGCCGGTCGCCGCGGTTCGCGCAAACGAAACTTCCGAACAACATCAGCACCGCACGATGATAAATGAATCGGCAGCCGTTCATCGTGACGGCGTCGCCTCAACCGTGCGCGATTACAATTCGCAATTTGAATGTTATGAGAAATGGACACTGGCACAATTCGTCGGCTATCTCCATTCATGGTCCGGCACGCAGCGATTCATGAATGCAAAGGGCTACGATCCTCTCGACGACCTTGGCGACGAACTGGCCGCGGCGTGGGGCAATCCAGAGACGCCGCAAACCGTGCATTGGCCGATCTACTTGCTGGTGGGCCGCCCCGGCGCCGTGTGACGGAAATTAATTCGATGATCGAATTCGCAGGCATTCCGTTTTCCGAAATTCGTTGGCAGAACATGCCCGAAATCAAAATGCCCGGCCGAACCGGTCATGCAACCATGCAAACATTCACGCGGGGCGGCATTCGATTGCGTCGTGTGGTCTATTCCCTCGGTTACGAATCCGACCATTGGTGCGATCTTGGCCATGTCGTGCATGTGTTGGAAGGTACGCTCACGATGCGGCTCAAGGACGGCCGTGCGATCGATGTCCCTGCCGGCGGCAGCTTCATGGTGGGAGACGGCATCGATCCTCATTCGGCGGTGAGCGTAACGGGAGCAAAGGTCTTCATCGTGGATGCAAGTCAAAACCCGCCGCAAGAAAAGTAGCCCGATTCCAAGCAGGTACTGGTAAAGTCTGATTAAATTCCACAGCCGGGGGCGGCTGTGCCACATTAAACTTGACCAGTACCTCCAAACAGAGCCTCCTTGTTGTTTGGTTTATGTTTTGGTATACTCGCCGAAGAGCCGATCTTCTCACGGGAGACCAACATGTCGCTGAAATTCATGTTCGTCGACATGAACGCGTTCTTTGCGTCGGTGGAGCAGCAATTCAATCCAAGGCTGCGCGGCCGGCCGGTGGGTGTGGTGCCGGTTCGGGCCGATACGACATGCTGCATCGCCGCGAGTTACGAGGCTCGGAAGTTCGGCGTGAAGACGGGGACCATCGTCGCGGAGGCGCGGCGGATGTGCCCAGGCATGGTTTTCGTCGAAGCGCGGCATGAGATGTACGTGCGCGTGCATCAGGCGATGGTGGCGGCGGTTGAGACATGTTTGCCGGTTCATCACGTTCATTCGATCGACGAACTCTCGTGCAAACTGTCGTACGCGCACATGCCGTTTGACGCGGCCGTGCAAAAGGCGCGGGAGGTAAAAGAGGCCATTCGCCGGCGCGTCGGCGAATATACGACCTGCTCCGTCGGTCTCGGCCCCAACATTTTTCTTGCGAAGGTCGCGGCGGACATGAAGAAGCCCGACGGGCTGACCACCATCCTGCGCGAGGAACTGCCGCACAAGCTCTTCGATCTCAAGCTCACCGATTTCCCCGGCATCGGCCCGCGCATGCACCGGCGTTTGGAAAGCCGCGGTCTCACCAGCGTGCGACAACTCTGTGCTATGTCCGCGGACGAACTGGAGAGTCAGTGGGGTGGCATTCTCGGCGGGCGATTCTGGATGGCCCTTCACGGCCATGACATGCCCGATTTGCCAACGCATCGGCGAACCGTGGGCCATTCGCATGTTTACCGCCCGAATTGCGAAACGAGGCGGGCGTGCAGAGCGTGCTCGTGCGATTGCTGTGCAAGGCGGCTGCGCGAATGCGGCGGCTTGGATATTGCGCGGGGCGACTGGATGTGTATGTTACGTTTCGTGAGAGTCCGACGTGGCAGGCGTGGACGAACCTGAGCGACTGTTTCGACACCAGCACGATGATGGAGGCGTTCATCTCGCTCTGGAAGGATCGCCCCACGATGCGACGGCCGATGAAAGTCGGTCTGGTGCTCAGCAAGCTGAAATTGGAGCAGGAGGCGACGCAGCCGCTCTTCACCGGGGAGCAGCAGCGGGTGGAGCTGTCGCGGATGATGGACCGGATCAACGCGAAGTATGGCCGCGACGCGGTGCATATCGGCACAATGCACGAAGTGCTGGACAGCGCACCGACGCGCATCGCATTTTCGAATGTGCCCGATTTTGAAGACCCGGCGAATTGGAGCCGGATTGAGACGGAGGACGCGCGATTCCTAATTCCGGAATCAAATGTTTCCGGCCCCCCGGAACTGGCGTATGAGCCGGAGTTTGATGATACCGAGCCGGTTCTGATTTGACATTGCGATTGCGAAACTCGTGCATCAAGACTAGCATTCATCCGTATCGCTAGGGGCGCCCTATTGGGCTGAGAAACGGCCATCGAGCCGGGACCCTTGGAACCTGATCACTGAATTTCGCGCAAGCGAAGCGAGGTGCGGAGGGAAGCGAGCATGTCCCAATTCCATCCGTATCCAATCGCAATTGACAATTGCCCGTCGGAGAATAGCTCCCGTGCCTTGAGGGCTTGCGGATGACGTACGACATCGAAAAATCAATTGAAGTTCTCTCGCGGACGCCGGCCGTTCTGCGGGCGATGTTGGCGGGTCTCGGCGAGCATTGGACGCACACAAATTACGGCGAGGACACATTCAGCCCTTACGACGTCATCGGCCACCTGATTTACGGTGAGCGTGAGGATTGGATCACGCGGATGCGGATTATTCTGGAGAAGGGTACCGCGCGGCCATTCGACAAGTATGACCGGTATGCGCAGTTCGAGGAAAGCCGGGGCAAGTCGCTGGATCAATTGCTGGATGAATTCGAGAAACACCGTATTGCCAGCATCGCGGCACTTCGGGCGGCCAGGATCACGCCAGAGTTGTTGTCGAAGCGCGGCATGCATCCGGCGTTGGGCGAGGTGGTGCTGGAAAATCTGCTGGCGACCTGGGTGGCGCACGATCTGAACCACATTTCGCAGATCGCCAAGTGCATGGCGACGCAGTATGCGGAGGCCGTCGGGCCTTGGGTGGAGTATCTCAGTATCCTGAAATCACCAGTGACAAAGATGGATGCAGGTGGGGCAGCCAGGCGACGTGCATGCTCCGAATTCATCGCTTGAGGTGGGCAATATGACAGTCCCGAAACCTGCAATGGGCGCTCTATCGGAACTTTGCAAGCGATTTCATGTGCGGCGGCTTTCGCTGTTTGGTTCAGTTGCCCGCGGCGAGTCGCGACCTGACAGCGATGTTGACATTCTGGTGGAATTTGAACCAACTGCAGTCATTGGGTTCATTATCATATCTCAGTTTGCCCGTTCTTTGGAAGACCTATTTCATCGCAAGGTCGATCTGGTCACAACACGAGGGTTAAACCCTGGAATTCGCGACCAGGTGTTGAAAGAAGCCGAGGTGTTGTTTGCGGCGTGATGACCTGTATCTGAAAGATATCATCCTTGCGGCAGACGCGATTGCCTGCTTTCTAGGATCGCGTCAAGCCGGAGACGTCGTTGATGACGATTTACTCCGAAGCGCGGTACTTCAAAAGTTGACAATAATCGGCGAAGCCGCGGCCAGGCTGAGCGACGAATTCAAACAGAAAAACACAACAGTCCCGTGGCGGGATGTCGTTGCATTTAGAAATATTGCCGTTCATCGTTATTTCAGCATTGATTGGCAGATCGTTTGGAATACAGCGACCGTGGATGTGCCGTCGCTGCGTGGCGAGGTCATCAAGTGCACGACGGCCTCAGGAGAAGATTCATGACACAGCTACAAGCCGCCCGCAAGGGCATTATCACCCCCGAAATGGTCCGCGTCGCCCAACGCGAGAATGTCACCCCCGACTTCATTCGCGATGAGGTCGCCCGCGGACGACTGGTCATTCCCGCCAACGTGCGGCATCTGGCCGGCAGCGGCGGCGCTGAGGCCCGGATGCGATCCGTCGGCCACAACGGCACGTCGCATCAGGTTGTCGATGTCGAGCATCTGGCCACGATGACCGGCCATCCGGGGCATCGCGACGATGCGCGGCTGTGGGTCAATCAGACGGTGAACCAGCGATGGGCGGTGATCAACGATCCGGCCGTGCTGCGCGGTCAGGTGACTGCAAAGCGGCTCGACCCGATGGGTATCGGCCGCATGGTGACGACGAAGATCAATGCCAACATCGGGGCATCGCCGGTCAGCAGCACGACGAAGGAAGAGGTCGACAAGCTGATGTGGGCGCAGAAGTATGGCGCGGATACGCTGATGGATCTTTCGACCGGCGGCAAGCTGGACGAGTGCCGGCAGGCGATCATCGACCACAGCACGATTCCCATTGGCACCGTGCCGATTTACAGCATGATCATCGGCAAGAGCATCGAGGACCTCGATTACGACACCATTCTGAAGGTGGTCGAACATCAGGCGAAACAGGGCGTCGATTATTTCACGATTCATGCCGGCGTGCTGAAAGAGAATCTGCACCTCATCAAGAACCGCATCACCGGCCTTGTTTCGCGCGGCGGGTCGCTCTTGGCGAAGTGGATGATCGTGCATAACAAGCAGAACCCGATGTACGAGTTGTTCGACGAGATCAGCGCGATTATGCGGGAGTATGACGTGACCTATTCGCTGGGTGATGGCGTGCGGCCGGGGTGCTTGCGCGATGCCGGGGATGCGGCACAGATTGCGGAGCTGGAAGTGCTGGGCGAACTCACACAGCGGGCGCGGGAGGCCGGCGTGCAGGTGATGGTCGAGGGGCCGGGCCATGTGCCGATTCACGAGATTGCGTGGAACATGCAGGTGCAGCAGCGGGTGTGCGACGACGCGCCGTTCTATGTGCTCGGCCCGCTCGTGACCGATGTCTTCCCTGGCTACGACCACATCACCAGTTGCATCGGCGCGACCGAAGCGGCGCGGGCGGGAGCGGCCATGCTCTGCTATGTCACACAGAAGGAGCATGTCGGTCTGCCAAAAGCGCAGGACGTGAAGGACGGCTGCATCGTTTACAAAATCGCCGCCCATGCCGGCGACGTGGCACGCAACATTCCCGGCGCGAGGCAGTGGGATGACGACATGTCCAAGGCGCGGGCGGCTGAACTGGCCGAAGCAGTTTGAGATTGCGTTCGACGGCGAGACGGCGCGGGCGCTGCACGACGAGGATTTGGATGTCGATACGGATTTTTGCGCGATGTGCGGGCACGACTGGTGCAGCATGCGGATCAGCAAGGAGATTCAGGAGTTCGCCAGCGGCAAGGATGAAAATTTTCAGCCGGTGAAGAAGAGCGTGAAGAGTCCGGGGCTGACGCAGGAGCAGGTTGTGCTGCTGGCGCATCGGGGGAAGAAGCATGATTGTCATACGGATAATGTGACGGATGCGGAGGAGGCGATGCGGGTGCAGGAGAAGTATGTGCAGATCGGCGCAAAAAACGGATAAGGCCGATGGTATTTTCCGAACAGGAACTCGTGACACGGCGGATCGCGTGGGAGGGCCTGTCGTCGCTGTTTCTGGATACGGAATTCGACGACGCCCAGAATCGCCAAATCGCGGAGCAGCTTCGCGGGACCGGTTTTACAGGCGAGGAACTGGAAGCCATTTTGGAAACCGAATTGGCTCCGCTGCTCTACCGAAATCTTCATTCGACGGCCGGTGAGTGGAGCGGCTTTGACTTGAAGTGGATTGAGGAGTCCATTCGAACCGGCCGTCATCAAGAGATGCGAAAATGGTACCGTTTTGTAAGCAGGCTCTTGTGTCGCCGCGTTGTCAAACAAGTAATGAGTCAATTTCACGAACGAATCGCAATTCATTTACTGTAATGCTGGTTTTGGGTCTTAGACCGATTCCGCTTTCATGCCAAAATAACGCAAGAATGACGGAAGCCGGTTAAATCGGTCAAAAGCATGGCTTTTCGAGGCCCAATGTTGGGTCACACAAATGGCAGATCATCCGTCTCTTCTTGTGCTTGGCTATTCAGAAGCTGCCATGTTCCTGCGAAGAACCGACGCAGAACAAATCGGCGCGGTCATTTCGATCCACGGCCAGCGTGAATACCCAGTGGATACAAGCGGAATCGAACATTCCATCATCCTGCGATTCGATGATGCCGACGTTCCAGACGAGAACGACCCGTTGGCCGCGGCGAGGATGCATCAACGGCGGCGTGAGGCGGCGGCGATTGGGTTGACGATTGATCCGCCCAACGAATCGCATGCGATCGCCATTATTGAATTCGCTCGCAAAATTCGGCATATTCGCGGGACTCTATTGTGTCAGTGTTTTGCAGGCATCAGCCGATCGCCGGCGGCCGCGCTGCTTTGTCTGGCGGAATGGATGGGCCCGGGGCATGAGCGCGAATGCGTTGAGCAGATTCTTTCGATTCGCCCGGCTGCCTTGCCGCACAGGGATTTGGTAAGATTTGGGGATCGGGTATTGAAGCGCGATGGGAAGTTGATGGAGACTCTGGAAAGATTTCAACTTTGACCTGCCAGGCATCGAAGAGAGAGTCATGGGATTGTGCATCTCATATGAATTCAAAGTAAAGGCCGACGCGGCAAGGGCGCGCGGGCTTGTTCATCAACTCCACAGCGTCGCTGGAAAAATGAAATTCGATTCCGTGCATGAGATTCGAGAGATCGGCATGGAATGCAATGCCAGTAATTCGTCACACACCAGCGAATCAATTGACTGGATCAGACTCTGGGGAATTCACTATCTGGAGCGGCCGGACTTAACCGGCATGGATCGTTTTGTCGGAGTACCTTCCGAGAATGTTGTTTGTTTTGGCATCAATAATAACGGCACCGAAACAGCACTCATTGGATTGGCTTCCCATCCAGCCATACATAGATTCCGCGATAAGACAGGTGAAGTTGAAATCGAGACAAGCCTTGGCGACTCTTACACGTGGCAAAAATGCTGCAAAACGCAGTACGCCGGATCGCCGCGACATGGTGGTGAATCGAATTTCCTTCGCGTTCATAAGGGATTAGTCGCCCTAATGGACGCGGCACGGGATTTGGGAATTGAAGTGGTTGTTCGGGATGATGGCGAATATTGGGAGTCGCGTGATACTCAACGCTTGCTTGCGAATCTACGCGAATGGAATGAGAAAGTTGCCGCCATAACAGGCATGCTTACTGAGCAGTTTCGCGAAAAGGCCGATGGCGTCCTGATTGCTCCGATCAAAGAACACATGGACTACGAGCATTTGGAGGCAAAAGGCATGGGAGCGTTACACCATCAAAGCGATGATACAATTAACGAAAACAAAGCGTGAAAGGACACATCAGTGAATCGTCATAGAATCACCGATCGTCCACCTTCCGAATGGAGTCCCGAAGAATATGCCAAGCGCGTGCGATTAGCTCGATTACAGTCGCCGGAAGAAAAGCTGCTTCTGGGTCCGCGATTGTTCGATATCGCCTGCAAACGCGTTAAGAAGATTATCCGAAAAGAAAACCCTAATGCAAACGAAGACCGCGTGAGAGAACTACTCGAAGAAAGACTGACGCTCGCTCGAAAATTGGAAGATGCCGGAGAATCGGCACAGCAAGTCCTCCCAACACTTTGGATGTAATTACGCCTTCGCCTCCGGATGCAAAAACCGCCGGCACCACTTCGCCGATTCCTCCACCAGACGGTCGTTCATCGCCACCGAGCGCATGCCGTGATCTTCCGTCTCCAGCTCGATCAACTGCGAATTGCCGTCGATCCCCTTCATGGCCTCAAGATAGGCCCGGCCCTGCTCGATGGGCACATGCTTGTCGCCCTTGCCATGCAGAACAAGCAGCGGCCGCGGCAGCGTGGCCAGCTTCGCGGGCGCGTCAAAATCCGGAAGGCCGTCGATGAAGCCGCGGCCCATGCGCTGGCCGAAGTGTTCGATCCAGCCGGTCTTCTCAATAAACTGCCAGGCGGCCGGCGTCATGTCGCGATCGACCAGTTTCTGTGGATGGGACACCGGCGCCCAGAAAACGAAGGCCCGAATCGAAGGCAGCGCGTCGATGGCCAGCGCCGTCGTATAGGCCCCATAGCTGCTGGCGACAATGGCAATGCGCGTCGGGTCGCAACCGGGGAGCATGATCGAGCGATCCGACGGCCGCTTGCAAACTTTCTGCCAATCTCACCGGCGTCACGTCCTGAAATCGTCCTCGCTTTCGCCGCAACCGCGAAAATCGAATCGAAGGCAGGCGATGTTCATCTCGACTAGGCGGCGGGCCAGCGTCACCGATCGGCAGCAGGAACCGACCCGCGTGCCGGTCAGGCCATGCACGCACACCACCACCGGCGAGGCGGCCAATAACCGACCCGGCGGCGGCACGTGCAAAGAGGCCGCGAGGCGCTCGCGACCCACGGGAATCTCGAGGTATTGCTGGAGCATTTGCATGGTCATCCGTGCTTTCGCCCTGTTATCCCGTCATCTATAATCAGGAAGGGTGTGCTGATGCAAGTCTGAATGGGCGTCGGCATTGGAATTCACACCGCGGCCCCGATGAATTCCAAAACGGCGTAGAGCTCGCCACCTGACGTGTGGCACCGGCCAATGGCCGGTGCCACACGTCAGGTGGACGCTATATCCGGTAGATTGTTGCATTTGAACCATCATAGCAACGGCAGGTTTTGAATTCTCATGCCCACACTCGGCGTCAATATCGATCACATCGCCACGGTGCGTCAGGCCCGGCGAACCGATGAGCCGGACCCGGTCTGGGCGGCCGTCGAGGCGCAGCTCGGCGGCGCGGCCTGCATTACCTTTCACCTGCGCGAGGATCGACGGCACATCATCGATCGCGACGTGCCGCTGCTTCGCGGTGTGGTCAATGTGAAATTAAACATGGAGATGTCGATCGCGGACGAGATCGTCAACATCGCCCTCGCGAACAAACCGGATCAATGCTGCCTCGTGCCCGAACGGCGCGAAGAAGTGACCACCGAAGGCGGCCTCGACGTAATCCGACATGCCGATCGCGTCGGCCGGGCGGTAAAGCGGCTGCGCGAGGCTGGAATTGCGTGCAGTGCGTTTATCGAGCCCTTGCAAGACCACATTCAGAAATCGGCCGAACTCGGGTTTCAGGTGGTCGAATTGTGGACCGGCGGCTATGCCCATGCCGACACGCACGCCGCCCGCGATGCGGCCCTGGAAAAACTGCGGAGTGGTGTGGCGATCGCGCGGGATTGCGGACTCGAAGTGCATGGCGGCCACGGCCTGACCTATCGCAATGTCGGCCCGGTCGCGGCGATTCGCGGCTTTTCCGAATTCAACATTGGCCATAGCATCATGGCGCGGGCGTTCTTCGTGGGACTGCAGGAAGCGGTTCGCGAAATGAATGCACTGCTGCTGCGTTTTGGACCAAAGGAGTAGGTCATGTTCCGAGGATGTTTCGTAGCATTGGTCACGCCGTTTCGAGACGGTCATGTCGACTTCGCCGCACTGGGCGATTTGGTCGAGTATATCATCGACGGCGGCGTTCACGGCCTGGTGCCCTGCGGCACGACCGGCGAATCGCCGACGCTCGACGATGAAGAGCATGCCGCCATTGTCGCGGCCGTGGCGAAGCAGACGCGCGGCCGCGTTCCCGTCGTCGCCGGAACGGGAACCAACTGCACCCGGAAAACGATCAAGCTGACGCAGAGCGCCGTGAAGGCCGGCGCGGATGGCGTCATGCTTGTGTCACCCTATTACAACAAGCCGAGCCAGACGGGCCTGTACGAGCATTTCTCGGCCGTCGCGTCGCGCGTCGATGTGCCGATCATGCTTTACAACATACCCGGCCGCACCGGCGTCGAAATCAGCGTCGAGACCATCGCCCGCCTGCACGAGGCTCATTCGAACATTCAGGCCGTGAAACATGCCACCGGCAATGTAGATGGCGCGAGCCGTCTGGCGGCCGCGAGCGACATCACGATCATGGCGGGTGACGACACACTGACACTTCCGCTCATGAGCGTGGGCGCGGTGGGCGTCGTCAGCGTGCTGGGCAATCTCATGCCGCGCGAATTGACGACATTGGTCGATGCAGCGCTCGAAGGCGACATGATCTCCGCCCGCCAGTGGCATGAGAGGCTCTTCCCGATCGCCGCCGAGCTGCTGACGCTCGACATCAACCCGGTGCCGATCAAGACGGCCCTCGCAATGCGCGGCATGATGACCGGGGAGTTCCGCCTGCCGATGTGTCCGATGGATCCGTCGAAAAAGATGCGGCTGGAATCAATTCTTTCGTCGGTCAAGACCATGCCAACCGCAAGGCAGCACGCATGACGCAACAATCCGCCATGCCCGATTTGGTGGCGCTGCAATCGCACATGCACACCAGTAGTGGGCACATATTGGTGCGCCGCATTCGATTTCTCGCGGCGATGGCCGTTTCCGGCCTGATTTTCTGGTACTTCGGCTGGTGGGTCGCCCGGCCGACCGATCCGCAGAGTGCCGTGGCGCTGCTCATGGTCGATCAGGGTGTCGTGACCATGGCGGAGTTGCTGGGTCTGGCCGTCGTGGTCAGCGGATTGGCCGTCGCGATTTGCGGCGCCGGTTCAGCGGGCGCGGACCCCTCGCGGTCGCGGTTGGGCTGGCCACGCTCGCGGCGCGGGCCGGCCAGATGGACAAGCTGGTGCTTTACCGCCTGACCTCGGGCCCTGCCAATGCGCCGCCGAACTATGCCTATCCCGCCTTCGGCTTCATCGCGGAAACCTGGCTCTGGCTCGCGCTGATCGGCGTGGGAATTGTCGTCGGCCGCTGGGTGGACAGTTGGTTCACGCCGGTTCCATCCCATGCACCCTTGCAACCGCCGACCGACCCCGCCACGGACATCAAACAGGGTGCCGGCACGGTCGCGCTGTCGGTGGCAATCGCCTGGATTCTGCTATCGTATCTGGTTGGAACCGATGCATATCCAATCGACAAGGGACAGGTCTACTTCGGAATCGCTTCCGCGTTTCTCATCGCCGGCCTGATTTCGCATTGGCTGTTTCAGATGAAGACATTTGTCTGGATGCTCGTGGTCGTTGCCATTGTCGCCACGGGGGCCTACGTTTATTCTGGGCCCGGCGGCGAAATTCTCGAAGCCGCCCGCAAAACCGGCGCCCATGTGCCGCTCGAACCGCTGGCAAGGCCGCTGCCGATTGAATACGCGGCATTGGGCGCGATCGGCGTGCTGCTCGAACGAGACATGATGGTGCTCTTGGCCGCGATGTTCGGCATTCAGCCGAGCGAAGTGAACAAGCCGTGAACCGTTTGCCCGGCGGATTCTGGCGGGCGACAATCGGCCATGACAAGTGATCCCGTCACGCCAGTGTCAACGGTTGGACACTCTCATTCCAATATCACCGCGAACTTGTGCGCCCTTGAACGAAATCGCCCGCACTGCTTCGTAAGCCCTTCCGCGCGCCAGATGCACGTCGTCGCCGAGCGCCGTCACCCCCAGCACGCGTCCGCCCGACGTCACGATTTCATTCCCGGGGCCGACGGCCGTTCCGGCATGAAAAACCTGTACGTCCACCAATTCACCGGCGGCGGCCAGACCCTCGATCGGCACATTTTTCTCGTACGGCCCCGGATAACCTCCGGACGCCATCACCACGCACAGTGATGCCCGCCGATCCCACTCCAGCGAAACCTCGTCGAGCCGGCCGTCAATGGTCGCTTCAATCAGATCGACGAGATCGGACTTGAGGCGCATCAACAGCGGCTGCGTTTCAGGATCGCCCAGCCGGCAATTGAATTCCAGCACCTTCGGTCCGGCGGCCGTCATGATCATGCCGGCGTAGAGCACGCCCTTGAAAATGACATCCTCGCGACGCATCGCATCGATGATCGGCACAAACACATCGCGCTCGATAATTTCAAGATCGCTTTCGGTCAGGAGCCCCGACGGGCTGAATGCACCCATGCCGCCGGTGTTGGGGCCGGTGTCCTGCTCGCCGAGCCGCTTGTGGTCGGCTGCCGATTCGAGAATGTAAATGTTCCGCCCATCTACGAGTGCCAGCACACTGACTTCCGGTCCGAGGAGTATTTCCTCTATCACCACTTTCGCGCCGGCCTCTCCCAGTTCGCGCTTCACCATCAGCCGTTCGAGTGTCAGCAGGGCGTCGCCCGGCTCCTCGTGTACGAAAACGCCCTTGCCCGCCGCCAGCCCGCTGGCCTTGACGACGACGCCTTCCTCGCGCGTGACGACATAGCGATAAGCCATGTCGTAGGCAGTCTCGATTTTGGGCCTCGGTCCATCGCCTTTTTTCGAGTACTTTTCGAATGCCACCTCTTGAACGGTCGGCTCGAAGATCCGGGCCTCGGCGGTGGGAATTCCCGCCTCGCGCATGAGCCGCTTTGCGTGGGCCTTGTCGCCCTCGATCTTGGCGGCCGCTTTGGTGGGGCCAAAGATGCGAAGGCCTGCCTCTGCAAATAAATCAACAATGCCGGCACAGAGCGGAGCTTCCGGGCCGACGACCGTCAGGTTGATGGACTCGCTCTTCGCGAAAGCGAGCAACGCGGAAATATCCTCGGCCGCGATGGGCACATTGGTCGCCAGTGTCGCAGTTCCGCCGTTGCCCGGCGCGCAGAAAAGCTGCGGTTTGCGCGCCGATTGCGCCAATTTCCAGCACAGTGCGTGCTCGCGTCCACCACCGCCAACAACCAGTATCTTCATGCGCTCATACTCGCTTCTCTCCAACCCTAGTCCGTGCGAAAATCCACCGTAAAAAGACCGAATTCTACCGGATCGGCGGCTCGTGGGAAGCTTGCGAAGCCATCGGCGAACCTTTCATTTCATCGAGAAGCTGCCGCAGCCAGCTGCAAACATCCGCGGAGATGAATGAAGCCGCCTTGCGAGCGGCACGAATGTCACCGATAATTGCCGACCCAGGGGACATAGTCCCCCGCGCGGGTGTAGCTCAATGGTAGAGCACTAGCCTTCCAAGCTAGATGTTGCGAGTTCGAGTCTCGTCGCCCGCTATTTGACTGTCCTTTCCCACGTTTCAGATTCCCCGAAAATCGCAAGTCCCCTTTTAAACCACGCGCCGCGCAACGGTCCGGCCATCATCGCCCCATGCTACCCTGCATACACCTCAATTCGACGCCTCGACGCCCAGACGAAATCCGCCGCGGTCTGCTACAATCACCCCATGTCAAAATAAGATACTCAACCTGGAGCCCCGCATGCGACCCACACATGGATCGGCGTTTGTCCTTACAGTCACCCTCCTCACCACCGGCATCGCATGCGCGTCCCGCGCCTCCGACTGGCCGCAATGGCGCGGCCCAGCCCGCGACGGCATCTGGCGCGAGACCGGCCTCGTCGAGAAATTCGACAAACCCAAGCTCGAACCCAAATGGTCCGTCCCCATCGCCGGCGGCTACTGCGGACCGACCGTCGCCGACGGCCGCGTGTATGTGATGGATCGGCTTGTCGATCCGAAGCAGACCGAACGCGTGTTTTGCTTTGACGCGAAGAATGGCCAGAAAATCTGGTCCCACGAATACGAGTGCAATTACAAAGTCGACTACGACGCCGGCCCGCGGGCGAGCGTGACAATCGACAACGGCCGCGCCTATGCCATCGGCTCCATGGGCCACTTTCACTGTTTCGACGCAAAGACCGGCCGGATCATCTGGCAGAAAGATCTGAACGCGGAGTACAAAATCCGCATGCCCATCTGGGGCATTGCGAGCGCGCCGCTCATCGAAAACAACTTCGTGATCGTGCAGATCGGCGGCGAAGGTGAAGCCTGCCTCGTTGCATTTGACAAGATCACCGGCAAGGAAGCCTGGCGCACACTCGATGACACCGCGTCATACAGCGCGCCGGTCATCTTCGAGCGCGGCGGAAATCGCATTCTGGTGAACTACAGCGCGAGCTGGGTCATCGGGGCCGATCCGAAGACCGGCAAAATCCACTGGCAGATTCCCTTCAAGGCCAAGCGCGTCGCCATCGGCATCGCCACGCCGATTCTCGAAGGCGACCGTCTCTTCTTCACCAATTTCTTCGACGGCTCGCTCATGCTGAATCTCGCCCAAGACGGAAAATCTGCCGAGGAACTCTGGCGGCGCGGCGGCAAGGACGAGCAAAACACCGACGCGCTGCATTCCATCATCTCAACGCCGTGGATGCATGGCGACTACATTTACGGCGTCGACAGCTATGGCGAGCTTCGCTGCCTCGACGCGAAGACCGGCGACCGTATCTGGGAAAGCGACAAGGCGGTGCCGCATGATCGGTGGGCGACGATTCATTTCGTCTGGAACGAGCCGCAGAAGAGGATGTGGATGTTCAACGACAAGGGCGATCTCATCATCGCCACGCTCTCCCCCAAGGGCTACGAAGAAATCAGCCGGACACATATCCTGAAGCCGACGCGCGATCAGTTGCCGTCAAGAAAGGGCGGCGTTTGCTGGTCGCACCCGGCCTTTGCGGGGAAGTGCGTTTATGTGCGAAGTGATAAGGAGTTGGTGTGCGTGGATGTCGGGCAGAAATAGTTCTGACAGCATACTCCCCACCAGATTGTCTGCACCGGAACTCATGCGACCGAAACAAGGGCCATTGAGCCAATCCCCGACCAGCGGAATGCGATTCTGGGCTCAATCGGTCTTCAATCAATTCAACACGCATTGATGGCCCTTCCGCATCAGCGCCAACCAGTCAAGAAAGTGACCGCTCCATGCGCTCATGAACAGCTGACCCGATAATTCCGAAGAATTCTGGAACAAATTCCGCAGCCTCGCGTCCAACGATTATCAACGTCGGCACCCATGGCGCGTTCGCCGCCATGCGAAGCCGACCAAAAACGAGGCAAATCATGAAAAACATGTTGGGTCCGGTCGTGGTCGCCCTCGCAATCTGCGCGGTTGCGGCCTTTACAATCAATGACCTTGACGGCCGTACGACTGCCGGCACGATAACAAACGCCGCACCGTCGGCCGCCATGATCAAAACGCTGGCTCCGATTGTGGAACTGGCTTCGTTTGTCGGCCCCCCCTATCTCGACCCCGCCGAATTCATGGGGCCTCCGTATCCGGCTCCTGAAGAAGATCCCACAATTCCAAAAAACGTCAAACCTGCTCCCGGCTGGGTCGCCAAGGACCCCGGCGGCGGCTGTTAATCAGCAGGAGAAAACCCCCGGCAAGTGATTCACCGACTCCGATGAACTCATTGAGATTTGCTTCTCCGAATTGAGCGGTGTGCGGACCAATCCGTAGTCACAGCCAAGTTTGCGATTCGCCGAGGCAAGGTGTGCTGCAAAATATTGAGTGAGTCACGAGACTTGAGTGGCGCACGAAGACAGTCCTGTCGCATACTGGAATCGAAGTGACTGCCTGCCATGCCCGAATTGCTGGCGACTGGAGTCGAACCAGTGACCTTGGGTTTATGAATCCCATGCTCTAACCAACTGAGCTACGCCAGCGATATTGTCTTTCTAATAAGGGATTTATACGCGCCAAAGCCCCGTTTTGCAAGACTCGGGAATCTCTCATGGCTTGCTTTAGCAGCCCCGGAATTGATACGATGTATTATTTGGAATAGCAGGCGGGAATCACTCAAAATCATCTGATTCTCTGGGGTGGCACATGTATCGTATGCGCTCGACGCGGAAAACTGCCGTGATTGCCTGTGCAATCGCCATGAACCTCACATCTCCTATCTCGGCATTGCCGCCCAATTACGAAAACGTCACCATTGACGCTGATTGGGATCAGGCGGTTGGGATCGCCTTCGCGCCGGATGGTCGCATGTTTGTTTGGGAAAAGAGCGGAGTCGTCTGGAATGTCGAAAACGGCGTAAAGTCCGTACAACCCCTCATCGATGTCAGCGAGGAAGTCGGCAATTGGGGCGACTACGGAATGCTGGGCTTCGCGATCGACCCAGATTTCTATTCCAACGGTTACATCTACCTGATGTACGTGGTCGACTACCACCACCTCGTGTACTACGGCACGCCGAATTACGACCCGCAGGATGATTGGTTCAACCGCGACACGATTGGCCGTATCACGCGCTACACCTGCAATATTGCCGATGGCTATCGCAGCGTCGCCCCAGGCAGTCGACTTGTGCTCGTCGGCGAATCGATCAACACCGGCATTCCGATTTGCCACTCGTCCCACGGAGTCGGCACACTGCTCTTCGGCGAAGACGGCACACTGCTTGCTTCCTGTGGCGATGGAGCCAGCTACGGATCGGTCGACGTCGGCGGCCCCACCGATGGCAGCAGCAACACCGCGCTGGTCGACGGCATCATCCAATCGAAAGAGGATGTCGGCGCATACCGCTCCCAACTCGTCGATTCGCTGAACGGCAAGGTACTCCGCCTCAACCCTGCGAATGGCGACGGCCTTGTAAGCAATCCGTACTACGACGCCAATGCGCCCCGCGCGGCCCGTTCGCGCGTCTGGGCCGTGGGACTTCGCAACCCCTATCGAATGACGTTACGCCCCGGAACCGGCAACTCGGATCCCGGGCAGGGCGATCCCGGCACGCTCTATATCTCGGACGTGGGCTGGCAAACGTGGGAAGAGCTGAATATTTGTCGAGGACCCAGTGAGAATTTCGGTTGGCCCGCTTTTGAAGGAATGTTCCAGTATTGGTCTTACATCGATGAATCGCCATTTAATCTCGACGCACCGAATCCACTTTACGGATCGCCGCAGTGCAACGAACCGTATTTCAGATTCCGCGACCTCATCATTCAGGACACCCTCGATCCGTCCGCTACTTTTCCAAATCCATGCGATGCCGGACAGGAAGTGCCGACGACGTTGCACCGATTCATCCATCGTCGCCCCGCAATCGATTGGCAACACATCGATGCCAAAAGCCGCGCCGCCGGATACGTCGGCAACGACGCGGTCGCATTTGACATCGGCGAGCCCGGCTCACCGGTTGCTGGCCCGCAGTTTTCCGGCGAAACCGCGATTGCGGGTGTGTGGTATTCCGGTTCGAACTTCACACCGGAGTTTCAGGACTCCCTGTTCTTCTCTGATTACTCGAGCCGATGGATCCGATGCATGAGTGCCGACGCAAATGACAACCCGGTCGAAGTTAAGGATTTTGCTCCCATCGACGCCGGTTCGATCGTCGCAATGTCCATGGACCCCGCAACAGGGAGCCTCTACTACATAAACTATGATGACGGCTCTACGATCCACCGCGTAACGCGCGTGGACAATTTGCCGCCGGTCGCCATCGCAACTGCGACGCCCTCATATGGCCCGGCTCCGCTTACCGTTCAATTGACCGGTTCCGGCAGCAGCGATCCTGAATCTCAAACGCTGACATTCGAATGGGACTTTGGAGACGGAACACCGTTGGTTCCCGGCGTAAATCCGACCCATGTTTTTGGTTGCGAAGACATCACAGCCCTGGGTTCATTCACAACGCGCATTCAGACGTTGAATCCGCCGCACCCGCTGGGAGGCGGAAACTGGGATCCAGAAGTCATGCGCGACGGTGATTTGCCTCCAATGGGTAATGGCCAGGCGGGTCGTAATTATGACACTTATCACGAAGGCGATCAGGGCTCGACGGATTACGTCGGCTATACGTTTGGCTCGCCGCGTGAATTCAGGTCGATCCTTTTCCAGGAAGGCATTCACTTTTCCGATGGCGGTTGGTTCGATACAATCAATGTTCAATTCTTTGATGGTTCGACCTGGGCCAATGTTGCCGGAGTCGTCTTCACGCCAGCTTATGCCGGGGAAAACGCCGACAATTACGAAACCTATACAATTACATTCCCACCCATCACCGCAACAGGCATTCGCCTACGAGGCAATCCCGGTGGTTCCTCGAATTTCATCAGCATCGGTGAACTTCGCGTCCTGGCGACACCCATCCCGCCGATCACGACACCCCTGGCTTTCGACGTTTCCCTGACCGTGCGCGACACGCTGAATGCCACAAGCTCGACATCGCTGGTTGTTTCGATCAACAACACGCCGCCGGTTGTCGAAATCCTCAGCCCCGCCCCGGCACCACTTTTTCCGGAACACAGCCCACGCCGATGCCGCTCATTGCCGACATCACCGACGCCGAACATGGCCCCGGCCAGTACACCTGTCGCTGGCAGACCATCTTGCATCACAATATGCATGTACACCCCGAGCCATACGATTTTGATTGCGACACATCGACAACTTTCTTCCCGCATGGCAACGTCGGTGATGTTTTCTATTACGAAGTGCAGCTAATCGTTACCGACGATGCGGGTCTCTCGACAACCCGGAGTGTCATCGTGATGCCCGAATGCACCCCCTGACTGGCGACTTCGACGCGGACAATGACGTCGATGCGGACGATATCGCCGCGTTCATTGCCTGCCATACCGGAAGCGGCGGCTCGATCGCTCCCGGCTGCGAAGCCGGCGATGCCGAACCCGATGGCGATGTGGATTGTGCCGATTGGGAGGCGATTCTCGCGTCCTATGAATGCACCACGGAACATGCGCCGCCGATCACAATCGAGGATTTTGTCGCGATTCTGATCGATGCCAACACCAACGCCGCATTGCGCTGCATCGCGGACATCAATCACGATTCTGCGTTGGATGGCGTGGATGTGGAGGAGTATGTGGAGCACTTGCTTTCACACTGACGCACTCCATTCGAAATCCGGCGGTTATGCATTCCATTCGATCGTGCAATCGACACGTTGCGTGTCACAAGTCTTGCATCGCGCGCTCGAGCGCCAAATCAACCTGACTTGCCTTTTTTCTTCGCTCGCGGCTTTTTCCCGGAAGGCGCGTTTCGCTGTGTGGACTCCGATCGCAATCGATCCAGCTCTTCCCGCATCGCCGCAAGTTGCCCCCCCAATTCCTCGATGTCGCGCTGCGTTGGGGCCGGTTCGTCAGCCATCGGCCTATTGACCTGCGCCGAGACAAATGGATTGACGTCCTGCGGCGCCGGCTGCGCGCCCGGATTGGGAAACAGCATGCGCACCCAGTCAAATGGCGCCATCGGCGTCATCGCACTGACACCAATGCGCCGCAGGTATTCATCAAACTGCTGCCGGGACTTGACGAACGCGTCCATCGCCCGCGAAAAATACTGATCGATGAATTTGCGAACCATCTGCTCGTTCGCCTGAATCGCCTGGTGCAGAAGCGAAGCCGGAAAAAGGTCGAGCTTGGGCGGATCGTGCTCCAGAATGATCTGCGCCAGTACGACATTCGTAATGTCGTTTCCGGTGGCGGAATCCGTCACGAAAATCTCGTTGCCGACCCGCACCAATTCGTGCAGGTCCGATAGCGTGACGTGCCGGCTGCGCGTAACGTCATAAAACCGGCGGTTCGGATATTTCTTGATTTCATAGCGCCGATGGGCGGCCGGGTCGTTCACGGAAAAGCCCTTTCAGGAATTATTGCATTTGCAACATAAAACCGATAAATCGCACAATCGCAACCGCATGTTATGACATAAACATCTATAATGCAAGTAATTATGCAAATACCGAGAATTTTGTGCAAACGCACAAAATTCTCTTGCCAAGTGCCAAAACCACCGATACAGTATGGTCAGACATCGGGAAGAATACCGAGCAGAGGAATCAGGAAAACAAACAAAAGCGAACAGAGGACATAAACAATGGCAAACCAAACGATGGACAACAAGAGCAACAACACAAACGTCAACAACATCAACAACGACATGTTTAAGGCCATGAACGACAACTTCCGATCGGCCTTCGACAACAGCGTCAAGTTCCAGCAGGAGACCATGAAGGCCGTGACCAACATGTTCACCAACTGCGACTCCATGGACGACTGCAAGGGCAAGTTCGAAACCATGGCCAATGACACCGTCAGCATGGTTCGCAAGAACGCCGAGCAGACCCAGAAGGCCTTCGACGAATCCTGCAAGAGCGGCATCAACATGATGAAGAAGACCTTCGACACCGCCAAGGCCGACAACAAGGACATGTTCGCCCAGACCCGCGACATGTTCAACGGTATGTTCGACATGATGAAGACCAACATGGAAATGTTCACCAAGACGACCACCGCCACGATCGAAAACGTGTCGGAATTCGTCACCAAGACCATGGACATGAAGAAGACCAAGTAATTCGACCGGGTTCCGCAATAACGGACCGGCCCTTTGCGGCCGAGGTCGATGAGGCTTAACGCCACCGGCATGTTTGATTGACACCGTTGCCGCTCACCCCATAAGACCCGAGCACCCTGTTCCACCATGCGGCACACTGATTTGCAACCCACCCCCATGCCGGTGTGATAATCCCGGAGGCCACGGGCGCGACCCACGTCGTCCCCGTGGCCTTCTTTTTTGAATTATCCGGTAACGCGTAGCGTTGCCGGGACAGAGACGCGACCGTTACGGAGTGGTGGGCGCAGTCTGGCAGAATGTACCGCCGGGCACAGTGACCGCTTCCTGATAGGCGCGGCTCCGTTAAGAGGACATGCAAATGACCGATCAACGAACAGCAGCCGACCCGTTCTCAAACTTCTGGAACGAATTCATGTCGCGCGTCGCAATAGACGGAGCGTCGCAGTCCGGCACGGCGACGGCCCCCGCTTTCGGCGAAGGCGCCAAGCAGATGCAGCGCATGTTCTTCGACACCATGGCGAAATATGCAGAGGAATTCATGCGATCCGAACAGTTCCTCAGCGCCATGAAGAAGACGATGGACCAGTCGCTGCAGATGAAAAAGACATTCGACGAATTCCTGGTCAATGCCCAGCGCGGCATGCAGGCCCCGGTCAAGGGCGATGTCGACGACGTGGCGAGCCTGCTTCGAAACATCGAGACCCGCGTGCTCAATCGTCTGGACAAATTGGAAGTGAAAGTCGCAGCAGTGGAAGAGTCGCACGGGCGGGGCGGACGCAGTGTCAAGGCGAGCCTGACGAAGCGTCCCTCCGTTTCGGCGGCCCGCGCCAAACGACAGACTTCGGCCAAGAAGAAGAAATAGGCTATGAACTGGTCGAAGGTGTGGCACCGGCTAATAGCCGGTGCCACACCTTGGCCTTTCAAGAGATAAGGATCACCAGAAATGACCGCCACATTCACAAACCCCTTTGCGGCCATGTTCCAGCAGAACGCCGCTTCGTTCATGCCCGATGCCGAGGGCTTCCGTCAGCGCATGCTGGCCATGCCGAAAACGCTGGAAATCGCCCAGCGCGTCAAAGTCGGCGCAACCCCGCACGACATCATCTATCAGGAAGACAAACTCAAGGTCCTCCACTACGAATCCGACGTGCCCAAGCAGTTCCGCACGCCGATCCTGCTTTGCTTCGCGCTTTGTCAACCGGCCATACATTCTCGACCTGCTCCCGCACAAGAGCGTCGTGCAGCAGTTTCTCCGCCGGCTTCGATGTGTTCCTCATCGACTGGGGCGTACCGTCGGAATCCGACCGGCACCTCACCATCGAGCACTATGTCGATCGCTACATCCACAACATTGTCGAGGCCACCGCCGAACACTGCGAGGTCGACCAGATTTCGCTCCTCGGCTACTGCATGGGCGGCACGCTCAGCGCCATGTACACCTCACTCCATCAGGAGATGATCAAGAACTTCATCCTGATGGCCGCACCGGTCGACTGGTCCAACCGCGACAGCCTGCTTTGCACCTGGACCGATCCGAAGTATTTCGACGTCGATGCCGTCATCGACGCCTTCGGCAATGCCCCGCCCCAGTGGCTGCAGGGCTCCTTTGGCATCCTCAAGCCGGTCAGCAACTACTTCGAAAAATGGATCGGCTTCTACGAAAAAATGACCGACGAGAAATTCGTCGAGGAATTCGTCGCGATGGAAACATGGGGCAACGACAACATCCCCGTCGCCGGCGAAACGTTCCGCCAATTCGTCAAAGACTGCTTCCAGAAAAACCTGCTGCTGCAAGGCAAAATGAAGCTCGGCCAAAAGCGCATCGACTTGAAGAACATCACCTGCCCCGTGTTGAACCTGATGGCCTCGAACGACCATCTCGTCCCGTGCGGCCAGAGCGCACCGTTCAACGACGCCGTCGGATCCTCCGATCGCAAGTCGATCACCTTCCCGGCCGGCCACATCGGCCTGTCGGTCGGCAGCAAGGCCCACAAGGACATGTGGCCGAAAGTCTGCGAATGGCTCGCCGAGCGCAGCGAGACGATCTAATGGCTGGTTCAAAACTTGTGGCACCGGCGTCCCGCCGGTGCGTATGGATTTGTTCGCAAGGCAGATTTGGACAGGCGAGACGCCTGTCCCACAGCGCATGTAGGGTGGGCTCAGCCCACCTTTCTCCGTCGTAGGATTCGCCGCCCAGCGCGGCAGGCAAGGATGCAACTGGGGGATCAGGATCGCGGTGCCGAGTGCGCCGCCAAACCGCAAAGGGGTCACAACCATGGAACTCAAAGGGAAAACAGCCGTCATCACCGGAGCCGCCAGCGGCATCGGCCTGGCAACATGCGAAGCCATGGCCAGGGAAGGTGTCAGCGGCATCGCAATGGTCGATCGCAGCGCCGCTGTCAACGACGCCGCACAAAAACTCAACGCCGACGCCGGTCGCGAAGTCGCCTTCGCATTCGTCGGCGATGTCACCAGTCAGGAGTTTCGCCGGGGCGTCTTTTCCACAATGCACTCGAAATTCGGCACGGTGCATCTTTGCGTGCCCGCCGCCGGCATCACCCGCGACCGGCTTTCGCTCAAAATCAACAAGGACACCGGCAAGGCCGATGTCTATCCCCTCGAAGACATGCGCACCCTGCTCGACATCAACCTGATCGCCCCGATCTATTGGGCCATCGAATGTGTCGCCAGCATCGCCGAAGAACGCGTCCGCAAAGGCCTCGGCCGATGGGACCCGGCCGAAGGCGCGCAAGGCTGCGTCGTCATGATCGGCTCCGTTTCATCAACGGGCAACAAAGGCCAAATCTCCTACGCAACCGCAAAGGCCGGCCTCGAAGGGGCGCAGGCCACGCTCGCCAAGGAAGCCATCTTCTTCGGCACGCGCTGCGCGATCATCCACCCCGGCTACACCGACACGCCGATGGTCCGTTCGCTGGGCGAGGAGTTCATCAAGGATCAAATCCTCCCGCACACCCAGCTCCGCCGCCTCTGCCGCCCCGCCGAAATCGCGGACGCCATCGTCTTCATGATGAAAAACTCGGCCGTCAGCGGCTCGCTATGGGTCGATGCAGGCTGGCATCCGGCGGCGTAGTCGACAAGAATCTGAAATCACATAGATTACTGACTGTTCGGCCTGTGGCGGCGCCGTCAAGGCGATCTGGATTCAGAAACGCCCTATAGAACTACATTGGGCGTCTGTCGGTGCCGTCGCGCGATTCGATCGGGACGATTTCCCATGAATGCCGACGAATTGGAACGCGCGTTCGAAATCTACCGGCAAGCGCTCGAGCAGCCGGCCGGTGAACGCACCAATTTCCTATCGCAGGCCTGCGCAAATGATGACGAATTGAGAGACTGCCTCGAACTGGTCCTCGCCGCCAAATCTGCCGCCAGACAAGAACGGCCCAATTCCACTAGGTCTGAACCGGCGGCAAGCGAGGAAACGCTGCCCGGCCATATCCAATCGCCGCGCGGCGGCGCTGCCGGTTTTGTGTCGAGTCCCATTCCAGCGATCGAAGGTTATGAAATCCTCCGAGAGCTTGGTCGCGGCGGCCAAGCCGTTGTCTACCTTGCCATTCAAAAATCCACCAAGCGAAAAGTGGGAATAAAAATCCTGCTCGAAGGGGCATACGCCTCCCGCACCGCATTAAAGCGCTTTGAGCGGGAGATCGATCTCATGGCGCAATTCAAACACCCCAACATCATCAGCATCTTCGACTCCGGCGTAACGGCCGACAGCCGGCACTACTACGTCATGGACTACGTCCGAGGGAAGCCGCTGAATCAATACGCGCGCGAAAGGAAGCTTTCGCTGGAAGATACGCTGCGCCTTTTCGCCACCATCTGCCAGGCGGTGCAATATGCCCACCAGAAGGGCGTCATTCACCGCGATCTCAAGCCCCCGAATATTCTCGTGGATGCGGAAGGCCATCCAAGCATCATGGATTTCGGGCTGGCGAAATTTCTGACCGAACCGGTCGACACGATCGTCTCCATGACGCAGCAGGTGATCGGCACGGTGCCATACATGAGCCCCGAACAGGCGCGCGGCAACCCCGACGAAATCGATTCGAGAACGGATGTGTATGGACTGGGCATCATTCTCTATGAGATGCTGACGGGCCATTTTCCGTATCCGGTTAAAGGCCAGCTCCATGTCGTGCTCAAGCACATTACTGAAACGCCGCCAACGCCCCCGAGCCGTTCATGGAAGCCGGAGTCGGGCGTAACGACCCGGCAGGCCCGGCGCCATCGGGCCGGACAATGCCCCATCGACGATGAGGTTCAAACCATTGTGCTGCGCTCGCTGGCAAAAGAGCGTGACCGCCGCTATCAGAGTGCCGGAGAGCTGGCACGCGACGTCGACCACTATCTGCGAAACGAGCCCATCGATGCCAAACGCGACAGCACGTGGTATGTGGTGTCACGGGTGATGAGCCGACACCGGCGATCGCTGATTCTAACCTTGTGTTTGCTGGGCATCTGCATTTACGCGATCTTTCTGGCCGCCGGTCTCATTCAGAAGGAAGCGCGGGCCCGGCGCGCGCTGATCGCGAGCGGCGAGCGCAGCCGTGTGATGGAGTTGCTGAGTGCAATCGATGAATCCTGGCCGAAGTGGTCCGATGCAAAAAACGCCCATGTGTTTGAGGAATTATGCGATCGTATAGACGAAGAACGGGCGACGATTCTGGATGTCGAGGCTTTCTTTCGGGCGAGCACGACGCTACGGCTAAGTGTCAACGACGGCGAAATGGTCAATCTGGCCGGGGCTGCAGTCCTTGGCACAATGATTCGCACGAACGGAGCCAGAGTTCTCAATCGAAATCTTGGCCTACTGTGCGACATGGAACTTCATGTCAAAGGAGGGGAAAGAGTCATCAGGTCGAGCAGCAATCCAATGTGGCTCCTTGACCCTCGCATCTATGGGGCAGCGTCACCTCGATTTGCCATGCCGGAACTCGGCGTTGGGCTGCACCTTGTTACGCTTAAGGCCCGCCTGCGTCTGGTCCGCTTACTTAAATATGACTACCGATCTGCGAACCAGGTAACACCGATTTCAGACTCTCCGGCAGAGGGTGTCGATTACTCACTAATTCGTGACTATGGAACGACGCTCACCGAAACTGCAAGAATTCTCGTGGTTCAAGAATACCCTGAGGACTATCCTCCGATGGTGGTTGACGAGGAGGTCGCCAACGAATTCGACGCCGGGTTATCATTGGACATTGTGTCGGCCGATGGCGCCCCGGCAAAGGATCAGGGGAGTTCCGATATGAGGATTCAAATCTCCTATGTTGCGCCGAGAATCCCGATCGCCTGTTCAATCTCGTTTGAGAACTTTGAAACGTATCGTGTTCATATTTCTCCCATTGACGGTTTCATCAGCATCGCTGGTCCCAAGGGAGGTAGTGCCCGATACAGTCCGGGTCGAATTGAATTCGCGAACGGAGCGCGCTTATCAAGTGGACCTTGAATCAAAGGTCTCCGATTCAATAGCAACGCACCTCAGGAATGGCGGCAGTATCAAAGCCGGCATTCGTTCATCGCCGAAATTCGCATTGACTTACGACGATCCGGGGTATCTCGACTTCAAGGCTGAGCGAATTCTAACTTTGAAGCCTGAAAGCGAGTCCGCCGCGCCGTGATGGCGGCCGGGCACAGACGTCGCACGCGGTTCTTGGCTCGTACGGTGGACTTCGCGTCACCGTGCAGGTAAACTGAATTCAGAATTGTCGGCCTCACAACAGTCCAATCGCGCCGACGATCAATAACAACAGAGGTGCTACCATGGGCGTTCTCGACGGCAAAATCAGTCTTGTCACCGGCGGCTCGCGCGGCATCGGTCGCGCCATCTCAATCGCGCTGGCCGAAGCAGGCTCCGACATCGCCATTAACTATGCGCACAATCGCGAACGCGCCGAGGAGGTCGCCGCTGTCATCACCAAGCTCGGCCGCAAGGCCATGGTCTTTCATGGCGATGTCTCCAAGACCGAGGACAACGACCGCATGGTCGACGAAGTCTTCAAGGCATTCGGCTCGGTCCAGATCGTCGTCAACAACGCCGGCATCACCCGCGACAAGTCCTTCGTCAAGATGGATCGCAAGATGTGGGACGACGTGCTCACCACCAATCTCACCGGCCCCGCCATGGTCATCTACCGCACCATCAAACCCATGATCGAAGCCGGCTGGGGACGCGTCATCAACATCAGCAGCATCGTCGGCCAGATGGGCAACTTCGGCCAAGCCAACTACGCTGCGGCCAAGGGCGGACTCGCGGCACTCACCAAAACGCTTGCCCGCGAATTCGCCAAGAAAAATGTCACGGTCAACGCCGTCGCCCCAGGCTTCATCGAAACCGACATGACCGCCGAAGTGCCCGATGCCGCGCTCGATGCCGTGCGCCAGCTCACACCCATGGGCCGCCTCGGCAAGCCGGAGGAAGTCGCCGCCACCGTCGTCTTCCTCGCCTCCCCCGCGGCCTCCTTCATCACCGGCGAAATCATCGGCGTGAACGGCGGCATGTACATGTGACGTGCGACAGCGCAACACGACCGAATTCGAAACAAATCTTCAACTTTTGGATCAAGTTGTGCATGCGCTCTGCACGCACGAATAGGCAATAAAATACCAAGTCGCAAGAATTTTCGGCAGGAGTGCCCCAATTCACGCATATTGACTCTCCATCAACAAATTTGTATAACAAATCTGTACGGGTCAACTCTGACAACTCATATCAAGGGGTATTCCAAGGCCCGCGCCGATAATGCGCAAGAATCAAGGGAGGTTTCATGTCTGCGATTGCACTAAGAAAAGCGATGTGGTCGATTTGTGCGTTGCTCATGTGCGCCGTTTCGCTCGGTGTCTGCTGCGAAGGTGACAGCACCTGCGCATTGCCCGGTATGGCCGCCATGGCCGGCGCAGATCAAACCGTCGACGGCGGCGCCACCGTCCAGCTCGATGGCTCCGCCTCGACCGGCGGATCCACATTTCAATGGACGCAAATTCCCGCCGCAACGGTCGACCTGACCAATGCCGACGCGGCCGTCGCGACGTTCACAGCACCCAGCCAGGCGTCGGCCTCAACGCTCGAGTTTCAACTCACCATTCGCAACAACGCCGGCAACACCTCAACCGACAACGTCATCATCAACGTCAACGCCCGGCAGTTCCTCACCGGCCTGAACACGCCCAATCCGGACGACATGGCCAACCTGCCACAGGCCCTCAAGCCCACCGCGAATCAGAATCTCCCCGCCACCATGGACAACACCGGCCTGCTGCCGCCCATCGGCGATCAGGGCCAGCAGAGTTCCTGCACCGCTTGGGCCGCGGGCTATGCCGGCGCGACATATGCCGCCCGCAAGGTGACCGACTTCGACACGGCGCTTGCCGCCAACCAGGCCAGCCCCATGTACCTCTACGACAAACTTCTGAGAACCCACGGATTCGAATGCGGCAGCGGAACTGACATTCGCGTGGCACTCGATATTCTCGTCCGCACCGGCGCGCCGACCGCGGAGCTGGTGCCCTATGCCGAGGCATGTCTCGTCGCCCCGGCCCCGGAAACCGATGCCGCCCGATTCCGCATCGGCTCTTACAAAGTGCTGCAGAACAACACCGCCGCCATCAAGGCCGAAGTGGCCGACGGAAAAATCGTTGTCTTCGGCTGCACCCTCTACACCGACTTCTTCGAACCCGGCACCGGCGTCTATCAGGGCAACGGCGTTCCGCTCATGCAGGGCCAGCAACATGCGGCCCACGCCATGGCCATCGTCGGCTATGACGATTCCCTCGGCGCTTACCGCATCATGAACAGTTGGGGCACAAGCTGGGGCGACAACGGCTTCCTGTGGATGGACTACGACACCTTCGCCGCGACATACCTAACCGCCCTGTCCATCACGCCCGGAAATTCGCCCGGCCCGCACGATCCCAACGGCGGTGGCGGCGGCGGCGGATGCCAGGCGGGTTTCGAACCGGCTCAGAATAATCCAAGTATCTGCTGCCCGACCGGCTATCCTTACGCGGGCAACGATGGCTATTGTTATGCGGATGCGCCGGAGGATGTCGGCGGCGAGTGCGAAGACGGCTACACGCCAGCGCTCAACAATCCGTCGATCTGCTGCCCCGATGCATTTCCCTACGATGGCGGCGATGGCTACTGCTATGAAACGCCTCAGGACGATGGCAACAACCCCTGCTCCCCCGGTTACCAGCCCGCCCAAAACTATCCCAACGTCTGTTGTCCGCGCGGCTACCCCTACTACGGTGGCGACGGCCTCTGCTACGCCGAAAACCCGAACAACGATTGCGAACCCGGCTTCGCGCCCTCCCAGAACGAACCCGACATTTGCTGCCCCGCCGGTTACCCATTCTTCGGGTACGACGGATTCTGCTACCAGTATCCGCCCGACAACGGCACTTGCGGCGACGGCTATTCGCCCTCGCTCAACGAGCCCAGCGTCTGCTGCCCCGATGCATATCCATACTACTGGTCCGACGGCCTCTGTCACGCCGACAACCCCAACACCAACGGCACCTGCAACGCCGGCTTTGCCCCGGCCCAAAACAACCCGGCCACCTGCTGCCCCGATGCCTACCCGTATGACGGCTTTGATGGCTTCTGCTACGCCACCGATCCGTTCGGCGGAAATACCTGCAATCCCGGTTATTCGCCGGCCGTCAATAATCCGTCGCAATGCTGCCCGAATGGATATCCATACGATGGCTTCGACGGCTTTTGTTACATCGAGGACCAGAGCTCGACCAACAATTGCCCCGCCGGCTTTGTTCCCGCTTACAACGAACCGACGGTCTGCTGCCCATTCTACTATCCCTACTGGGGTTACGACGGCTTCTGCTATTCATTCCCGCCGTTCCGCCTGAGCAATCCCGACCCGCAGGGTGACGGAACGAAGGCACCGATTCAAATCCAGGACCGCGCCGAATCCCAGACCGACGAATCACGTCGCCACGGCGTCGTTCGCGCCGGCGAATCGCTTCGCACCAGCTCATCCTTCAAGATTCGCGCCCAGCAGCGCATCGACGATGCCGACGGCCCCGATGTCGTGCAGCTTATTCTGCACACCGTGCTGCCCGAACCCATCGACGTCACCCACATCTCCATCACCGACGACGAAGGCAACGAAGTCATACAGGACTATCACGTCCCCTTCGGCAACGGCTACGTCTATTTCGCCCGAAACGACGGCCATCAATGGCTGCCGGGCGACTACACCGTTCGATTCATCGGTTTCAACGGCATGGGCGCATCGACCCTGTACGAAGGAAGTGTCACAGTTCCAGCACTCGAAGTCGCGCCCGCGCCGAACACCGCCGGTCGCTCCGGCGCGCCGGCCATTCAGCGGCCGCCCGCCCCGCCCGCCTCGATCATCGCCGACAACGGCAAATCCGCCGCGGTGCTGCTCAGGCATGCCGAGGCCGCCACGGAAACGGCGACCGACAAGAAAAACTGATTTCGGCGAAGCAGCAAAGCAATCGCGTGCGGTAGGCCGATCTCCATGAAACCAAAAAGCCGGTGCGGCCGGGATCATCGATCCAAGCCGCACCGGCTTCATTTATGCCAAACGCATTTGAACCGGATCATCCCGGCCGCAAACCGACGCGAATGACCTCGCCGCGAAGCTGCACATCCACCAGCGTAAAGCGATACCATCGACCGGATTTCCCGCGAAAGAGCTTTGACTGGCCTTCCTTCATATCGCGAATCTTCTGAACCCGCTCATCACCATCGTCCAGGTCGACATCTACCGTGCGGTCGTCGTTAACATCGCGCAGTTTCATGTAAATCCCGTCGGCCAATCGCAATCGCTCGGGAAACTGCTTTTCATCGCGACTCAGCGTATACATAACGGTGTAATTGGTCATGTCATCCGGCGATTCCGTCGTCGGCTGCGGCTCTGCCGATCCACGCGACGGCGCCTGATAGTGTCGTGCCGGCGGCGCTCGATAGGTCCTCGGCGGCGCTTTATAGGTGCGGGGCGGTTCCGTTCTACGATCCTGCCGGGATGCGACCGGCTCCATGGCAATAGGTGCAGACTCTTCGACCGGCTTCGGCTGCGGCTCGTAAACGCGCTCGTTTCTGGACGCGACCTGCCTTGGCTCATCCTTTGTCGTGGCCTGCGGAACCGAAGCAACCTGCACCTTGCCGGTTCGCTCCCATTCCCTTTGTGCCGACGCGACGGCATCCGGATGCTCGGTCTCAAGCTGCCGCAGAAACTCCGCCATGCCCGGCTGATCCGGCCGGATATCCAGCGACTTCACGCCCATGCGCCAGGCCTCGCCATACTCGCCTTTGGACGCCGCGATGCGCGACTGCGAATCCCAGTAGGCCGCCGCCGTCGGCGCAAGCCGCTTCAGCGCCGATACAACCCGCACATCGCCCGGATCCTGACGCGCCGCCTGACAATATGCGTCATACGCGATATGTGCGTCGCCGCGCTCCTCAGCCGCGCCGGCCGATCGAACCGTCCGGTTGTTCGCGCCGGTGCAACCCGCCGCGACAAGCAGCAGGGGCATCAGGCTTCGCAATCCAAGTTGGTGCCAATATCTTGACATCTTCAATCCATTCCCCCCGACGAGGATATCACCATCGGCCGGTCCAGCGGAAACGGCCCATCCGCCATCAGCCGCGGCGCGATCACCGCCCGGATGAATTTCGGATTCGTCGCCGCCACATGCCCGCCATCCCAATCGTATGCCAGATACGCCGGTTTCCACGGCAGATTCACCACGCGACGATAGGCCGCGATCGTTTCGCTCTTGCGCTTGCGCGGCCGCCGAAAGCCCGTCGACCCCGCCGGCGATCCGTCCCTGCCGTCGGCATTTACGCCGAGCGAATTAAGAATAGCATCCGATCGGCTCACGGTGTTGTACAGACAGCCCGATACTCGCTGCATCGCCGCAGTCAAATCGTGATTCGCCGATGCGGACGAAGACAGCAGCACCACATGCTTCACCTTAACGGACGCTGGTAGCTGCTCGATCGCATGAAGCACAACCGCCGTTCCCGCCGACAGCCCCATCACGAAAATGTCGGCATGCGGATGCTGGTTGTGGAATTTCTGAATGCGTTTGGAAAGCCCCCGCGCGACGCCCTTGTTCCGCGCTGCGATCAAATGGTCCGTGCCCGGTCCCAGTAGCGTGCTCCAGCCGTATCGCTCGAACTCGCCGTCGAACTTTGCCTGCCGCAGCCCCGATTGCACGCTGGAACTGCCGGCATACCAGCCCGCGCCGTCGCAAAAATACACAATGGACATGATCGGCTTGGCCGCCGCACAGCCGCTCGATAAGGAAAGGAAAATCAGAATAGAAAACGAGCGCCGCGCAATGTGCATGCAGCCCCAACGGGGTTTTGCGCGAGGACGATTCAAATGCCGGCTCCGCCGCATCGTCGGGTTAAACGCCGCCCGGTTCGGGCACGTCCCAACCTTTGTCTTTTTCCTGTTGCTGGATCTCTTCGAGGGAGTGGGCGCCGGGAAGCGCATCCTTCTTTTCTGTGATGTTCTTGCCGGACTTGAACAGATCCGCGTTCTTCTTGGTCCATTCCGCGTACGGCGCCGGAACCTCGTCTTCCGTATAAATCGCGTGAATCGGACATTCTGGCACGCAAAGGCCGCAGTCGATGCAGGTGTCGGGATCGATCACCAGCATGGCCGGGTTTTCGGTTTCCCAGAAACATTCAACGGGGCAAACCGTGGCGCAATCCGTATAGCGACAATCCACACAGCGACCGGTCACGACGTGAGTCATGGCGTGTTCCTCTATTTAGACGACCTCGCGGGCGATGTCCTTAGTTCAAATGGGGCATTTCCCCAATCCCGCGTGCGGTCAGGTGGTGTTTTATCACATATGCGATGCTGGGCGTCAATACGCCTCGGGCGGCCGTTTTCCGAATCCAACCCGTTTCCTGAGACAAAACGACCCCGGCACACAGCAAATGAAAAATTGAAAATGAAAAATGAAAAAATGGGCTCCAAATACGGAATCCGGCTCCCACAAATCACTGTTGTCCGCAATAATCCCGATCACTTTTTGCATTTTTCATTTTCCATTTTTCATTCGTCCGGAGTCCCTATGTCGAGCCAGCCCGATAACTTCCTCGGCCTCCCCGAACCCTACGCCGACTACAAACGCGCCAAGTATGCCATCCTCTCCGTTCCCTATGACAGCACCGTCAGCTTTCAGGTCGGCACGCGCGGCGGCCCCCGTGCAATTATCACCTCCAGCCAGCAGGTCGAGCTCTTCGACGAAGAATATGGCCGCGAATTCTTCGAACCCGGTATCGCCACCCTCGACCCGCTTTTTCCCAACATGGCCGGCCCGGAAGAGATGCACGCCGACATCTTCGACGCCGCCAAAAAAGTCGTGCGCGACGGCAAATTCCTCATCACCCTCGGCGGCGAGCACTCCATCACCAGCGCCCTCGTCCGTGCGGTCATGCAAAAGCACAAAAAGCTCAGCGTCCTCCAGATCGACGCCCACGCCGACCTGCGCGACGAATACGAAGGCACCAAGTTCAGCCATGCCGCAGTCATGCGCCGCGTGCTGGACTACAAAGTGCCGGTTGTTCCCGTCGGAATCCGCAACTACAGCCTCGACGAACACCGCTTCATGAAGAAAAATAACTTCAAGCCCATCTCCGCCCGCGAGACGCGCAACAACCCCGACTGGATCATGCAAGCCGTCGACTCGCTCAGCGACAACGTCTATGTCACCATCGACATCGACGGCCTCGACCCCGCCTACGCCCCCGGCACCGGCACCCCCGAACCGGGCGGCCTCGATTGGTTTCAGGTCACCGACCTGCTCAAAGCCACGGCCATGGCACGCAACATCGTCGCGGCCGACGTCGTCGAAGTGCTCCCCCTGCCCGGCAGCGCCCAAACGGAATTCCTGGCGGCAAAGCTGATCTACAAGCTCATCGCCCACATCGAAGGCAATCGATCATCAAAGTCGTAGCGTGGGCGTGGGTGGCCCAGGTGTACTCACCTGGGGTCTCGATTAATTTCTGCCGCATGCGACCAAAATGCAGAGTGATTTTTCCTTGAATGAATGTGTTGCACCCCTAACCACTCCACTGGCCACTTCCCGTTCCAATCCATCGCCAGCACCGGCCGATCGTTCAATTCATAAAACCGAAAGCTGCTCCACCGCCAATCCGCGGCTCCATCGACCAGCCCGCGCGTAATCGGATTCTTGTGACAATAGTCGATTTTCTCGATCAGCGTTTTGAAGTTCGTATTATTGAAGTCGTGCCCGCGCGTGTTAGAAATGCACAGCTTCGGATACTCACCATGCGCCCAGCGATTCAATGGCTCGCACCAAAAACTCGCCTTCTTTCGCCATATCTCCCGCAAACACCGCTTCCCTTCAAGCCCGATGTACTTCTTGAAACGATGCAGCAGCAATGAAATGGGAATCGGTGTCTCTTCACCCCGCGAATGCGGATAAACAATGAAGTGCATGTGATCCGGCATGATGACGTACGCAATCATGCATATCCGATATTCGGTCTGCAGCAATCGAAAGCCGTCAATGACAACCCGTTTCATGTCATCGTGCCAGAGGAATGACAGCTTGCGATAACACGAAATCGTCCAGAAGTGAATGTGACCGGCCTCATCAAAACGACGCAATCGCGAGGGCATGCCCGCAATTGTAATTGTTCATATCAACAGCACCACTCGCGCAGGCAATTAATCAATCCCCCAGGTGAGTACACCCGGGCCACCCGGCCGCCGAGTCTTCGCGCGGCGTGACACGCCCGTTACACCACACAAGCGCGGAATGATGTACACTCAAAATCATGAGTGCAGTATTTTCTCTCATGCTGCTTTCCCGAATTATGCAAGCCAGCACGCCACCACTGCACGACGACAACCTTCGCATCCACCCGGCCCACCCCGGCTACTACGAACCCATCGTCAATTTCGCCGACCCGCAGGAACCCTTGCGCTCAGGCCCCTTCTGCTGTGACACCCCGGTCATCGACTTCGGTCGAATCCGCGCGGGCCAGAACCTCTGGGTCACATTCCCCGTCACCAACTCCGGCGACCGGACGATCATGGTTCGCGCCCTGCAGGGCTGTTCCTGTACCAACTCCCCCATCGGCCCGCTGATCCTCGAGCCGGGCCAAACCGGCGAATTCCAATTGACTCTAAGTACCAAGAACGGCAACGGCCCGATTAGAAAGACCATGACCATCAAAGTCATCGCCGAATTCGACGTGCAGTCCAATTAACCTGAACAGCAAAAACACTCTCAATCGCCAAATCACCAAATCGCAATATCGCCAAATCCCATGACCGTGTAATTCTCATACCTAACTAATTCCAAATGTAACTTGACAAATCCCCGGCTTGGTCTATCTTGAACCATGCACCCCACACCCGCCATATCACGCCCTTCGTTCGTCCGCTCCGCCTCCCATTCCGGCATTGCAGCGTTTTCTCAACCGCCAAATCGCCAGTTCGCCCAATCGCCAGATCATTCCCAAGCTGAATCTATGTGGAGGTTTGCGCGCGGCAAAACAAGGGTCGCCGCCAATGGTCACACGACCGAACCCATTACAAGAAAACAACTTATGAAATCATCGCACCGTGAAATTCAGGTGAAAATGACACTGAATCAGCCCCTGAAGACGCATCATGCGTTCACCCTCACACCGACCGCCTCGCAATCCCAAACCCTTTTTCAACAAAATCGACAATTTCTCGATCTTCTGGCAAGTCCCCCGGCCCCTTTTTGCGTATATGGAAATGAAAGGCCGCATCCGCACGCTCAATTCGTCTCATCGACGCTATCCGTCCATTCGCGGCCGCACCGTTCTCGTTTCGCAAAGCAAGAAGGAGACTGACCATGTCATCTGCCACCCATCGATTCGGCTTGGCCGCTATCGGTTTCGGATTCATCCTGAATCTCTCGGTCTGCACCGGTTGCCAAACCGACATGCCCGCCGGCATGGGTCTTCCCGGCGATGTCGGCGATCCCGGGCCCGCCGGGCCGCAGGGCGCGCAAGGCGATCAAGGCCCAGTAGGACCAACCGGCCCGGAGGGCCCAGCCGGTACGGATGCAAGCGTCACGGCCGGTGAAGGCATCACCATCGTCAACGGCGAAGTTGCTTTGGATACGAACATGACCGATGGCCGCTATTGGAGCCGGCATGGCAACGCAGGCATCGATCCGGCCGTCGACTGGTTCGGCACGTCGGACAATCAACCGTTGATTTTCAAGACCAACGGAGCAAAGCGATTTGAATTGGACGATTTCGGTTCCGTTCGTATCGGCGATCGGAACGAGGGCGCGGCACTCTCCTTTACGCCTGTCACCGGCTCCGCCGATCCCTATGTGGCGATGACGTTTTTGGATTCAAGCGGCAGCATATCCAAGCTGTTCTGCTATTGGGGTCGAATGTACATTCCGATCGGAAGGTTTGGCATCGGCCGCGACCCGACAACCAACGATCTCGAAGTCGGCGGCACCGCGTCGAAGGCGACGGCCGGAGACTGGCTCGGCAATTCCGACCGCCGCATCAAAACCGGCATCGAAACGGTGACTGGCGCCCTCGATACACTGGATCGCGTTCGGCTGGTCAACTTCCGATACACCGATGACTACCGCGCGACACACAAGGGCGTGCAGGATCGGCCCTACATGAGCGTCATCGCCCAGGAATTCCGCGAAGTTTTCCCCGACTATGTACAGGGCAGCGGCGAATTCCTCCCCAGCGGCGAGGAGATCCTGCAAATCGATCCCTTCCCGCTGACCATCTACGCAGCCGCCGGCGTGCAGGAGCTGCACAAGAAAATGGAGCAGCAGGCGAAGAAGATCGAAGAACTCGAAGCCCGCCTCAATGCCATCACAGAGGCACTCGAATCGGGCTCGAAGTAAACAGTATTTCGGGTCGGATGTATGGATGCAGTTGCCGGCATTGGACTGAGTTTTGCAACGGCATTTGCAAACAAATTGCCGTCACTTTTGCAATCGCGGCTGAATCAAAATCCAATCAGAAGACGAGCCGTCCAACTGTTTGGGGTTCTCCGGCGGAATCATGAGCGCAATGGCCTCTCCCGACTTAACCGACACAATCGTGGAAATCCGCCGCACCTGCCAGGCCTTGACACCGGCCGCGTTCCAATTCGCGGGCGAAATGTCGTGCGGACCGGTGACCGCACTGCTGCCAAGCGGCAAGTCGAGAGGACCGACAAGTTCGAGGTCGATCCGAAAACGAACGGCGTCCTGATCTGGCGACCGGCCCGAATTGATCGCAACATTCAAGGCGAAGAAAGTGCCTTCGTGTGTCGGAGAAGACGGCGGCACTTGCCAGTGACTCTCCATTTTCATTTGATGATGAGTATCAGCCGTGCCGTTGAGACGGGACAATCTCGTGTAGCCGGGAACCGGTTTTTCGAATCCAGCAAACTCCGATTGACCAAAGTATGGAAACCGTACCGCCGATTTTCGAAACAATGCCTCAGCAGTGGCATTCATTCGAAAGACAACGGCGTCGATGGTATAGGTGCCGGCAATGGATTTGCGCACGTCCGCCAAAAGGTCGCGGATCTGCCGGTGCCCCCATTTTGTCTGGCAAATGATCAGTTCATTCTTCAAGGGTCGAATGTTCCCAACATTCCCGCCTGCGTCGCGCCAACTTTCCGGTTCGACCGTTTCCATAATCAACCGGGCAAGCGGCCAACTGGGCGAGTTGCGCCGTTCATCATCGCCCTCGGCCTCGGGAGGTGGCTGAGAACGCGTGTCGCCCTCAGGCAAAAGGTCGCCGACGGAATAAACAACAAATGTCGTCTTTCTCGACAGGTCTTCCTTGGTCGAAACAAGAACAACTTCGTTCTCCACGACATACATCAACTCCACTTCACCGCCGCCGACTTCATCGAGCAGCAATTGCAATGCACGACCAAGCTGCTCATTATTCAGTCGAATATTTACTTCATGATCTTTTTCAATGGCTTGAGCTTCCAGCGCCATCCAATTCGGAACAATGCTCAGGCCGGCAATCTCCCCCACTTTCTTCAGCGCGGATTCAAAGGACACTCCTTGAAACTTAATCGTTGGCACTTTCCTCTCCAGCTTTGCTTCGATCGCAGCCTCAGTGGCATTTTCACCAGTCAGGTTCGTTGCAGACGGTTCATTTGCGGAAAGGCTGCATTCGAATGCCATGAAAACAAACGCGAATGCAAGCCAATGGAAGCAAAACGTCGTTGGCCGCAAACGCCAAGTGTTCAAAATGTTGCAAAGAAGGGCACTGGAATGCCGTTGCTTCGATGTCGTCGTCATTTTTTCTCTCCGGTGTGAATGACTGTGGCTTGTTTCGGCGGGCACTTCTGGCGGGACTGACTATGAATCATATTCAACCGAGGCGTTGGCAGTCAATGAAATTCCCCTTTGTGTCTGCACTCAGCAATCGATTAAGTCGCTGCTGGCACATAGCGACTCACCAACCTGCCGAGCCCGTCGCGGTCGAGGAGATATGTCAGTCGCAGGCGGGCGGATTTCGCGCCGAGTTCGGGAACGCGATTGGTCGCACGGTCGATGAGTCCGATGGCGCGCTCCACGTCATTCTGGTTGAAGGTTGTGCGTGCGGCCGCGAGGCTGCGGGCGAGCCAGCCGATGCAGGCGATGCTGAGTTGCAGCGCGGCCACACCCTCGACAATCGAAAATCCGTAATAGCCGGGGCCAAAAACCGAGCGGCCTTCAAAGCGGGCGAGCAGATATCGAAGCAGCAATCCGTCGACTTCCTTTTCCGAAAGCGAGGCGTCCGGTACGACACGCTCGATTGCATCAAAGGCAGGCGTGCCGATCACGCCGGGAAGCATCGGCATCGCCCCCACTCCAGCGCTCATGGCCCGCGCCCGGTTTAATTGATTCAAACGGAATCGCAAAGAGGTCCAAAGCGGCGAGACGATTTGCTCGAAGGTGACGTGCTCGCAGTGCGAAAACACCGTCTGACGCAGCACGCGCATCTCCCGCCTCGAAGGCGCCTCGTGCCGCGCATCCCATGAGTCTTCGGCCAGTTCGCGAATGCCCGCCGCAAGCATGACGACCAACTCTTTTGCGCTGTCGGCATCGAGCTGCTTCAACTTCGCATGATGAAGCGTGGATGTGAGGCGACCCAGCGCATAAAGCCGCTTCGGCATCGGCACGCTTTCCGTGCGAAGCCATCGTTCCACATGGGCGACGAATTGATCGGTCTCGGTCGGCGGCAGCTTGACACCGTGTGCAACTGTGACAAAGCCATCGCCATCCGGAGCGACGATGGCGGATTGGGCCTGCAGTTCGCCGGACAGCCGCCGGCTGTCGTCTTTGCGCGCTTCGATGGGGCGCTCGCCGTTGGCGGCCACGGTCGGACAATCGAAACGCAGTGCCACATGCACGCCACCCGGCGCGGCCTCAAGTGTGAAGGGATACAACTGGCAGGCGGCCGGCTTTTCGGTTGCGCCGAATTCCGCGTGAATTCTGCATTTGCCGTCATCCGCCAGAAAAACGCAGCCGCCGCCGGGCCTATGCCGCAGAACGTAACTCGAACCGAGCCGAAGGTAGGGTTCGCCCTCGATGCGCCCGCCCCATTTCTGTTTGTCGATTTTCGCCCGATCGGCCCGGGTCAGGTGAACCACCAGTTCGCGGCAACAGTTTGTGCAGCTTCGGCATTCGAAGCGCTGTCGGGGCAGGTCGGGCCAAATGATCGGCAGGTTCATGGCGAAACATCATAAGGGAAGATGGCCGGCTCAGTCGTTCTCCGGGAGTTTATATGGCACGAGGTGCTTGAGACGCGCGGGCATCGGGGTCAGGGACGGCGGCTGAACGGGGCCGTAGGTCGTGAGAATGGGCATGCCGGAGCGATAGCCGTGGAGGTAGAATGCGAAACGGATGTCGTCGCCCTTGACCTGATCGAGATAGTCGCCGATGCGCATCGTGCCGTCGAGCGAGAGAAAAACCTCTTCATAGGCAACGGGGTCGTTGGGACCGATGATCTCGTGGTCGGACTGGCCGAAATCGCCGATGTACATGGTCTTGTCGCGGCCGCGCACGAGCATTTCAATAAGGACGATGGATTGCAGGGAGCGCCGGGTGGCATAATCCGCGAATTCGCGGGTGTTGCGATCGGGATTGAGGGCGACGAGACCAAAGGACTGGGTGACGGCATGGTCGAATTGCTCGTCGGAATAGTCGAATGGATGAATGCCGATGATGTTGACCGAGGGCATGAGAAAAGGATAGGCAAAGACATGGGTCGCGGCAAGTTTTTGGCGCATACGGTAGAAGCGAGGTGATCAGCATGGCCCGTTCCGTTACAAGAAAAAAGGCGGCTTCCGTTACCAAGAAACCCATTCAACGAAAGAGCGCCAAAAAGGCGACGCCTGTCAAGCGGGCGACGACAGGCAAAACGGTTACATCGCGACGGACTTCGAAAGCGTCCGGCGGCAATTCCACCATTCGCAGCGCGCCGATCATCAGCGGCATCGGCGACGATGCGGTGCGCAAGGCGACGGGCCAAGGGTGGAAGGAGTGGATCGCCTTGATCGACGATGCGGGCGGCGCCGAGATTTCGCATGCCAAGATCGCGGAGCATCTGGCCGAGCGGTGCAATGTCGCGCCGTGGTGGAGCCAGATGGTGACGGTCGGCTATGAGCAGGCGAAGGGCCGGCGCGTGAAGCACGAAAAGCCGGCGGGCTATGAAATCGGCGTCAGCAAGACGCTGGCCGCGCCGGTCGAGCGGGTGTTTGAGGCGTGGCACAACCCCGCCGTGCGAAAGAAATGGCTGGTGGACCATCGTTTTTCGATTCGCAAGGCGACGCCGTTCAAGTCGATGCGCATCGACTGGGTCGATGGAAAGACGCGGCTGAGTCTGAATTTTTATTCGAAGCGGGATGGCAAGTCGCTGGTGACCGTTCAACACATGAAACTGACGAGCAGCGCCCAGGCGAAACGGCAAAAGGCGTATTGGGCCGGGCAGTTGCAGCGGCTGAGCAGGCACTTCGGCGGATAAGCAGGAAGTAAGTGTCATCACGGTGTCACCGTCCGACACAAGCATGCTCCAGATACCACCAATCGTGTTCGTCGCCGGTGGACAGATAGGTCACGACGGCCCGCAGATCCGAGGCGAGCGGTACATCGAATGCGTAGATTTTCTCGGGCGCGTAAAACTCGCGGTGGCAGCCCATTCGTTCGAGATCCAAAAGCGTTTGCGTAATGCGATCGGTATGTCGAAACACGATGCGCAGGACACTGCGGCCGGATGGCTTGATGGTGCGCTTGAAGGTCAGCTGGCCGGCTTCCTCCTCGGCAATCACAAGATCGAGTTTCGCCATGGCAGTGGCGAAGAACGGTATGCTGCGAATTTCGTAAAGCCCATCCGATGTTGTTGCCGCCCACATCGGCTCGACGGTCATCGGCGGATAGCCGTCGGCATCCTGAACGAGCGGCACATCGATCGACACCAGGTTCTTCGCCGAGGGAAGGTGCACTGCAAACGATCTCCTGAAGACTTGGCCCAAGCCCCGAAAGCGGCAATGATGGAATGTCTCCGCGATTGCGGATATTAGCATTGGAGGGTGCCGTTTTACAACCGACAATTGCCCGCTTTCTTAACAAAGTGTGTGACAAAACACAGCGCGCTCCGTTCTGCATGTATCGCGGTCGCGACATATGGCCACACGGTGGCGGAGCAATCGACCGACCTACGCCGTTCGCCCCGGACTTTTCGCTTACCTTTTGGAGAACCTTTCGATGAAACCTCTTCAATTTTACTTCGTAGGCCTGACTGCCATCACCCTTGCACTGACGGGAGCCCACGTTCCGGCCGCTGAGCCGAAGGCGGCGCCGGCGAGTCAGCCGACGACGCAGCCGATCGAGCGGCCGGGTGTCAATACGATTCAAAAAGAGGCCAATGCCCTGATGCCACTGATTCAGGGCGGCTTCACGCGAAAGTTTCTGGCGGCGACGGCCGATCTGCCGCGGATCGAGGAGCGAAAGGCCTACGTCGATCCGGCAACGCGAAAATACTACTCGCAGAAAAGTTATGACAAGCTCGATCCATCGGAGCGGGAGGCATTGCAGCCGATCGCATTTTCCGAGGGCATTTATTACATGACCAAGTATGGTTCGCCGCTGGCCTATTCGCGTGTTTTGGAAACGCTCGACAAACACAAGGTGGCGATCGGCCCGGGCTGGCGCGTTCTGGATTATGGGTATGGAACCGTCGGCCACCTGCGCTTGCTGGCGATCAACGGGCTTGATGTTGTCGGCGTCGATGTGGATCCTTTTCTGGGTGAGCTTTACAGCGAGGCGTCGGATCAGGGGGTTGTGAGCGGACGGGGCGGGCGCGACGGGCATATCAAGCTGGTGGATGGTCGATGGCCGGGCGATGCATCGGTGAAGAAGGCGGTGGGCGGGAAGTACGATCTGATCGTTTCGAAGAACACGCTCAAGAACGGGTACATCCATCCGGCGCGGCCGGTCGACAAGCGGATGCTGGTGGACCTGGGTGTCAGCGATGAGGCATTCGTGACGGCGCTGTCGCAGTCGCTGAAAGTGGGCGGGCATGTGATCATTTACAACATCTGCCCCGCGCCGGCGGCGGAGGACCAGCCGTACATTCCCTGGGCCGACGGCCGTTGCCCGTTTCCGCGGGAGATGTGGGAGAAGGCGGGCTTCGAGGTGGTGGCGTTTGACGAGGACGACGGCGCGGCGGTTCGGGCGATGGGCCAGGCGCTGGGGTGGGACGCGGGGCAAAGCCGGAAGGAATTTGATGAGAGCCTGTTTGCGCATTATTCGATTTTTCGCAGGACGTAGGGTTTCGATTCTGCCGGGGTCAATTTTGCAGGTGGCGGGGATTGGGGTGAAAATACGATGCGTTTTCACCGGGTGATTCGGGGTCATTTTCGGCTGAAATTCAACCTGTCTTGTTTTCGCAAGTCGTTTGTTTGTCTTACGTTCGGTGTCGGAACCTTTGCGGGCGAGGCTCTTTTCCTTAGAAAAACCTACGGGGTGAATCTCATTTTTTTGAGCAAGGGGCCGAGGAGGCAAGGGGCCGGGGGGCCGGGTGGAGGAGGTTCGCTGCGCGAGTTTCTTGCGCGGGGATGGGACGGTGACGGGTTGCAATCTTAGCACTGCGCGTTTTGCGTCGGCGAATCTTAGTTGGGCCAGTTTTTGGAGGAGGGGGAGGAACTCTTTCTGGGGTTCGCCGAACTCTTTGGAGAGTTTGGCGAGTTTGATGAGGACTTTGGCGAGTTTGTCGCGCTGGCGGGGTGTCATGCCTTTGTCGAGTGTTTTGGCGATGCCGGCGAGCATGCCTTTTTCGGCGGCCTGCATGAAGATGAGGTCGCGGATTTTTTGGCGGATGACGGCGAGAATGAGGCGGGCGCTGAGGGGGAGGTTTTGGGGCGGGCGGGCGAGGATGTTGGCGAGCTGTTTGAGCATGGTTTGAAACGCCAAAAAGTCAAAACGCCAAAATGCCAAAACACTTGGCCGCGATGCGCAACATATCACCGGACTATTGGGGACGGGTTGCTGGGATTCGCTTACGCTCTCGCGTGGGCCCGGCCTTGCTGGGGTCGGCCGATCGAGGTTGATCGTAGCGGCGGCGGCTGGAGAGCCTACCAAATTGCGTTAATTATTCGATCTGAGGGGTGCCGAACGCTTTACACCGGCGGCTGAGTATCGCTAGAATCAAGGCTTACAGGTTCAAACATTCGGGCTTCTTCGGGAGTATTCGGCCATGAGAATATTGCGATTTGCGGTCTTGGCTGGCGTGCTGTTTGTGCAATCCGGCCGGGCGTCGGCGGCACTGATTTTGGTGCATGACAATGGGGGGCCGAATTTGCCCGACGGTTTGGTTAGTGATCCCACTTTTCCGGCACAAGTTGGCGATGACTTCCAAATAAGTCAGGCCTTTGGAATTACGCGCGTGACATGGTACGGTGCCTACAAGGGTGGTGATCAATTGCCCGATGGAACTGACCATTTTTCCTTGCGTTTTTTTCCTTTCAGTAACCCCACAAACCCAAGTCCTACATCGCTTGCAGACCTAACTCTAAGCAACGTTTTGCGCTTACCTACTTCCCTGACGATGTTTGCAGGGAATCCAGTGTTTGCTTATGAAGCGACATTTCCTGTCGTTAACCTTATAGCGGGTCATTACCTTCTGAGTATTGTGAACGACACGACCGGGATGTCAGAGCAATGGATGTGGCACACTCATGGCACAGCTCCAGGTAGCCAATTCTGGAAACGATCTAATAGCGCCAACAACTGGCTTGGTCCATTCGGCACCGAGATGTCATTCCAGATTTATGCGGTTCCGGAGCCGGCGACGGTGGCGATGATGGGGGTTGCGGGGCTGGTGCTTCTGCGCCGGCGGGGGCGGCGGTGATTCGGTTTGTAGGTGTCTCGTCAGCGGCAACCGAATTCAAAGTACATCGTTTGAGGAGGGCAGATCAAGGGCCGGCGGCGGGAACCCGTGCGGGGATCAATCGCTGGGGTGGGGTTGGGGGCTTGTCCGACGGATTTCGCCATCGCTATGGGGTGACGGAAGAAGTGGTACTATGACGTTGAACTCTCCATGTAGGCATAGGCGAAGCCCAGCTTCAGGTGGCCCACGCGCGGGTCGAGCGGGGTGATGCCGACGAGCCGGTTTTCCGCGTCGGATTCGTTGGTCATGACGCCGTCGCCGATCAGATTGCCGTCGTCAATGGTGCCACCAATATGGCATATTCAGAATGTCCCCATTCTGTCCCGCAGACGCGCGAGGCTGGTTCGAATCCTGTGGAAACCGATACACCAAAAGTTAAGCTGCTCTAGAATGTCCTCCTTCTTGTCCGCGGGAATCTCTCTCTATTTTGGATGGCGAAAAAGCGGTGATGCTCAGACTGAGGACTGGAATTATTCACTATCAATAAATAGCTCGAAGCACGAGATTTCTCCTTCTTGCGACAACACAAAAACGCGACTTGAAAGTACTTCCACTTGGGGCGCAACGGAATCATGTGTCATTCGATCGTTCAATTTAGACACTTTCCAAGAATCAAATATCCATTTCCCAGTTGGAACATGGTATATAGAAAAAGTCGCACCTTCGCGCACTAAGACCAAATCACTAGTGATAGAAAAACTGGCATGCCTTATGCCGCTGATTTTGTGTCCGGAACTGTTCCTTTGAACAAATCGCAAGGTCTTTCCCGTGGCCACTTCGAACACAGCAAATGCGTTTGCACCGGCCGCAACAACAAGGAAACGTGAATCCAACGAAAACGCACATGATAACGGCCGATACCCACCATGTGCACCAATTGATTTCCACTTTTCCAACGTATCAAGGTTGTTAGGAGTGAATTGGTCACCAACCAAACTACTCGATTCTAAGTTCCATACATATACTGAGTTAAGTGCGTAAGCAGCGTACTGTCCATTAGGTGATACTGTAGTTGCAGAACAGTAGCCCCCTAGGCCAGGCGTTAGTGGAAGGGGCTTGGCATCCAATGAACGACTAACATCGAAAGCAAAACAGTTTGGCGGCTGCATTTTTCCGTCTTTTGGGTATTCTGCCAATGCCAACCTCGCATTGCCCATTACAAGCGAGTCTCCTCCTTCGGAAAGCTGAAATCGCTTGGATAGCAAGTGAATCGTTGAGTTGCCATTGTTATCTGTGATTATCATTTCCAAAAAAATGTGATTATGTTCAAATAGAATTGCAATTTTTCACCACTTAGACGCCCCGCTCCCACCAATCTGGAATCAGTCCAATAATCACTTTTTCCTTGGCTTAGTGCATTCAATGACTTGCGCCATTTCGTACTGCCATCTGAAGCATCAATCTCTAATATATGCATATTGTTCGACTGCACAATTAGGGAATTATTATCAACACAAATTAATTGACTATACCTGTAATCAAGTGGCTTGCTATCAATTCCACGGGAAAAGCGAAGCTCGCAACTTATGGTAGGAGTTGTTAACGGTAGCCAAAGCAGAAACCCGGCTATACAAGCTGCAATTACGAGAGCGAAGATGGCAATGTTCAACTTCGACATTTTGAGTTTGCACTAAGAAGCTGTTTCAAAACCCAAGGGTCTGCCGATGACAAGAATGCCACAGATAGCATGGAGGCGACGCTATGGCATTCATACTCCTCACGGACGAATTGTGGAACCAGGTCGAACCACTGTTGCCGCCGGAAAAGCCCAAGCCGCTAGGCGGTCGGCCGCGGGTGACCGATCGACAGTGTCTCAAGGGAATCATCTTCCTGCTCAAGACCGGCCTTCCATGGCGGTTCATTCCATTCGAACTCGGCTGCGGCAGCGGCGTCACCTGCTGGCGTCGGCTTCGCGACTGGACGAAGCTGGGCATCTGGCCGAGTCTCCACGAGAAGCTCCTGGAAACCTGGGCCGGGCGGCCAACTCGACGCCTCGGTCTCGGTGATGGACAGTGCCAGCTTCCGTGCACTTTTTGGGGGAGCCACACGGGGCCGAATCCCACGGATCGGGCAAAAAAAGGCTGCAAACGCCACGTCCTGAGCGAGGCCCATGGCACACCGCTCGTCGTCCAAACAACACCGGCCAATGTGAACGACGGCACGAAGGCGATGGACTTGCTCGACGCAATGCCGGCCATACGAGGTCGACGAGGTCGTCCGCGCCTCAAACCGGAGGTGGCCTTGGGTGATCGGGCTTACGGCACAGCGGCCAATATCGCGAAATGCGTCGAGCGCGGCATCACTCCTATGCTCGCACGGCCGCGCACGGAAAATGGCAGCGGACTTGGCGTGATGCGATACGTCATCGAACGAACCATGTCGTGGTTCGGAAACTTTCGACGTTTGAGATTGTGCTATGAACGAACTGGCGCGCACTTGCAAGCACTCCACGAATTAGCCGCATCGCTCATCTGTGCCAAAAAACTTGGCTGGACATAACTGGTTTTGAAACAGCTTCTTAGCTTCGACATTTGAGTTTGCACTATGGGTACTTTGAAGTTCCGTCTCCACGACACAATCGGTTGTGACAAGGGGTATTAATTGGTGTGATCCAGTAGTTTCGAAATCCATTAAGTGGATACCCTTTATCGATTCGGTTCTTTAAGTCATACTCTAACCACTGTCGCACGGTCATCGTGGTTCCCTTAACAATGGCTTCGTTAACATTCCCGGGGCTCTTTGGATTAATCGCCTCACATCTGTCAAATAGCCGCTGCATTAGTCTGGGTATTGTGACTGGGCTTTTCTTGGGAACGCCCCAAAGGCTTGAGATAAATCCATTTCCGGCACCCAATCGCGCGCCGATTTTGGATCCGTACCAGTCAGAGGGTATATCTTCAAGCGTAAAGGCGCTGGCTCCGTCTCCCTCGTCTTTTGCAAGGCCGGCCAAGGCCATACGCCGAAAAATCTCTTGCTTTATTTCCCAACCATAACCACCTGCTAGCGCCAATAATTCCCCGGAAAATTGGCCAACTCGAGCGCTGTTAAAAAGATGACCAACATCGATCCAACCGCACTTGCAAGTATAGACAAAGGCATTGTATTTCGAAGTCTTGATATTTCCACCTGGATCAAACCGGAAGGCAAGTGCTTTTAGATCGAAATACGTCTTGGCTGCGTCTTGAACAGCGAAGAACTGACCCCCAGTTGCAAACCCATTGGTCACAGCAAGTACTGCAATAGCTGTGGCTTGACCGTGGAAAAATGCGGAATTCGCAGCAAGTATAGTGTTTATTTGTCCAAGTACTTCGTTTGCAGATTGAATATGTTCTCCCGGTTCAGGGCTTTCTCCAAACGGATCAAAGTAGTTGTTGGGTGCCGACGAACAAAACTGGACTAGATTAGTCCCTCCTGATTCCCCTGAAGGATCCCTCGTCACCCACCTTCCCAACCTTGGGCTATAATACCGATATCCATAGTAATACAACCCGCGTTCGCCTTCGGCTGCGGCCGAGGGCTGGGCGTCGTAGTATTTCGTCGAGAATCGGAACGGGTTGTTGACGTCGAAATTCGCCTGCGCCAACAGGGTGCAACCATAGGGATCATATTCGTAATTGGCTGCGATGAAGCCGGGCGTGATGATCGGTATGACCCATTCGTCCGGCTCCACTTCATACCAATCGGGATCGCCGTCTTTCCAGGTGACCAACTGCATGACGTTGCCGTTGCCATCGTAGCAATAGAGAAATGCCGGGTTTTCAGCCAAACCCAGATGCGGCGTGCAATCTTCCATGGCCAAGAGGCCGCTGATGCCGCCGGCCCCTTGGGTGGCCGATTGGACATTGCCGCTGGCGGCGGCTCCATTCAGGCCGGCGAGATCGAGGCCCCAGGCGTATTTGTGGCGGACGGTTTCCGTCGTGCCGAGAGGCGAGCCGGAAGCATCGCGCTCCATGATGAGGTTCCAGCCGTCGTAGATGTAGCGAATGTCTTCCACGGCTTCACTTTCGATCCAGTCGTCGCCGTCGTGTGCGTGGGAAACTTTTCGCACACGGCAAATGTAATCATACCCGCGCGGAGGTTGTTGAGCATGGGGGGCGACCATCTTCGCGAGCGCCGACCGCTTCCTCACGGGCGCGGCTCTGTTAACGACTCGCTTCGCTCGCCGAAATCGCAAGAATTCTGATCGCCATCGGCTATTGGCGGATGAAATGATCATGTTGGAGTTTCGAGTTGCGAGTTTCGGGTTTCGGGTTTCGAGATTCGGAAAGGGGTGGGCTGAGACCCTTTTGCCTGTTAAGGAGTTGTAAGTCGGGCGGCTCGTTCGTCCTCCGGACGAGGAAGTTTTTTGGTGGTGCTGTCCAGAGGTTGAAACCTCTGCCGGCGGTCGTTAGCCCTGCCGGGCCGGGATGGTGTGGAGTTTCGAGTGGGGAGTTTCGGGTAACGAGTTTTGGAGAAAGGTGGGCTGAGCCCACCCTACTTTTTTGAATCGGTGATTTTCGCGCGATGGTGCGCCGTGCCATGTCGAAGCGGCCTCGGTTCGACACCCTTGACATCGACATATAACGTCAAGGGCAGGCGGACCGGCTCGCGATGAGGCACAAGACCGGCACCCTTGACAGCGACATTCGACGTCGAGGGCAGGTGGTCCAGCTCGCGATGGGGATCGAATCGCAGTGGGGAATGGTTCGCGCGGGAGCTTGCCTGGGGAATGGTATTGCTTCGCAATGGGGTTGTTTTGCGGCGATTTTTCGATTGTCGGATTTCGCGTACAATTGCGCCATGGCGAAAACGAAACCGAGCCGACCGGCCGCAAACGAGGCGAGCGACGCGTGGTATGCCGCGGGGCTGCAATTTGAATGCACCCAGTGCGGGAACTGCTGCACCGGCGCGCCGGGGTATGTGTATGTGAGCGAGACGGAGATCGAGACCATCGCCGCCTTCATCGGGCGGCCGGGGCAGGGGTTGGAGCGGCATCAGTATCGGCGGGTCGGCCGGGCGATTTCGCTGACCGAGGACAAGGCGACGGGCGACTGTGTTTTTCTCAAACGCACGAGCGCCGGCAAGAAGATCTGCTCCATCTATCCCGTGCGGCCGCTGCAATGCCGGACGTGGCCGTTCTGGAGCAGCCTGCTTGAATCGCGCGGGGAGTGGGACGACGCGGCGCGGGACTGCCCGGGCATGAACAAGGGGAAATCGTACGATTTTGTGCAGATTGAAATTCGACGGACCGCGCGCGAGTGGGGAGATGTGCCGTCGTGACGCCATCGCTTGCCGAGTGTGTGATGCCTGCCGTGGAGAATGACGGCTTTGCGGCCGACATGGCGGCGTTCTATGCGGAGCTGGATGCGGCGGTCGCGGGGCACCGGCCGACGTGCTGGAACAAAGGGGCGTGCTGCAAGTTCGGCGAATATGGGCACAAGCTGTATGTTACAAGCGTTGAGCTGGCGTATTTCGTGCGCGGCGAGCGCGGGCGGTGGCAGCGGCCGACGGGCGAGGCGGCGTGTCCGTATCAATCCGGCGGGGTGCAACGCCCGCGAACATCGGCCGATGAGGTGTCGCGTTTTCTATTGCGACCCGGCGGCGCAGCATTGGCAGAATGGGGAGTATGAAGTGCAGCTTGCGAAGCTGAAGGCGATCGGCGAGCGGCACGACGTGGACTACCAATATGTGGAGTGGTTATCGGGGCTCACGGGGATTTCGGAGGTGCTGGGATCGGGGTCGGGAATGGGCTCTAAATTGAGCCAAGAAATGGGAAAACCGGCCCCGCAATCGTTTGAAGATGAAACTGACATATCGCACGGGCGAGACGCCCATGCTCCCCAAAACATTACCAGTACCGGAGATTCACAATCCATTGACCCGCGCGGGCCTGTCGTGATAGAATTGAAGCAGGTCAGAGAAGCTGACTCCCACCGGTAGCGAGGGGCTGCCGTCCGACGGCGGGGCCTTCCCGCCGCACGCTAAACTCGCACGCCTTTTTCGGTAAATTGAGGTATTGACCATGAAACTCGCGAAGCGACTGTTCCTGATTGTGTTTGCCGCCATGACGATTGCGCCTTTCATGGGCTGTGGCGTGGCCACGACCGCCGCCGAAAACAAACGGATGGTGAATCGCGTGGCCGATTTCGATTCGCGAATGCTGGTGGACGATCTGAGTTTGCTGTTCCAGACGAACCGCAACCTGCGGACCTCGCGATGGATCATCGACTGATTCGATCGCCGGCGAGCGGGCCTGCCCCTTCAGCAGGCGATACATGCATCAATTGGCGCAGCGGTTTATCGCGGCGGGCGGACACGAGCTGGCGGTTTTTCATCTTTGCGAGCCGGATCGATTCGTGGTCATCGCCAACAGTTGTCCGCATGCCGGTGGAAATCTGTCGGCGGGCGACGTGGAGGGCAACGTGGTGACGTGTCCTTGGCACGACTGGGCATTTGATCTGGACACATCGGCCTGCACGATGAACGAGCAGGTGTGCGTGAAGAAGTATGAATGGAAGGTGGAGGCGGGCGTGCTGTTTGCGAAATTGAGTAATGAATAGATGGAAGGTGTCGTGCCGGCAAACCGGGCGCTTACGCTTCCGGCTCGTTTCGGTTCACAGGCGATTGCGCTTTCGGTTCGTTTCGGTTCACAGCAAACGGGCGATTGCGCTTTCAGACCGTTTCCGGATCACAGCATCCCGGGCGTTTGCGCTTCCGGCTCGTTTTTGTTCACCGGCGGGTCGCCGGTGCCACAATCATATCACCTTGGCTTGTCATCGCGGCATGGCGACTTTGGCGGTTTCGATGAATTCGCGAACGGAATCGTCGTGGGCGACATTCGAGAGATAGGCATCGAGCGTCAACTTGCCTTCCGCCCGACGGCCGGAGAAGAACTGGACAAAACCGAGAAGGAACTGGGCGTCCGCATCGTCGGGATTGGCGGCGACGTGCTGTTCGAGCATGTGGCGATGGGCCTCGAAATCCGCGGGGCTGCCATATACGGCGCGGAGATCGAAATCGGAATTGGCCAATGCGGGCGAGCGGGCCACGCCGCGTCGCACGGCAATCGACGCATCGCGATATGCGCCAAGGGCATATTCCGCGAGACCGAGGGCGATTCGAACGCCGGCATCCTCGCCGGCGAGCACCACGGCGCGGACATATTCATCGCGGGCCTTGTCGTAGTCGCCGGACTCAAAGGCGCGGTCGCCGCGGCCGAGGGCTTCGCCGAGGTCGCGGGCAGTGGTTTGGACCTCGGGTGTCATGCCCGTGACGCCCTGTGCGGGTGAATCTGCATGCTTGCGGCCGAATTCGTCGAGGGCGTTGGATTGAAGCGCCGACTGGCGGTGGGCCTCCATCTCGCGGGCGACGGCCTCGGCCTCCTCGATTTCTTCCTGGGTCATTTCGATATCAGTGGAAAGACTTTCGAAGACATCGCCTTCGGAATAGGCGCCGTAGGAGATGCCGCGGTAAACGCCGAAACCCGTCGTGGGATACAGCGGATATCGATAGGCATAGCCCCCGCCGTAATAGCCGCCGTAGTACGGATAGCCAAAGCCCGTTCTGCAAACGCCGCTGGAGTAGCGCGTGCCAGGGGTGTGGCCGATGATGGTGTTGCAATTTCGGGATGGGTAGGTGTAGCCGTTGCGAACGTTAATGCCGCGCACGGCGCCGACCGGCCGCGGCGAGTTCCAATTGTTGCAACGGGTTTGATTGTTGCCGCCGTGGTTGACGTTGTTGTTTGAATTATTGTGGCCGGACCAATATCCGCGATTGCGGCCGGAGGCGTCGCCGGAGTTTCGGTTGATGGCACTGCCGTTTCGGCCGTAAGCGTTTTCGATGCGATGGCCGTTTGAGTTGGCATTTGCGTTTACGTTGCGATTGCCCTGGAGGCGTGAGATGCCGGAATTGCGGCCGTAGGTGTTGCCGATGGTCTGCCGCGGCGAGGCCCAGTTGTTGCTAGGTGGCCGGATTCCGCCGGTGTTGGTGGAGCTTCCGCGATTAACCGCGCCGAGATTCCGACCGCCGAGCGGCTGGCCGGCGCGATAGGTGCTTCTATATGCGCTGGGGCGGCTGGAGGGACGCGCCATCCGGCCGGAGATTCCCAGGCCGCCGCGATTTACGCCAAAGGAACGGGCGGCGTTGACCGGGCGCGACTGACGCTGGCCCCTGTTTTGGGCTTTGGCGTCTTCGGCTATCAGAGCAGCGGCCAACAAGGCCGCAAGAGCGAACGCGGGTGGTCGGAGAAACATGGCAAGCTCCTTTGAGGCGGGCGGGAATGGGAATATCGCTTGTATTCGTAGACACATTGTAATTGGGCGTGGTTAGGGGTTTCAAACAAGAATTTTTGGGAGATATTCGTGGGGGCCGTTCGAGCGGGGATTTGTGGAGAAATGCCGGGATTTTGCGGTTCGGGATGTGCCCTGAATCGGGCCAAGGGCCGTTTTGACTATGTCTCCGTGGTGGAGAGGAAAGTTCTTTTGGAGTGCATCCATTTCGAAAAAGTGTGCAGCTGATCGAGTATTAGGACGCTGCCGAAACGCCGGCCACATGGCCGCTGCTCCAGGCCCACTGGAAGTTGTAACCACCTATGCGACCATCCACGTCGCAGATTTCGCCACAGAGAAAGAGGCCGGGGCAGACTCGTGATTCCATGGTGTCGAGCCGAATTTCCTTCAGGGGCACGCCGCCGGCCGTTACTTCGGCGACGGTAAACCCGCGATCACCGGTGACGGGCAGGCGCATGTTGGTGACGAGGCCGACCAAAGTTCGGCGGGCTTCACGGGTCAGTGAATTTGCGGGAATCGCTGGATTAATTCCGGCGGTCGTACACAGGGCGACGGCCATGCGCTGCGGTAGGCGGTCGATGAAAAACTTCGCCAGCCCGGATGTGCCGTGGCGCCGGGCGAATTCGATGATGGCGGCTTCCAGTGATTCGAACGTTTCGCCGGGGAGCCAGTTCATAAAGAGTGCCGCGCCGGCGTCAGTCTGTTTGGTGGTCAGATAATGTCTGCTGATGTCGAGCACGCCCGGGCCGGAGATGCCGAAATGGGTGCATAGCGTGGAGTTTGTGAATGCGATGAGGCGCTTGCCGGTGCCGGACCTTAATTCGATCGTCGCGGGCAGCGTCAGGCCGCTGAGCGATCGGATGAAGCAGGCATCGTCGAGAACGAGCGGCACGAGCGCCGGCAGAATGGCGGCGGTGAGCGAATGGCCGAGCGAGCGGGCGAGCTGGTAGCCGTGGCCGTCGGAGCCGGATTTCGGCAGGCTGCGGCCGCCGGTGGCGAGTATGACTTTTCGCGCGACGAGTTCGCCGAATGGGCCGCTTATCTGGAATGCCATTTTCGGCACTGCCGACTTGTTCGATCCGTTCGACGCGCGCGGGGAAGCGTCTCGACGCCGACCTCTTCAGCGCGGAGGAGCGCCCGACAGGATGGTGGCCGCTCGATTCGACGTGGGAAAGAGTTTTCCGGTGTCTCGCGTTTCAGGGCAACGCCCTGTTCGCGAAAGAACTCGACGGTTTTCGCGACATCAAATCGACGGAGCACTTTGCGTATGGCGGCCGGCGTCGATCCGGCAAACGCGGACTCATCGACTTCGTCGTGCGTCACGTTGCACCGTCCGCCGCCGGCGACGAGGATTTTTGCGCCGAGCTTCGTCGCGCCGTCGAGGGTCACGACGCGCATGTTACAACTTCGTTGCAAAGCCGTTCGGCCGGCCCAGATGGCGGCCATGAGCCCGGCCGCACCGGCTCCGACCACTGCAATGTCTGTATCGAACTTCACGCAGGCAGCATTCCGAACCCTTCGTGCGGCGTCAAGGCGCGGGTGCCAAAATGGCTGAATCAGAATAAGATTGACCAACGGTTTCAATTGAAAGGAGCCATGCCGATGCCGGAGAACTCCCCCGCTTTCGCGCTACGATCAAGCAAAACAACATTGCTCACGATGACGGCGATGGTCATTGCAGTCGTGAACGCGAGCTACATTTATGCCCAAGCGCGCGCGGCGACCGCGGATCCCGAGGACCAGGCGGCATCCGGAATTGGCAGCGCTGTGGCCCGCATCGAAACGCCGGTTCGGGATTTTGGAAGAATCACGCCGAGTGCGAGTCTTCAAACCGATTTTTCCATTGGGAACGGCGGCACGATTCCCCTCGAAATCCTTCGCATAGAGCCGACGTATGGCTGTGCGATTGTTGGCGATCCGCCCAAGTTTATACCGCCGGGCGAATCGCGGACGCTGACATTGAAACTCGACCCGGCGACCCTTCGTGGATTCTTCGACAAGCAGATCGTCGTGACCACCAGCGATCCAACGAATTCGACGCTGATTCTTCGTATGCGCGGCGAGATGCGCCGGATCATCGAGGTCTCACCGCCGGCGGCCGGCTTCGGGAAGAGCGAGCCGCATGAATTGCGAGAGCGCGTTCTTACGATCTCGAACGGGTCCTCCGAGCCATTCACCGTCGCGACTGGAGCGCCCATCGCCAGCAGCGCCCTTTGTATTTCAATTGATCGAGACGGTGCGCGGCCGTGAGTACAAGCTGTTTGTCAACACGCGGCCGCCCTATCGCACGGGGGCGATTCGGTCCGACGTGATGCTGCGCACGAACATCGAATCTCAAATGGAGATTTTCGTCAGCGCGTATGCCATTGTTCCCGCCGATTTTGAGATGACGCCGCCGACCATTCCGATTCCGCCCATTCTTCAGGATGGCGAAGCGGCCTCGCTGCCATCGATTCAGATTTTGAACTTCAGCAACTATGGCAAGAAGCCGATCCGCGTCACCGGCGCGACGTGCAGCGATTCCACGGTGAATGCCAGTGTGTTCGAGGTGATCGCCGGCAAGCAATATCGCGTGACGGTGGAGCTTCCGCCGCGCTATCGGGCCGGGGGGACCGATCATTTTGTGACGCTGATCACGGATGATGAGGCGCATCGAGCGATCGAGATTCCGATCGGCCAGCAGGCGGCCCAGGCGCGGCATGCACAGGCCGCGGCGCCCGCGGCGACGCAACCGACCCAAACGGCAGCCGGCGCGAAGAAGAAGTTTCCGGCACTTGAGCTGATCGGCAAGGCGGCGCCGCCCATCGCGCTCACCACGCTCGACGGCGCGCCGGTGGGCAACCCGGAGTTTGAATTTCACCCGGCGACGGTGCTTAATTTTTTTGCGGCGAACTGCCCGTATTGCAAGCGGCAGATTCCCAAAGTGGAGGCGCTGCGGGCGAAGTATGAGAGCCTTGGCGTGCGCTTCGTGAATGTGTGCGAAACGATGCGAACGCCGTTTACGCCCGATCAGGTGCGGGGGGTGATGGCCGACCTCAGCGCGAATCTCGAAATCGCGATGGATGCCGGAAATCGATACGGCCGATCATATCATGTCACGGGTTTTCCGGTTCTGTTCGTGGTGAAGCCGGACGGCACGATCGACCACGCGGTTTCGGGCGACAAGGCAAACCTGGTTCAGATGATCGAGGAAAAGCTGGATGCGCTGATCAGCGAGGGGGCGGTGGCCAAGTCACCGGCGGAGGATGGGCCGACGAGCCGGCCAGCGAGTTGAGGTGGTGCCAGGCGGGCACTTGCTACGCTCGGTTGGGTTGGTGCGGTTGAAGGATTTGGCATGGTGCCACTTGTGTGACATTAATAGAAAGTCCCCATTTTGGCCTTAAGGGAATATTTCGATGGGCCTGCGAGTGTGGCTGTTTATACTCTTGGTCTTGATTGGACTCGGCTTTTTGTTCTACGACGCGCGAATCACGGCGCTGCTTTATGCCCCATTAATCGTCTATCTGTTCGTTGAAAAGCAGCTTAGCCTCTCTAAGCTTCGGCGGATGAAGAGTCGATTGCGGACTCGAACGAATGCGGACATTCACTTTGAAGTTTCTCTCGTCGCGAGGCGTTACGATTTATCGGATTCCGACGTGGAACGGGTCTGGAGAGGAATTGCAAGATTCTACGCAGTAGAACCGGCGAAGTTCCGATCGACGGATTTGCTCGCAAGCGATCTAGCTGAATTGGGCGAGGACCCCGAACACAATGTGTATAACTTGCTGCCCGATATCCCGCGAGGCGGTTCAGCAGCAAAAGATCAGTGGGAGTCCTCCGGCGGGGAGTTTGATTTTGGTAGGCTTGTGGGCTTTATCATAGCGCGCGAACGCGAGTGCGGCGAACTGATCTTTCCACGAAAACCGGCCAGGAGGACAAAAGGGGGACATTCTGAATATGTCATACAGACGGCACTCTCCGTCGGCAGGCCGGCGTCAAGGGGCGGGCGGCCGCGCCAGGCGCTCGACCACGGCCACCGCTCCGCCTGCTCCACCAATTTCGCCCGGAGCGGTTTGCGCTGCACATATCGCATCACCGTGAACAGGTGGATGTCCTGCTGAATGGGAAACGCCTTGAAGCGCCCCTGCCAGACATGGCCGCTGGAGCGGGCGCATCGGTGAGGCGTGGCGAATGAAGCAAATCGGTGTTCGTTTGATCTTCTTCGCGACTCGCCGCGCTCGGTCGATCTGGCTCGATTGCCGGCTTCAAAAGAGTCACTGATATGACATATTCAAAATGTCCCCCGTTTTGTTCCGTTTTGTTCTTTTTTCCCGTTTTGTCGCACGTATGAATATTTTCGCGGCAGGCATGCCGACTCCGGATGCCGAGGATTCGGACCGACACGGTCCGTCTCGCGTTAAGAATTCGCCATTTTCTGAGCAGCGGCGACTCATAAAGCAATGGCACACGGCTCGGAGCTCGAAATCAGGGGTGCAGCAGAATATCCACGAACGGCTCGATGTCGCGGCCGTCGCGCAGGCCGTCGCCATTCAGGTCGGCCCGGCTCAGCTCGCAGCCGGTGAAGTTTGTGGGATCGACCAATGCTTCGACGAGCGGCGCCGCGTCATCGAGTGTCACCGCGAAGTCGCAGTTGACATCCCCCACGATCGGAAGCGGACAGCCATCGGGGCCGACGTTCAGTTCAAGCGGCGTCGCGGCACAGGCGTCGACATCATCGGGGACGGCATCGCAGTCTTCATCATCATCGGCGAGCGCCCAGGTCTCTGCGTGACGGCTGCCGGTGGTCCCGCCGCCAAACATGACGGCCCGGCCGCGAACTGTGTCATAAGCCAGCGCCGACCACATCGAACCCGGCGGCCGCTGCGCCAGATCAAGCTCTGTCCAGGCCGCGCCGTCAAACTGCCATACATCGTTTCGATAACTGCTGCCGCCCCCAGACGCGTTGCCGCCGAACAGCAGCACCACGCCGCGGTCGGCGTCGTAGGTCATGGAATGGCCGTACCGCGGCGCCGGGCCGGTCACGGCAATCTGCGTCCAGCTTGCGCCGTCAAACTCCCAGGTTTCATCGTTGCGAATGACCGAGTTGTTGGGCTGGGGCACTTCGCCGCCGAAGAGCACGCATACGCCGCGACTCGCATCATAGGCCATCGCACAGTCGCGACGGGCGGAGGGGCCGGTGATGACCCGCTTCGTCCAGAAGGATCCGTTCCACTCCCAGGTTTCGTCCAGAATGCCGGCGGGGTCGGAGGTGCTGCTCGTGCCGCCGAATAGCACGGTCCGGTCGCGGGCGCTGTCGTAGGCCATGGCGCAACTGAATTTGGCAGTGGGCTTTGAGCCGAGGGTACGTTGGACCAAGTGTCGCCCGAGAGTTCCCAGAGGGTCGGCCCGGCGGATGAATTGTAAGCACCCCAGAAAATAACCACCTGCCGGGTCGAGTCATAAACCATGGCGTGCGCCTTGGCGAAATTCGGATGGACCGCGACGTCGAGTTCGGTCCATTTCGCGCCATCCCACAGCCAGGTGTCGTCGTAAATCTGATTGCCGTCGCCGCCGAACAGCACCACCGCACCGCGATTGGCGTCGAATACCATCGCATGTTGCCGGCGATCGGCCGGGCAGCCGGCGCGCTCGACCCATTCGGTACCCTGATAAGCCAACGTGTCGCCATAAGTCGGCGTCGCGATGCCGGCAAACATCACGCACTCGGCGCGGGCCGCGTCGTACACCATCGCATGACGCATCCGGTGAGGGCTGCCGCCGGAGGTGATGACCGTCGTCCAGGTATCGCCGTCGTACTCCCGGGTGGCGGCATCACCCTCATCCCATGCGTCGGTCGAGCCACCGTGCTGAACCATCACGCCGCGGGCCGAATCGAAGGCCAAGGTGTGCCAGTAGTTGTGGGTTGGCCCGACCGGCCGCGTGGTCCACGCCACGCCATCCCATTCAAAGAGGCCGTTCAGGCGCGAACCATTAAACCCACCGGTCATCACCGTGACACTGCGGAGGCTGTCAAACGCCATCGCGGAGCGCGAGCGGGCCGGAAATCCGCCCACATCCCGCAGCACCCAGTGGCTGCCGTCGTATTCCCATGTGTCGCCCAGGTACTGGCTTGTGTTCCAGGTGAACCCGCCTGCCATCACGATGACCTGCCGGGCGCTGTCGTAGGTCATCACGTGATCGTGCCGGCCGGGTGGCGGGTCGGGAATGTCGCGCGGGGTCCAAACGGCGCCATCCCATTCCCACGTGTCATTGACCGATTCATTCAGCGTCCCGGTGGGGTCGCCGCCGAAGAGGACCGTGACGCCACGCTGCGCATCAAAGGCGATGGCCATTCCGAAGCGGGCGGAGGGTCCGCTGTTCGAGCGACGGGACCAAATCAAACCATTCCACTCCCAGGTCTCGGTCCCGGTAAACATCACGGCGACCTGGCGGATGGAGTCGTAGGCCATCTGGTGGCGGATCATGGGGTGCGGTTTGGCGGGCTGCCATGCGGGACAGGGATCGGCCTGGGAAGCCGAGGTGACACTCAGGCAAATCACCAGGATGCACAGCAATGCGAGGAAAATGCGGTCGATTCTCATGCGAAGGAAGCCTCTTAAAGCAATGTCTTGGATCGACGCGGCGATTGCGGTTTTTCATCCAACCGGCCAACTTTCCGGCGGGCAGAAACGCGACGCATTCAAGGAGCTTTTGGATTCTTCCAATCTAACGAAAATTCCCATGTTGGATCAACCCTGCGAGGGCAGTTCACGTCGAAGGTCGAGTACATTTTTTGCCATTCTTTACAGGCGCCGATTTCTTGCTGCGTTTCCGCGCCGTGTGGGCTTTGTTCTTGGCTTTTTTTGCCGTCGCAGGCAGGGTCCGCCAGCGGGGATTTTGGTGGATTTGTAAAGCGTATCGGTGAGACGTGACGAATAGAGCGGTTAGGTGTTCGTTGGTTTTTCTCCGCTAGAGCACTTCACTGTTGGTCCGAGCCACTCTGCGTTCTCCCTGCCCCGATTGGGGCCGGGCTAAACAGGTTAACTCGATCGTGAATTGCTATAAATGGCGAGTCAAGTTAGGCCGACCCGCCCTACCTGGATTGAATTGCGTGGTGCCAATGGCATGGCAGTACGCCGCTACTTGCCGCTTACTTTCATTGCCTTTTCGACGGCTTTGGAGAGGGATTCGCGCTGATTCGCGCCAGCGCCGGCGAAGGCGATTTTGCCTTCGGCATCGATGACGTAGTAAGTGGGCAGGCCGGTGACGAGGTATTTCTCGGCCACCTGATCGCCCTTGACGGCCGTTTCGAAGGTGTATTTCATCGATTTTATGTATTCGCCGGGATTGCCCTTCGGATCCCAGCAGCAGATGCCGATCACCCGCACGGGCTTGTCTTTGTAGGTTTCGTGGAGCTTTTGGGTTTCGGGAAGCGACATTTTGCAGAAGGTGCACCAGGTCGCCCAGAAATCCAAAACCACCACCTGGCCGCGAAGCTTTGAGAGGGTGATTGTTCCGCCGTCCGAGGTGGACAGCTTCCAATCGGGGGCCATCTGGCCGGGCTTGAGCAGGCTGGAATCCCATTTTTCGCTGAGCTGGCGCTTTTCAAATTCGCGCGGGCATGGCGGACGGAAATCGGCGGCGGTGAAGTTGGGACGAATATCGAGATTGGAGATGGAGAGCGTTCGCACGCCGCGGGCGAGCAGGCCCTTATGCACGCGATCGACGCGGCGCGGCAGGTGATCCTCCTGGCCGAAATACCAGCGGGCTTCGAGGCCGGCCATTTGGTAGACGACATAGACGACATCGCAGGTGACGCCGCCGACCTCCTGAACGCCCTCGTAGGTTTGCACCTTGCCGTTTAGCTCATCGGAGAAGGGCGTGGGGTGGAAGAATTCGAGCATGTAGAGCTGCTTGGCCGCATCGAGCAGGACTTCGCCGCTGCCGATGTTCTGGGTCATCCAGTATCGCTCGTTGAGATTGCAGAGCGTGACGATTTTGCCGTCGCTGGCGACATCGAGCGACTTGGGCTCTTTTTCACCTTTCGAAGGCGAGATGGTGAGCTTGGCGCGGATGGCGGGCATGCGGGTTTCATTCGCGCCGAACATCCGATTGACAAAGCCGGTTCGCGCCGAGCGGGCCATGAACGTGCCCTTGATCGTCGGCAAGCGCATTGCAAGCTGGCCTTCTGCGGAGAATTCGGCCTCGTAGGAACAGGCCTTGACGCGCTTGGTCGCGGCATCGGCCTGCCTTAAGACTTCGAGCGCCTTCGGATCCTGCGCAAGGACGAAAGCGGCAGGCATGACTGCAAATGCGACAAAGCACGTTGATAGGTTTCTGGTGTTCATGGGTGAATTTGCAATCGAATCAGGCACCCTTTTGTTTCTTCTTGTATTCTTCCAGCCGGGTGGTTAGTTCGCGCTTGGTGCGTGGATCGTCCTCGCCGCATTTGGCGATGGCACGCTCCTGCATCTTGACGGCATCGTCCATTTTGCCCGTTTCCGAGAGAACGAGCGCATAGGTGTCGAGCACTTCGACCGAGTCTTCCTTGGAGACTTCCATCGCCTTTTTGGCCGCATCGGTGGCGAGCTTCAGATCGCGCACGCCTTCAAAATCCTGATGCTTGACGATCACCCAGGCCATCGTATTGAGGCCGTCGACTTCGGTTGCCGATTCGACAAACGCCCTGCCGTGCTTGGCGGCATCATCGGGCTTCTTCATCTTGACCAACAGAAGGTGATACATCGCGAGCTGATGTTGAATGCTCTTCGGGTCGAGCTTGAGGTATTCGGTCAGTGCCGTCTGCACGCCCTCCCACTTTTCGGCCTCGGCATTTTTCTGAATGTCCTCGGTCAACGACTTCAGCTTTTCCTGACGCTCGGCATATTGCGTATCGCCGCAGAGCTTGGCGACTTCCGCATCGAGCCCATTCATCGGGTGGCCGATCCATGCGATCTTTCCATCCTTCACGATAAAGGCACAAGGAATTCCGCCCTGACCGGCCGCCTTCATAAAAGCGGCATTGGTCTTGCCCGCATCGTCGATGGCGACGGTGTAGCGCATTTTGGCGTCGTAGCCCTTGGCAAGGAATTTCTCGACGGTCTCTTTTTTCTCGTCGCTGACGCCGATGATGTTGACGCCCTTGGACTTGAAGTGGTCATACATTTCGGACATGTGCGGAATGCTCATGACGCAGGGACCGCACCAGGTGGCCCAGAACTCCACCACCGTCACGCTGCCGGGCTTGGCTTTGGCCAGATCAAATGCCTCGCCCTTGACCCAATGCTTGATGGCGAGCTGCGGGGCGACATCGCCCACTTTCAAACCGGCCTGAGCCGCCTGAATCGGAAAAACTAGTGCGGCCAGTGCCGCCGTGATGATCAATCGCTTCACAAGAAACTCCCGGGCTTAACGCCCCCACTTACCCATTACCCACTGCGCTGCCGCGGCGGAACGACCATCGTACCGCCGGTTGACGCTTACCCATTCAGGGCTGGATCGAAACTTATCATGTTATAACGTAACAATTGAGTGAATCGTTCCCGTCTTCTCATAAATATAGGGAAAATACTGACTTACGGGGAAAAGGTCCGTTTGCCGGATTCAAAGATGGCCTGTGCTGCCGGACCCCCGCACGGTCTCAATGGGCGGAGCACCTTCGGCCGCGCGTAACTCCGATCTTGGCGTCGGTTATTTACCGAGCCCGGATTCGATGGCTTGTTCGATCGCTCCGGGATTGAAACCCGCGCCGAGGTAAAGCAGGTTTCCGTCCTTGCCAATCACCGCGAACGATGGAATAGCCCGAACGCCGTATTGTGCCGCGACGGTGGTTCCATTGAGCAATTGGCCGTAGGTCACGTTCTTTTGTTTGATGACCGCCATCGGATCGACGTTTGGATTTCGCTCCATGCAATTCACGCCGAAAACCCGGACGGCCTTGTCCTTGTATTTCTCGCTGATTTTTGAACGCCGGGCATGGCCATTTGCAGGGGTCCGCACCATGTTGCCCAAAAATCGAGCACGACGATTTTGCCGCGCAGGTCCTTGAGTGCCACATTCTTGTCATTTGAATTCTTCAGGGTCCAATCGGGCGCGGGCGAACCTATCTGCAATGGGCCCGATTTTTGAACGGGCGTCGACTCGGCGATTTTTCGCATTCCCGCCGGCGCGCCGCCCGGCTTTGCCGGTTCGGCCGCCGCAAGCGCACGGACAGCCTCCCGCGCGGAAGGGAACGTTGCTTCCGCATAATCGGCGGGCTTGGCGGCTGAAAAAAGTGAATCCGGCAAGCCTGCGTTTATTTCAATGTTCTTGAGCGAAATGTTAATGGTGGCGTTGAATTCCTTCGCCTGGCCGCCGACCGCGTACATGATCGGCCGTTCGATGCGGCGAATGAGATAATCGTTCCTGCCGATATGAATCCTCGCTCGACGGCGCGACTGGGCATCGTAGAAAACATCGAGCACGTCGCATTCCACTTCGCTGACCACGGCCATGCCGGTCAGCTCGATGCGCGTGGCTCTCAGCTCATCCGCATAAGCGGCCCGGCCAAAATAGGCCGAGGGAAGAATCGCCTCGCGCTCGGGGACGCGACCATCCTGCGTCGTACCTGTCGTGAAGGTGCGGTTGTGTTCATCGAGGAGGAATGCCTTGGAGCCGTCGGATATGAACTTGAAATTCGATGCACCCGGTGCATTGGGGTACGCGGGCACCGTCGATGTGAATTCGCCATGCATCAGGCGTTTCCGCGAATTTTACCCGAACCTTGCCGCTGTAGTCGGTAAAGGTACCTGCCAACTTTCCTTCTCCGGCCAGCGAGCCATCGTAAGAAATACTTTTCAGTTCGCGAGCGGCCTCGCGTGCCTGATCGAGGATTTTGACGACGTCGGCCGAGAAATTCGAGCCGGCGACAGCGTTTGCAGTAAAGGCCGCGAGTATGGCAGACATTAGTGAGATTCTGTGCATGATTCAGCGTACTCCGATGATGAATCTTTGAAGTATATGTCACTTGGAGGCGGCGGCGTCTTGACGGAGCGCCGGGAGACGCATTTGCGTCATCCGCCGGTGTGGAAAGACGATTCCAGCCTCGTATTGGGAGACAACATATCCTGGGAAAAGGTCGACTCATTTCCTCCCGGGGTTTGCAACATCGAATCGTATACGATAGCAAACATCCACACCGGATGGCAAAACACTGACCAGTCGAAGCCCGATAATATCGTCGATCTTTTGCGGCCCCATGCATTCCAGCGAGGCACGCGCGGCCGAGCCGCCAATCAGCTTGGGCGCAACGAAGATATGAGCTTCATCGGCCAAGCCATTCTCAAAGAATGACCCGAGCACCTGTCCGCCGCCCTCCACCATGACATTGGTCGCGCCCATCATGCGAAGATCGTGGAGCAACGCGACCAGATCAATGCGGTTTTTTACGAGCGGTAACTCACGCACCTCGCAGCCCGCTTTCATCAGCGCCGCCATTCGCCTTTGCTGAGCCTTCGCATTCCTGCCGGCCGGTCGGCCACAGCAGATCATGGTCGGCGACTTGGACGCGCTGGTGACCAGCATGCTCTTTAGGGGCGTTTGGGCGAAGCGGTCGAGCACGATGCGCGTCGCGATGCGCTTTGGCTTTGCCATGCGCGCGGTCAGATCGGGATTGTCGGCCAGAACGGTGCCGATGCCGACGATGACGGCGTCGACACGAGCGCGCAGGGCGTGGGCAGCGCGGCGGCTTTCCTCGCAGGTGATCCATTTTGAATCGCCGGTGCGCGTGGCGATTTTGCCGTCGATGGACTGGGCCCATTTGAGAATGACATACGGGCGACACTGCGTTTGACAGCTGATGAACGGGGCGAGCACATAGCTCGCTTCGTTCTTGAGCAGGCCGACATCTGCGCGAATGCCTGCTTTTCGCAGCTTGGCGAAGCCTTTGCCCGAAACGAGGGGGTTTGGGTCTTTCACGGCCGCGACAACGCGCTTGATGCCCGCGGCGATCAGGGCGTCGGCACAGGGGGGCGTTTTGCCGAAATGGCTGCACGGTTCGAGTGTGACGTAGGCAATTGCGCCCTTTGCATTCGCGCCGGCCGCTTTCAGTGCATGCACTTCGGCATGGGGACCACCGTATTTTTTGTGCCAGCCTTCGCCGACGACTCTGCCGTTTCGCACGATGACGCAGCCGACCATGGGGTTGGGTTCGACAAATCCCTCACCGCGCAGCGACAAGTCGATGGCACACCGCATAAACACAATATCATTGGAATTCCAATTCGGCATGAAAACCGTAGGGTGGGCTCAGCCCACCTTTCTCCGCGCCGACACGCAATCACAAATGGTGGGCCGAGCCCACCCTACACGTGTCACTGCCTCGGCAACGACACCACCCGCACCGACAAAATCGCCGAACTCTTCTTCAACTCCTCCGTCACAACGTCCGGCACGTTCCCATCGCTCTTGATCACCATCAGCGCCGTTTTGTCGCGCCGGGACAGCATCATGTCGGCGATGTTGATTCCGCGCTCGCCGAACAGCGTGCCCACCGTGCCGATGACGCCGGGCCGGTCGTCGTTGAAAATCATGACGAGGCAGCCTTCCGGCACCATCTCCATGCGATACCCGTCGATTGCGAGAATGCGCGGCCGGTTGTCGAGGAATACCGCGCCTTGCACCTCGTGAAACTCCTGGCCGCGTTCGAACCGCACCTTCACCACATCGGGAAAGTCCTGCCGCGACGACTGGGCGACGTGGCGCACTTCGATGCCGCGCTGCTGGGTGAAGGGCCTTGCGTTGACGAGATTCAGGCGGCCTTCGACATAGGGATTCATCAGGCCCACCACGGCCTGCAACGCCAGCGTCGGCCCGAGGGATGCCAGTGATTCGGCACCGTCGGTCGTCACCTCGACGCGATCGACCCCATCGCCTGCCCACGTCGACAGCACCGCCGCCATGCGGCCGGTCAGATCGAGAAACGCCCGGTCCCGCGCCGACAGATCCGTCGGCAGGCCGGTGACATTCACGGCGTTTCGAATCGTGCCGCGCAGCAGATAATCCAGCATTTCATCGACGGCCTCGGTGGACACGGCGAGCTGGGCCTCCTGTGTCGATGCGCCGAGGTGCGGCGTCAGGACGACGTTTTTCGCCATGAGCAGCGGGCAATCCTTCGGCGGCTCGCATTCGAAGACGTCGATGGCCGCGCCGCCGAGCGCGCCGGCGTTGAGCATGGATGCCAGGGCGGTTTCATCGACCAGGCCGCCGCGCGCGCAGTTAATCACGACAGCCGTCTTTTTCATCTTCGACAGTCGGGCCGCGTTCATGAGATTTTGCGTGTCGTCGGTCAGGGCTGCGTGGAGGGTGAGGCAATCGACCTGCGGCAGCATCGCGTCGAGGTTCTTGACGACCGCGACGCGGCCATCCATCGCCGAGTCCGTACGCAGGAAGGGATCATACGCCAGCACTTTCATTTGAAAGGCCAGCGCTCGTTCCGCCACCGCGCGGCCGACGCGGCCGAGCCCGACGATGCCGAGCGTTTTGCCAGCAACCTGTTCGCCGACGTAGTCGCCGCGCTTCCAGCCGCCGCCGGAAACGTGGGCATGCGCCGCGGGGACGCGCCGCAGCAGGGAGAGCATCACCGCCATGGTGTGCTCGGCCGTTGAAAGCGTGTTGGCATCCGGCGTGTTCATGACCAGCACACCGGCCGCCGTGGCTGCTTCGAGATCGACGTTGTCCACGCCGACGCCGGCGCGGGCGATGCCGCGCAATCGGCCCGGCTTGGCGAGCACGTCCTTCGTCACTTTCACGCCGCTGCGAATGATGAGACCGTCATAGTCGGCAACGGCCGCGGTCAGTTCGGCGGGCGACATACCGACGCGAACATCGAAGGTGACGCCGGTGGCTTGTCGGAGTCTGGCAAGGCCCTCTTCGGCCAATGGATCGGCAATGAGTATTTTGAGTGGCTGCATATGTCTAATTTTCGAGTATCGAGTTTCAAGTCTCTAGTATTCGTTTTCAATTGCAGGCTGTTCGTTGCCTGACTGCATCGCGAAGCGCTGCTGTGTCGCGAGCCGGACCCAGTTTACCCGCTGTCGCTTCTTGGCGGGTGTCGGTCCGGGGCCTGTTCAATAAGAGCCGGGGTTCGATTGTGAGAAAATCCGTGTAAATAATTCCGATATCAAAAATCCTCTCGCGATTGAAAAGCGGCCTCGTCACAACGGGCCCCGGATCGACACGATCCGGCTCGCGATAATATTCTTCGTCGCTTCGTCGCTCAGCCACTTCGTCGCTTCCTCAAAGCGTCTTCACCTCTACCTTTATCACCTTGTCCTTCAAGCCGGCAATCGACTCAACCAATGTCGGCGGCGGCATCTTGTCGAGCTGGATAATCGCCACTGCCGCCTCATAGCCTTGATAAATTGTGTTGCTCATCTGCTTCACGCTGATATTTGCGCGGCTGACCACGTCGAGCACGCAAGCCAGCACGCCGACCTTATCATAGTGGCGGACGACCAACTGACAGGCCGCGTTGCAGCGGTTTTCAATATTCACGCAGTGGAGCACCTCGCCCGTCGTCGCATAGGTTTTGGCGATGCGCACCGCCTCTTCCGCGATGGCCGCCTGAGCTTCGTCGGTCGATGCTCCAATGTGATGGGTGCCATAGACGACGCCGCCCGCGCGGATGATGTCGGTCACAAACTCGCCCTGACCGGTGGCGGGTTCCCTGGGAAATACATCGAGCCCGGCGCGAATGCCGCAGCTTTTGACGGCCTCCGCCAGCGCGGCGTAGTCCATGACATCGGCGCGTGCCGTGTTGATGACATAGCTTCCGGGCGATAGCTGCTTCAGCACGTCGGCATTGATAATGTTCTTCGTCTCCGGCGAGGCCGCCAGATGCACGGTCAGAATATCGCAGCGCCCCGCCACCTCGGCCGGACTGGCGCATCGCAAAACGCCCAGCTCGACCGCCGCGTCGTGCGTCAGCGATCGGCTGTAGGCCACGACATTCATCTCGAAGGCCTGCCCCCGCTGAATGACGGCGCGCCCGATGTCGCCGACACCCACCACGCCGAGGGTTCGCCCCTTGAGGCCGCGCGCCTTCGAATATTCCTTTTTGTTCCATTTGCCATTTCGCAGATCGACCGCACCGTCGACAATGCGCCGATCGAGCGCGAGAATGAGACCAAACGTCAGCTCGGCCACCGCCACCGCGTTTTTTCCCGGGCAATTGGCCACTGCCACGCTCCGACGCGAGGCGGCGGCGACATCGATTGTGTTGTAGCCCGCGCCCGCGCGAATGATCAGCCCGAGGTCGTCGGTGGCCTCGATCACCTCTTTCGGCACCTCGGTGCCGCGCACGATCAGGACGTTGCAGCGCGTCGATGCGACGGCATCCCGCAGCGCCGCATCCTTCAGCCCCGGTTCGTAGGTTACATCGCAACCGCAGGCCCGAAGTTCGCCCAGCCCCGCCTCATCGACTGCATCCGCCACCAGCACCTTCAAAGCCATCGAAACGCTCCATTTGCCGAGATTCGTATTGTGCAAATGGCGAATCGTCGCCCGATGGTCATTTTGCGTCAACCATTCCCCGCTTTATTGTTAGAAACGGGCCTGGCGGCGGCGCAGCTTCAAAGGCTGCGAATGAAGCGGAGATCGTGATTTCATTACAGGGCTCCGGGCCATTGCAATAGCCTCAAATAAAGCGGCCCTGCATGTGCTATCGTTCACGCAGGGCCCAAGAAAAAAGGAGAGGTTTGAGGAAAGCGCCCCGCGTGATCGATGGGAGAACATCGCGGGGCGCTTGAGAGAAAGTCTGGCTATGTTGTTTGCAACTGCGGCGGGTTGACGCAGTGCAGGAGGTTTCCCGTATCCATGAACTCCTGAATGATCCGCACCAACTCCTCGGCCACGGCATATTGGGCCTGGGACGTCGACGCGCCGACATGGTGCGTGCCGTAGAGATGGGGTTCATTGCAAATCGGGTCTTTGAATTCGCTGTCCGAAGCACCGGGCTCGATTTCATACACATCGAGCGCCGCGCCGGCGATGTCCCCTTTTTCCAGCGCTTCCGCAAGGGCCGATTCATCCACCACGCCGCCCCGGCTGCAATTCACCAGATAGGCGGTCGGCTTCATAGCGCGAGCTCGCGCCGGCCGATCAAATGGCGGGTCTGTGATCCACCGGGAACATGCAGTGTGATGAAATCCGCCTCTTCGATCAATTCATCGAACGGCGTTCTCATCAGGTCCAACTCCTTTTCCAGTTCTGTCCTTCTCACCACATCCGAATAGATGATCTTCATGCCGAATGCCGCAGCGCGGCGGGCCACCTCCTGGCCGATGTTGCCCAGGCCGATGATTCCGAGAATTCGGCCCTTGAGACCGAGCGCCTGGCTGCTGTATTTTTTCTTGTTCCAAACGCCGCGGCGCAGGTCGTCGGTTTCATCGACAATCTGACGATCCAGCGCGATCATGAGCCCGATGGTCAATTCGGCAACCGCCGTCGAATTCAATCCCGGACAATTGCAGACACGAATGCCCAAACGGTCGGCCGCGGCCAGGTCGATCGTGTCGAAACCCGATCCGGCGCGGATGACAAGCTTCAAATTCGTCCCGGCTTCCAGAACTTCGAGCGGCACCTTGGTCGAGCGAACCACCAGAATCTCGCATTCGGTCGCGGCAACGACATCCGCCAATTCACGGGGTGCAAGGATGGGTACGTTTTCTATGTCACATTTCATCGCCCGCAGGCGGCACAGGGCAAATTCCGGAATCTTGTCGACGATGAGTGTTTTCACGACGCACCTCCTAATAAAAAAGCGACTCTCGGTGACACGACGTGTTGGCGGATCATCCGGACCCGCAGCCGCCTCTCAAAAAAACGGTCGGCTAGCCTGCTGACGCCGGCAGGTCATTGGGACATGGCGGATGTGTTGCGTTCAAAGGATAACGATGCAAAATCCATGCCGTGAGCATGGAGGCGAATTTCGGCCAACAAACCTTAAAAGGCCGCATTGTTGAGTTTGACGCTGTGCGGAAACCCGCTGACAGGGGAAAGGGCCGCAATATGGCGTTATCATCACGTCGAACCGAGTTCGGCGTCTTTGGGCAACGAAGTGACCATGACTGGCGGATTTCCAACATGACGGACCACACAACCAAAACGGTCGATCCCATAAACGGCCTTCGAGCCTTTCTCGCCCTCGATGCGGTCGTGCGTCTTGCGCTGTGGGCTGGTTCCCTTTCCTTGACCACTGCCTGTATTACATGGCTGGGCGACTGGCCGACGACGTCCCTTGTCAGGGCGGATTTTCGCACAGCTTTTCAATGGTTTGGCACTTTTACGCAGTTCGCATTTCTCTTCAATGTCTGGTACGTCCTTTTGCTCATCGTCCTGCGCCTGCCGATTCCGACGCCGAAGCAGGGCAAGTACAGCCTCAAGCCCGGCAAGCCGCCGGACCGCCAACTGGTGTGGGCCTGTTTCATCGCCTCGCTCACCAAGGCGCGCTACGAACCCCCGTTTCCTGGCTTTCTGGTACACCATGTCGCCAGCCTGCCGCCTTTTTGCTGGGTGTATAACGCCGTCTTCGGACCCAAGACAAAGTCGTGCAATGTCACCGACGTCAGGTTCCTGGATCCCTTCGGCATTGAGGTCGGCAAAAATGTGGTCTTCGGTCTCGGCGCGATCATTTCGGCCCATGCTCAGGGGCGGGATGACATCACTATTCGTAAAACGGTGATCGAAGACAATGTGATCTTCGGCGGCAACGTTATGGTCTACGACGGGTGCACGATCAAACAGGGCGCTGTCATCCTCGGCGGCGCGGCTTTGAAATCGAATACCGTGGTCGGCGAAAACGAAGTGTGGGGCGGTATTCCGGCGAAGAAGCTGAAAACGCTGCCGCCTTACGGGCAATTGACGGCCGCGGACGATGAAATATCGGTCTGAATGGCGGGGTTCATGGGACTTTGCTAATAATAGTTCATGGGTGGCATTGTTGAGTCACTCGCTGCGTTGAGAACATGTCCGACACATCCTTTATCCTGATTGTTGAAGATGAGGCCCCGCACGGCGAGGTTCTCAAGGAAGGGCTGGAGCGCGCCGGCCATGCCTGCCATCTCGTTGACTCGGCCGACGCCGCGCTGGCGTCCATTCGACATCGGGCGCCGCATGTCATCGTGTCGGATTATCGGCTAGGCGGAAACATGACCGGGCTCGATCTGCTGGCCGAGGCGAGGGCGATCAGCCCGTGGACGCAGGGCATTTTGATTACGGCGCACGGCGACGAGCAACTGGCCCGCGATGCGTTCAAGGCGGCCGGGGTTTTTGACTATCTCAAAAAGCCGCTCGACCTTGAGATGATGCGGACGCAGGTGAGCAGCGCTGCGCGGCAGGCGAAGATTCTTCGCGAGAATTATCAGCTTGCCCATCAGCATCAACAGGCGGACGCTTTCGAGGGCATCATCGCGGCCAGCGGCGCAATGAAGAGCGTGCTGCATCGCGTGAGAAAGCTGGCGCGAACGAAGCTGACCGTCGTGATTTATGGCGAATCGGGCACGGGCAAGGAATTGATCGCCCGTGCGATTCATAACAATTCCGACCGGAAGAAAAAACCGTGGGTGGCGGTAAATTGCGCGGGCATTTCCGAGGGCATTCTCGAATCCGAACTGTTCGGGCATATCAAGGGTTCGTTCACCAATGCCTCGGCCGATCGGCGCGGTTATTTTGAAGAGGCTGACGGGGGGACGATATTTCTTGATGAGATCGGCGACATGCCGGTGGCCATGCAGTCGAAATTGCTGCGGGTGTTGGAAAACGGGGAGGTGCTGCGCGTTGGATCGAGCAAGCCGGTGCATGTGGATGTGCGGGTTGTGGCGGCGACGAACCGGAATTTGAAGGAGCTCATCGTCGAGAAAAAGTTTCGCGAGGACCTGTTCTTCCGCATCAATCAGGCCGAGATCAATCTGCTTCCCTTGCGCGATCGGCCGGAGGATTTGCCACCGCTGATTTTCCATTTCGTTCAGCAGGCCAACACGATTCAGGGGACGAACGTCAAAAAAATCACGCCGGAAGCGCTGCACATGCTCACGCGCTATCGGTGGCCGGGCAATGTGCGGGAGTTGCAGAATGTGATCAACCAGATCGTGGCGATGTGCGAGGGAGAGACGATCGACGTGCGCGATCTGCCGTCGACGCCGCCGATCAATGCGACGACGGACATCGTGCCGGTGACGACGCGGGGGTATGCGAACATCACGCTGCGCGAGTTGGAGAAGCTGGCGATTCAGCACGCGCTGGCGAAGAACCAGGGGAACCGGGAGAAGGCGGCGAAGGATTTGGGGATTGGGGCGCGGACGCTGTATCGGAAGTTGCGGGAGTTTGATTTGTCGTAAGCGGGTTCCTTCAGGTGGCGAATGCGGGCATGAGCAGACGGCGCCGGGCAGCCTTTTGGGATGGAATCGGATGTTGTTGGGGGAGTGATGCATGGCGGGTCCTCCAACATTTGTCGCGGGCATTTTCAGGAGACTCAAACAACTTGGCGTTGCCGTTCTTTTCGCCTCATACATGGTTGCGGTCTTGTTTTCCGCAGATTGGTTTTTTGCCTGGATTGGCGTGAAAAACGGCAAAAGATCTGCCGCAATGGTGTTTCCATAGGTTGCCGTCATAGCAGTGCCGTATTTGTGGCATCGGCATCTTCGAAATCGCCGGATGAAGAAATGGCAGTGGCACAACTGTTTGCACTGTAATTATGACCTTACCGGTAACACAAGCGGCGTTTGCCCCTGAGTGCGGTTACGCGGCCGCGCATGTCACCACTGTGACGTGCGAGTCGTGCAACACGCCGTGGACATTTCCGGCACATTTGCGCGGCACTATGCAGACTTGTCCAGAATGCAAAGTGGAGTCGCTGATTCCGCCCGTGTCGCCCTTTTGAAGGGTCCCTCTTTCTTGCGTTGCTGTCTGCGACCGCACCCCCACCGCAAGGTTGCGCATGGCATCCCAAGTCCGCTGCCAAGCCGAAAATGCGAAACCGGACTTCGGATGAACCCAGGGCGTTCGGAATACACTGCAGTCATTAATTGACTCCGCGTCCTGTTGTCGTAACAATGAAATGTAAGAGCGAGGTATCCATGTCCGTTGATCCAACACTGATGTCCCGAATTACCCAGACGCCGGGTCAATGCGGCGGTCGGCCGTGTATCCGCGGGCTTCGCATTCGAGTCAGCGACATTCTTGAGATGCTTGCCTGTTCGGTCAGCACTGAGGAGATACTCCGCGACTTTCCAGACCTTGAATCGGATGACATTCGGGCCGCGCTTCTCTTTGCTGCGCGACGCACCATGTTTCCACAGGTGGCTGCTTGACCATTTGGGTCGATGCCCAGTTGCCGCCCGCCCTGGCCAATTGGCTGACCGATCAATTCAGCGTGAAGGCGATCAATCTTGACGCGGTCGGACTTCGGCAGGCACAGGATATCGACATTTTTCAGCGTGCCCGACTTCCCAATCATGTGATCATGACCAAAGATGATGATTTCGTCGATATTGTGACGCGCTTGGGTCCGCCGCCGCAGATTCTCTGGATAACATGCGGCAATGTCACAAATGCCGCCCTTCGATCACTTCTTTCGCGTGCGTTTCCAGAGGCGGCGCTCCTACAGGCGGGCGAGCCAGTTGTTGAATTAACTGGTCCTTAATACCAATGACCTGATTCTTCGAAGTGATATTAAAGCCGCACACTTCCGCGCAATTCGCATTTTCCATTTCGCCGGAACAGCTGCGGACACATCACCCCAATGGCCTCATCCCGCTCCCATCAGCCTCAACCGATCGCCGTACTTCGCCACGAGTGCCGTTCTTATGACGCTGCATTCCGGTTTGCGGAGTTGGGCGTCTTCGCGGATGAGATCGCCGGCGTCGCGTTGGGCTTCGCGGAGGATTTCTGCGTCTCGGACGAGATCGGCCACGCGGAGTTCGGGGAGGCCGTGCTGGCGCACTCCCAGCATTTCGCCGGGGCCGCGGATGCGGAGATCTTCTTCGGCGATGCGGAAGCCGTCCGTCGTTTTGACAAGAACCGAAAGACGCTCGTTCTCCACCCCGTGGGCGCCGGCGGTCATAAGCAGGCAGTGCCCTTGCTTTGACCCTCGGCCGACGCGCCCGCGGAGCTGGTGGAGCTGCGAGAGGCCGTACCGTTCGGCGTGCTCCACCACCATGCAGGTGGCGTTGGCCACGTCGATGCCGACTTCGATGACCGTTGTGGCGACGAGCATTTGAATGCGGCCGGCAGCGAAATCGGCCATGACTTTTTCGCGATCCTCAGTCGACATGCGGCCATGCAGGAGGCCAAGAGAGTGGCCGCGGAATTCGACGTCGCGCAGACGTTCGAATTCGACGGTGGCGGCTTTCGCCTCGATCTTGTCTGATTCGTCGATGAGCGGATAAACGACATACGCCTGCTCACCGGCCGACAGCCGCTGGCGGATGAACTCCCATGCCGGCGGCTTCATCACCGGGGTGACGAGGCGCGTGTGGATGGCACTTCGGCCGGGCGGGAGTTCGTCGATGGTGGTCACGTCGAGGTCGCCAAAGACTGTCATCGCCAGCGTGCGCGGGATGGGCGTCGCGGACATGACGAGATAGTGCGGGGTTGGGCCCATGCCGCCATCGGCTGTGTTGCCTTTATTGCGAATAGTCGCGCGTTGGCGAACACCGAAGCGGTGCTGTTCGTCGATCACCACGAGACCGAGCCGGTCGAATTGCACGTCATCCTGTATCAGCGCGTGGGTGCCGACGACGAGATCGAGCCTGCCGGCGGCGATGCTTGAGACCATCTCGCGACGGTCGACCGCTTTCATTCCGCCGACGAGGAGGGCGTGCCGCACGCGGCTGCCAGCCAGATATTTTTCGATCGATCGGGCGTGCTGTTCGGCGAGGAGTTCCGTCGGCGCCATGATGGCGACCTGCATTTTGTTGGCGATGGCGACGAGCGCGGCGTAGAGGGCGACGACGGTCTTGCCGCAGCCGACATCGCCCTGAAGCATGCGGTTCATGGGGCGCGGCGCGGCGAGGTCGGCGGAGATTTCCCTGACGGCGCGCTCCTGGCCGCCTGTGAGGGCGAAGGGGAAACGGGCACGGATGCGGCGGTCGATCTCGTCACTCGACGGTAATGCCTTTGCCGTGGCACATTCGGCGCGCTGCCGCCGGGCGATCTGGGTGGCAAGTTGCAACAGGAACAACTCGTCATAGGCAAGTCGGCGCTGGGCCTTCGCCACATCTTCGTCGCTCCTCGGCCGGTGGAGCACCTCCAGCGACCATCGGCGCGGGGCAAGCGAGCGCGCGGCCATATGCTGCGGCGTGTGCCACTCCTTCACCAGCGCGAGCATGTGCTCCAGATTGGTCGCGATCAGCCGTGCGATCTGCTCGCTGGAGAGCATGGCGGTGGCGGGATAAACACCGGCGATGCTGGCGGCTTTTCCTTCATTCGCCGGCGCGGCCGAATCGCTAAGAATTGCGATTTTGGGATTCACCAATTGCGGCAATTGTCGAAATTCGCGGACGGCGCCGGTGGCGGACGATCATTCCCGGCCGGATGCGATCGGCCATCCACAGGGGCGTTGAACCAGACCATGCCGCAACGGGCGGAATTGTCCGTGAGGGTGGCCGTGACGCTGCGGCCGCGTTGGCCGAATTGCTTTTTCACGGCCGTGACCTGGCCGACCACGGAGGCGATCATGCCTTCGTCGAGATTTTCGATGAGACGCTCTTCGGTGCGCTCGTGGCGCATGGGAACATATTCGAGCAGGTCGGCGATGGTGCGTATGCCAAGGCGGGCGAAGGCTTCCGCGCGTTTGGGGCCGACGCCGGGGAGGAATTTGATTTCGTCGGAAAGTTGGAAAGTGGGTTGTGCGGCGGGTGAATTTGTTTGCCGCGATTCCGCGGGCTTCGACTGAATGGCTGCCGCAGTCACCCGATCCTTGGAATCGCTCATGGAATGATCAGTTTCATGCCCACCGGAAGGTTGGTTGGATCTGTCACCCGCTTGCGGTTGGCCACGGAGATTTTTCTCCAGTGCTTGCTGTTTCCGTAATATAGTTCGGCCAGGCTCCATAGCGTTTCATTCGCCTGCACAAGATGAATCCGACCCGGGATATGGGCCGTATCGAAATTATCGCCCGAATTTGCGCCCGCCGTGCCGGCCTTATTTGCAACTGGCGACGGCGCGGCCGGTTTTGGTTTGCCACACGCACCGACGAGCAGGAAAATGACCGCACCCACGGCCAAGCCATACGCAGCCGTCGACCGACCCCTGCCGCTCCCCCAAGCACGTCTGCATCCGCTTTGCATACACCCGCTATTATGCCATCGGGGGCGAATCAATGAAACAGGGCAATGTTGGCCATATGCCCCCGCGACCTTTACAATTGCTGACTTTTCGAAACGAAAGCTAAACGCTCAATCCTCCGGAGAATCAATATGCCCCTGCTTGTCACTGGAACTGTCGGCATCGATACGGTCGAAACACCCCTTAAGCGCGTCGACGATATTCTCGGCGGATCGGCGTTTCACTTTGCCATCGCGGCTTCGCTGGTCGCACCTGTGCGACTGGTCGCAGCGGTGGGCGAGGATTTTCCACCCGATCTCAAGAAATTCTTCGATGGCTCGCCGATCGACACGACCGGCCTTGAGATTCGGCGGGGGTCGAAGACATTTCGCTGGCATGGCAAATATTTCGACGACATGAATCAGCGCGAGAGCATCCGCACCGATCTCAACGTCATCGCCGAAACGCCGCCGCCGATTCCCGACGGCTTTCGCGATTCCGAGTATGTCTTTCTCGCCAACACGCACCCGGATGTGCAGCGCGGCTTCATCGAGCAGATTCGAAAGCCCAAGCTGATCGTCATGGACACGATGGATTTGTGGATCAACATTGCCCGCGAGGAATTGATTCGGACGTTGGGGCATGTCCATGGCGTGGTGATGAACGACAGCGAAACGCGACTGCTGACCAACCTGCGCGATATTATTCCCTCGGCCAGGGCCATACTTGAGTTCGGGCCACAGTTTGTGGTCGTCAAGCGCGGCGAACATGGCGCGACGCTGGTGACGCGTGACGAACTTGTGGCGCTGCCCGCCTATCCGACAACGACCGTCGTCGATCCGACGGGCGCCGGGGACAGCTTTGCCGGCGGCATGATGGCATATCTCGCCTCGGTGAATCGCACGGATACGGCCGCACTGAAAGCCGCGATGGCCCATGGCGCGTGCATCGCCTCCATCTGTATTGAGGACTTTTCCAGCTTCGCGCTGAAGCGCGGATAAGAACGAGGTGAATCGCCGTATTACAGCCTATCGCAAGATGCTGAGCATCGAGGGACTGTAGAAGACAGTCGTTTTCCATCAAGAGAATCTGATTCGGTATGTAAGTCGCCGATCAGCAGTTTTCTTCGTACGCTCGAATGACGGCAGTGAATTCGGCCGGGTCCTTCGAAGCGAGCAATTTCGAAAAGACGCCCTCATTGATGACAATGCGGCTGAGCGCCGCGAGCGCCCAGCAAATGCGGGCCCGTCTGATGTGGCGGGCTGACGAGCAGGGCGATCAACGACACCGGTTTGCCGTCGATCGAGGCAAAGTCGATCGGCGAATTCGTGCGCCCGATGGCCAATGTCAGATTCGGGATGCCCTCACATTTTGCATGGGGAACCGCGAATCCGCGCCCGATGCCGGTTGTTCGCTGGGCTTCGCGGGCCAGAACGGAAGCCAGCAGGAGGTCGCGGTTTTGTGCCATGCCATTGGCAGCGACGCGGTCGACCAGCGCGGTGATCGCCTCCTGCTTCGTGCCAGCATCCAGCGGCACGGCGATGAGCTTTTCATTCAGCAATTCGCTGACTTTCATCGCGATCACTCCATGGCGGTTCGACCCATCCGGCACAATCGAAGAAACTGCATTCCGCGACTCGAGATCCTCTGTTCGCGTCGATGATTTTCAATCCTACAAGTACGGGGAGGAAAATTCAAACCGCGGGATCGCCCATGCCGGCGGACAAGGCGCGCTGGCGTGGCCACTTCAAACGTCTCGGATTCATGAAAACAAAGCGTTCCACAGGGCCGCGGAATCACCCTTCGAGGAGCCGATTTACAAATAACTGTATGTCTTTTCCATCGGGGCCATCGAGCCCATCGAGATCGGCCGCCCTCAGGACAAAAGGCTGTGTCGTAAGACCAAGGAGCGCATCCACGAATCTCGGAATGTCGTTGACATCGACCACAAGATCGCAATTCGTATCGCCGGTCATGGATACGCCGAAGATATCGTACGGCTGCCCGTCGCCGCCCACCTGCGCCATCAACACCGGATTTGATTTGCCGGTCTGTTCCCACAATGCGTAAGCCAGCGCACCGCGGTTGGTCGGATCGGACTGGGCGTTCGGGTTGTTGTCTCTCAGGAATTCGATGTACTCGCGCGAGGTTTGCTGATAATAAAGGGTGACTTTCGCGCCGGCCGCCCCGGACGGAATCTCAAAAAAAGTGTCATCCCAATGCTGACCGTCGGCGTATGTGTAACCGACCGGCGCAGCCTGAATCGCCTGAAAATTCGCATTGGTGAATCCGCGCGGCGGAATTCGATTGTCGTAATACATCTTCGTGCCAAAAGCCGAATGCTGCGACGGCGCGGCCGAAAGGTTTACCAGGGCCGCAACATTTTCGTCGGGACCGATTTCCGCGTGATAGACCTTTGTTGATGCCGAATCGAGCGTCGCGGTCGACTTGTCGTACCCTCCGAACACGACAAACGGCTCCTCCGAATCGGAGCAGTCAAAATACTCCACCGTCAGGAACATTCGCCGACCTTCGATGTAACCGGTTGGCAATTTGTGGCCGGTCTGGTTGACAACACGCACCTTCAGTCGGACTTCGCCGGGCGCGTGCTCGTCATCCAATGAAACCTCCAGGTCCGCGGCCAGTTGGTGAAACTCCTCGTTCTTGGCGACATTGGCCAGAATGGCATCGACCCGGTCCTGAAAGAACTCCGGACCCAGACCGTCGGAAATCGGGAAGCCTTCAATCGGGCCATCCGGACCGAACTGAAGCGCAATGGCCTCAAGCACCCAGGTGCTGGCGCCGCGGAAATCGTGACGGGGGATGTCCGGGCGCTCGCCCTGAACGAATTCGCAGCCCTGGTCAAGATGTCCGGCCATGTGACAATCCTGACAGGACGAAACACTGTTCTGGCCCGGCGCGCCGAAGCGGCCGCCCAAATCGACTCCGCCCGGCTGCGAAAAGGAACTCTTGAGCCATTCGCTATAGGTGCGCTGCTCGGCCGCCATGTTGTACTTGTTGCCGTCGGGATGGCGCACGCCGGTGCCATTGAAAACGGCCTGGCCCTGTGCGTTGTAACTGACGTGTGGAAAGCTCACATCGTGGCAGGTCGCACACAAATTTGATTTGAGGTGAAACGGCGATTGGAAGGTTGGGCAACCATCGGGCAGGCCCAGATCATCTTCGCATTGGCCGAACGTAAATACATAGTGGAAGCTGGTGTCGCAGGTGACTGCGGGCGGAGAGGGAATTCCGTCTTCAACGAGCGGAAAAGGCCCGCGCCGTCGATCGAAAGGGTCGATGACATAGTTCGCGCTGCCGCCAAAACCGGGGCTTGGCGGATTGCCGAGGTCGAACGATTGCACGGGCCGGTCGTTGCCAAGGCCGAACAGAATGATTTCGTCGAGGGGTGTGGCCGCATAGGTGGGATCAAATGGATCCACGAGTCGGTGGCAGAAGTGGCAGGTGATTCCGTCGCGATCATCCCGCGTGATGGCCGCTCCATTGGTCGGCACGGATCGACCTTCGAGCCATGCCTTTGGCACATGGCATCGAATGCATGTATCTCCGGAGCCGGGCGCATCGCGTTCGGCGATATCAAGGCAGGCATAAAAAACCGGATCGCGCGCCGCCTGGGCCATTAAGCTGCCGCTCCACTCTTCAAAAATCGGCGCATCCTGACCATGACAGCCGGAGCATTGGTTTGTCGAAATGATGATGTCATTGCCCGGCTCCAGTCCGAGCTGTTGCGTGCCACGCATGTAGAAATTCTGGATATTGGTTGGCAATGGGACGATGGGATCGGCTGCCAACGGCGCCGCGGCGGCCATTACAATGCAGACGGCCGTGCAATGGCGAATCGACTTCATGATGAATGAATGGTTCATGCTAATCCCGATAATCGGACGCAGGTTTGCGGGAATGAAAAAGCACTATTCAGGGGCAAATCGCAAATTTCGCGCGCTGCGGCTTCCACCCCCCATTTGCTGCGGAATTCGAGTATGAGCCTGTCTCCCCCGTTTTCACAAACGACCCCATTTCGCTTGCGATACTCCAATCATATCGGGACCATCGGCGCGATTCAACGCGAGCTTTCATATCGAAATTGGGGCAGTCTGATGCGCCTGTTTGATTCTGCGTAAATCACCGCATTTGAATTCGCCATTTCGGAGCTTCTGCTTTCACCCCTCGCCCCATCAGGCTACATTTGAGCGGATTATTACGCCTTTTGGAGACTTGGCATGCCTTCGACGACGAAAACCCACTTTTCAGAATCACTATCGAGCAGCGTCTCAGGTCCGCGAACCATTCGTGCCCCGCGCGGCACAATGCTCACCTGCAAGGGCTGGCAGCAGGAAGCCGCGCGCATGCTGCACAACAATCTCGACCCAGACGTGGCCGAGAACCCTGACGAACTCATCGTATATGGCGGCACCGGTAAGGCCGCGCGCTCCTGGCCGGATTTCGATCGCATCGTACGATCCTTGCGCAGCCTCGAGAACGATGAGACGCTGCTTGTGCAGAGCGGCCGCGCCGTCGGCATTGTTCGGACGCACGAAGCCGCGCCGCGCGTGCTGATTGCGAACTCGCTACTGGTGCCGAATTGGGCCAATTGGGACGAGTTTCGGCGTCTCGAAGCGATGGGCCTGACCATGTTCGGCCAGATGACCGCGGGCAGTTGGATTTACATCGGCACGCAGGGGATTTTGCAGGGAACCTACGAAACATTCGGCGCGGCAGCCCAGCGACACTTCAATGGCGATCTTGCCGGTCGATTGGTCGTGACAGCCGGCCTTGGCGGGATGGGAGGGGCGCAGCCACTCGCGGCAACGATGAACGGCGCGAGCTGTCTTTGCATTGAAGTCGATCGGCACCGCATTCGGCGGCGGCTCGAGACACAGTATGTCATGGAGATGTCCGAGTCGCTCGACGAAGCGATGATGCGGATCGACGCCGCCCGCCGCGAAAAGAGGCCGCTTTCGGTCGGCCTGCTCGGAAACGCGGCCGATGTGCTTCCAGAGATGGCCCGTCGCGGCATGGTGCCCGATTTGCTCACCGACCAGACCAGCGCCCATGATCCGTTGCAGGGATATGTGCCGCACCAGATTCCGTATGCTGATGCAATGGCACTGCGCAAGAGCGACCCCGACAAGTATGTGAAACTCTCTGTGGCGGCGATGGGCGCGCATGTGCAGGCGATGCTCGACTTGCAGAATAAGGGCGCGATCACGTTTGACTATGGCAATAATATTCGCGCCGAGGCGGTGAAAGCCGGCGTGAAAAACGCGTTTGACATCAAGGGGTTCGTGCCGGAGTACATTCGGCCGCTCTTTTGCGAAGGCGCGGGGCCGTTCCGCTGGTGCGCGTTGTCCGGCGAGGGGGACGACATTGCCGCGACCGATCGCGTCATCCTCGAACTCTTCCCCGAAAATAAACACCTCGCCCGCTGGATCAAAATGGCCGGCGAGCAAATCAAGTTTCAGGGGCTGCCGGCGCGCATTTGCTGGCTCGGATATGGCGAACGGGCCAAAGCCGGGCTGGCATTCAACGAACTCGTTCGCACCGGCAAAGTGAAAGCCCCCATCGTCATCGGCCGCGACCATCTCGACTGCGGCAGCGTGGCCTCGCCCAACCGCGAAACCGAAGGCATGCTCGACGGCAGCGACGCGATCGCCGACTGGCCGATCCTGAATGCGCTGGCGAACACGGCCTGCGGTGCAAGCTGGGTGAGTGTCCACCACGGCGGCGGCGTCGGCATCGGCATGAGCATTCACGCGGGCATGGTGATTGTGGCGGATGGCACGGACCTCGCCAAAGAACGACTGCAGCGCGTGCTCACCTGCGATCCGGCGATGGGCGTGTTTCGGCATGTGGATGCGGGGTATGAGCGGGCGAAGGATGTAGCACAGGAACGTGGAGTGGCTATTCCAAAATAAGATTGCAAGCTGATCAACGAATACCAAGCAACCGATTAGAGCAATTCACGATTGTATTGATCTGTTTAGCACAGCCCCAACGGGGCAGGGAGAACGCGGAGTGGCCTCATTCAACCGTGAAACGCTCTAATCGCGCACCTCATGGACAGCGCCGATTATCTCGTTGACCGACCCCAATCCGCGCTGAATTAGATAGTCTTCAATCCCCCTCACAATCCCCATCGGCGCATCCGGATGCGCAAACAACGCCGTCCCAACTGCCACCGCCGTGGCACCGGCCAGCATGAACTCCACCGCATCCTGCCAGCACCGCACCCCGCCCATTCCGATAATCGGCACCCCAGCCGCCCGCGTCACATCCCGATACACCCGGTGAATCATCTGCACCGCCATCGGCTTGATCGCCGGCCCGCTCACCCCGCCGGTCATATTCGCCAGCACCGGCCGCTGCGTGCGAATGTCGATCTTCATGCCCAGAAACGTATTGATCATCGACAGCGCATCCGCCCCGCCCGCGATCGCCGCCCGCGCCGTCGAGCAGATATCCGTCACATTCGGCGACAGCTTCACCAACAGCACGCCGCGTTTCACGACCGGCCGCACCGCCGCGACTAGCTCCTTAAGCAACACGGCATCCGTGCCGAATGTCAATCCATCCTTTACATTCGGACACGAAACATTCAGCTCGACGCCAGCCAGGCCGTCGGCCGTGTCAAGAATACGGCACACCTCGACATAGTCCTCGATACTCTCCCCCGCCACATTTACAAACACAGCGGGACCGAGCGTCTGGCAGTCCGGCAATTTGCTCTTCATGAATTCATCGATGCCGACGTTGGCCAGGCCGATTGCGTTCAGCATTCCCCCAGGCGTCTCAACAATCCGTTGCGGCGGGTTCCCCTTTCGCGGCCGCAAGGTCACGCTCTTGGTCGTGAAGCCGCCCAACATCGACATGTCGAGATACGGCGCATACTCCCGTCCAAAGCCGCAGGTTCCAGACGCGGTCATCACTGGGTTCTTCAGTCGAACGCGACCGATCTGGACGGATAGGTCTGGCATGAAGGCGACTGTGGCTCCTGAAACGGGATTCTTCCGAATCGGATTCAACATCCGGGCCGGACGCGCCCTTGTCAAGCGAAATGGCCATCGTGCCAAAGGTAAAGTTTGATGAAGTCCCACAGCCGAGGGCGGCTGTGCCACATGAAACTTTGCCGGTACCGGCATAGTGACCCGACTTGCCGCTTGCGATACAATTTCCGCCAAATCGCCTGCGGTCCCCATCGACATCGGGCCGGTCGATTAGTCGGTCGCATCATAGGGAGCCCACATCGCATGTCCCAGCGCACCATGGAAGCCCACTACAGGCCCAACTGGGAACTCACCCAAGCCTACGGCCTCCTTGGGTACAACTGCGGCTATGCAAAGCCCGACACCACCGAGTCCTTCGACGATCACCAAAAATCCCTCGTCTGGCAGCTCCTCGGCGATGTCATCATCAACCCCCAATCCACCGTCCTCGATGTCGGCTGCGGCATCGGCGGGCCGGCCGGCTGGATCTTTCAAAAATTCCACCCATCAAAGCTCATCGGTGTCGAGTATCTAGGCAGCAGCGTCCACGCCGCCAACGAGCGTTACCGTGATAAGACCGAAAAGCCCGTATTCATCCAAGGCGATGCGCACAACCTCCCCATGCCGGATGCGTCGGTCGATGTCATCTTCAATTTGGAATCCGCCCTGCATTATTCGGATAAGGACCGATTCATCGGCGAATGCCGCCGCGTGTTGAAGCCGACCGGCACGCTCTGCCTCGGCGACATCACCACATCGAAGAAGTGGCTGTTTGCTCCGGTCATGCTGATGAACAAACTGCCGTCTCAGTTCAATTCAAACGTCCATCTCTGGTCCGTCGCCGATTACAAGACCGCATTCCGCAAGCACGACTTCGAGCTCCACCGTCACGAGGACGTCTCGCTCCCAGTCGCAAAATCAATCGACGATGGCATCGCTGAAATCAAAAGCCGCGGCTGGGGTTCGACCAAGGGTTTCCGCGGCCGCATCGGTTTCATGGCCGTCCTCGCCATGCTGCTGCGGCGGCGACTTCTGGGATATGACCTCTTCCGCGCCAAGCCCCGCGCCAGCACGCGCGCCGGCGGGTGATTTGTCATGGAGCCGCCTTCCCCGTTCGCGCTCCTGCCCCATTGTCTTGATCGATCGAGTCCATCGAGTGAATCCGTCGATCGGCCGCGCGATGACACTACCAAGTCATTCTTGAAACCGATCGCGTCATCGGCCGGCGTTTTTCTACTGACCGACGAAGCCAATCGGCCCATTTTGCTGGCGCACGCGCAGAATATCCGCCGCGCGGTGGAACACCGTCTGACTCCACCGGACCCCGACGAAAAAACAAAGCGTGCCGATCTTGCGTCGATCACGCGCCGCATTCACTGGGTGGAGACGTTCAGCCCGATTGAAACGCTCTGGATTCACTATCGAATGGCGAAAGCGCTCTTTCCAAAAACCTATCGCGAGCAGATCGGGTTTGGCGCGGTGTGGTATATCCGGATTGAACCGAAGGCCGCGTTTCCGCGATTCACGGCTGTCGACCGCCTGAAAGACGACAACGCCACCTACATCGGCCCCCTCGCCGCCTCGCGCGATGCCGAAGCATGGATCGCGATGCTCGAAGACGCGTTCGATCTCTGCCGCTATTTCAACGTGCTCGAGAAAGCGCCACACGGCGAGCGCTGCGCCTACTACGACATGGGCAAGTGCCCGGCTCCCTGTGATGGAACGATTTCGATGGCCGACTACCACGCGATGATCGAGAGCGCCCTTGCGTTCACACTCGGCCGTTCGCAGGCACGACTCGATGCACTTCGAGATCAGATGCAGCGCGCCGCGGCCGCACTGGAATTCGAAAAAGCCGCCACGATCCGGCGAACGATCGAGCGCGCCGAATCGACCTTGGGAGGAAGCGAATACCGGCTGATGACCCCGACATCGCGGTGCAACTGGCTTGTCATCCAGGTGGCTTCGCGGCCGAGTCGCATTGCGAGTAAACAGCGCATCAGGCCCTTTTATGTTTGCCACGGGGTGATCGAGGCCGGGGAACCGGCGGCGATGGCCGATGCTCCGATCGATGCGTGGATCGAGGAACTGCGCCATCGCGTTCAATCGCCGGGCGCGACTCATGCGGCGGATGCGACGGCCCGCGGCAATGCGCTGGCACTGGTGAGCCGGTTTCTGTTTCAGGAGAGCAAGGCCGCCGGCCTCTTCCTGCGAGCCGACGCACTGCCGACATCGGAGCATCTGGGCGTCATGATTCAATCAAAATTCACACCGCCCGTCCGGCGTCCCGTAGACGGTTAACCGCATACCGCAATGGCTTTGCAGGTTGCGCCGACGGCGGCGGGCGAGGAATGCGATGGCGGGCAGCAGCAGGGTCAGCGTGGCGGGTTCGGGCACGGGATTGATTTCGATCCGGATGAAGCCGGACGAGTCCATGATGCCGGTGGGCAGCGGATCGGCGGTGTTGGAGCAGTCATAGACATACTGAAGCCGATAGGGCGTGCCGGCTTGAAAAAACGCCTCGCTGTTCAAGGTCAGTGTTCCGGAGGAAGGAAGCAGATTGAGATTCCCGCCTTAGTTCTGATCGCTGAGCACCACCTGATTGGTGGCGAGATCGCGGACCGAGGCGTTGAAGTTGAAGCTGGCTTCGTCGCCGGGGGTGTGGGCGTAGGTGAGCAAGCCGGTGAGGGTCACGCGGAGCGGCTCGGTCGGCAGGATGTGAATCACGTTCACGGCCTGGGTGCGAAACTCGGGGTCGCGGATGTGCTGCTCGACATCGGCATGAAAAACGCCGTGGCCGGATTCGATGAGCCAACTGAGGTCATAGTCTGCACTGACTGAATTCTGGCCCATCGCGGAAAGAGAGGTGTAAATGAAAGGATTCTGAATCTGATCGGTGACGTCAAAGTCGAAGTTGGCATGGTGTGTAACCGCCGTGCCAAGTTCCCAAAAGGTTACATCGAAACCTGCGAACACGGGCGGGGTAAATGCCATGAGGCAAACGCAGATCGTCGATCTTCGGATAATGCGGGCATGGATCGACATGTCATACTTCCGATACGCAACGGACAATGCATGTGCCCAAGTCCGGCCTGATTCGACGCATTACTGAATCCTGGCGGCTTCCATTTGCAGCGCGAATACCCGATGCCACCGGCAAGCGCATGACAAATGTCGCCATTACACCGGTGTCGATCCTGTGCAAACCCCGCAGCGGATAGCGATCTCGCAGCCAGGACGTCATGTCATGGGAAGATTCCGCGCTCCAGATAGACTTTTTCAAGCCGGCGCAGCGCGACGACATAAGCGGCCGTCCGCGCGTCGGTGTTGAATTCCTTGATTGTCGCCCGCACGCGCTCGTAGGCTGCCACGATTTTCTTTCGCAGCTTTCGATCGACCTCTTCCAGATCCCACGATTCGCTGCGCTTGTTTTGCAGCCATTCGAAATAGCTGACGATCACGCCGCCGGAGTTGCACAAGATGTCCGGAATCACATCGATCCCGCGCCGCTGAAGCACTGCATCGCCGTCGGTGTTCGTCGGGCCGTTGGCGCCTTCCGCGACAAGCTTCACATCCAGCCAATCGGCCGTGACGCCGGTGATTTGATTTTCCATGGCCGCGGGGATGAAGATATCCACCGGCGTTTTCAGAAACATGATGTGATCGACGAACTCGCCCTCGTGATAACCTCGCACCCCCGATGCCCTGCCATATGCCGGAGGATATCGCTGGGGTCCAGACCATCCATGTTGCGAACGCCGCCGGTGACATCCTCAACCGCCACCAGCTTGGCACCGAGTTCGCACAGAATGCGTGCCGTCCACGATCCGACATTGCCGAAACCCTGAACCATGAAGGTGAGGTTCTTGATATCAAGCCCGCGATCTTCCGCCCAGCACTGAATGCAATACACTACGCCCTGGCCGGTCGCCTTATCTCGACCGACGCTGCCGCCCGATTCGATCGGCTTGCCGGTCACCACATGTATGCTGTTCTGCCGCTCGTGTGGCGAAACGGTCGAAAGATAGGTGTCCATGAACCACGCCATGATCTGGGCGTTGGTGTTCACGTCCGGCGCGGGAATGTCATATTCCGGGCCGATATTTTCGCCGAGGGCATAGACGAAGCGACGGGTGATGCGCTCCAGTTCGGCCCTTGAATATTTGGCGGGATCCATCTGAATACCGCCCTTGGCACCGCCGAAGGGAATACCGGCTATGGCGCCCTTCCAAGTCATCCAGGTGGCCAGTGCTCGAACCTCGTCAATGTTCACTTCGGGGTGGAAGCGCAGTCCGCCCTTGAACGGGCCGAGCGCATCGTTGTGCTGAACGCGATAGCCCGTGAAGATCTCGATATGCTCGTCTTGATCCATCTTCACCGGAAAGTTGACGACAATTTCATTCTTGGTATTCCCAAGGATTTTTCGAACGTTTAAGTCGAGGCCGATGAGGTCGGCAGCACGGTTGAATTGCTTCACCACGTTGCTGTAGACGCCGTCGCTGTGGCCTGCGGACGCGGCGACACTGGTTGTCGCCGCGGCGGGTACAACGGGTCCGGACTCGTCCGCATGTTTTTCGTCGTGCGGCGCGAATTCGTGTTTGCTGGAACCGGTGGCAGCGGACGTCGCGGCAATCGGAGTGCTCATCTCGCTCTTCTCCTGTTTTTTCTTGCTCCGGGGGATGCTGGACATATCGAATTCCAATCCTCCGCCCGCCCCACTGATGCTAACGATACTCCTCGCATCGCCAGACCCCGGACTCGGGCTTTGTGAATGTACATGTGTCACGCAACTCGCACGTTGTACAGAGCCCTCTCGCCGCCTGCGGATTCTCGACGTTCAGCATAACTTCGCCCGGTCGAACGATGAGACCGGGTAAGGCGGTCGCTGATCCTTCGTCATCCGTCCACTCGCGGCGCTCGGCTCTGAAGTCCGGCTCCCATTTTGCCGGCCCCCGTGCATCCCCACCAGTATAATGCGAATCCGATTCGGTTTGACCATCCCGATTGGCTTGGCAAATCAAGCCGGGCATCGGCATTGCCGTGCCGCCTTCGCCCTCTTCGCATTCAAAAATGGGGGGAAGCGACTCTTCGCCGCAGATTTGCGGCCTAACGCTTTCGATCGAAAAAACGCTCGGCTCCAATGCGGCCACGTCGATTTGAAAGTCTGCTTCATCAATATGTTTCATTTGGATTGACATGTTCCACCTCTTTGTTGTGCGGTTCGTTTCAGTTCGAGCCATTTGGGCTCGACGACCTAAGTTAAATGCAAGGAACATGCCATCCATTTGTAGCGGGGTTTCACGATGGACGATTACAAGAGCCGCTGGGTTTTACTGAACGTAATTTATTATCTGACAAACGCTTAGAGATTTTCTTGAATGGTTGGACGCAAGAGCGGCGAGGTTGGTGGCGAAGCAGTTTCTAAACTGGAAAATCGGTTCAAAATACCCCGGTGGGGGAATGTGTACCGAATCGTTTGAATCATTCGGCGTCAGGAATGCCGAGAGATTTGAGTTTCTCGCGGAGCGTTTTTCGGTCAATTCCGAGGATTCGGGCGGCCTGTGTTTTATTGCCTTGAGCACTTTCCAATACGATTCGGATATGCTCTGTCTCGATTTCTTTCAGGGAGCGATTCAAATTGGGCGCTCGCAATGCGGTGAATCGCATCAGCTCTGGAAGATCTGGTGCGTCAATCACACTGCCATCGCACATCACCACCAAACGCTGTATTACATTTTCAAGTTCTCGGACGTTTCCCGGCCAATGATAGCTGCGAAGAGCCAACAGCGCTCGATCGGAAAAAGTGGGCGCCGGGCGACCGGCCTCCGTGCTGAAACGCCTCGTGAAATGGTTGATCAGGAGAAGAATGTCGTCGCCGCGATCGCGAAGCGGCGGTAACTCGATGCGGATGACATTCAAACGATAGTAAAGGTCATCTCGAAAAGTCTCGCGCGCCACCATCGGCAGCAATTCTTTGTTTGTCGCCGCAACGATTCGAACATCGACGATGTGTCCGCGCGTCGAACCGACCATGTACACCTGCCGATCCTGCAACACGCGCAGCAGTTTCACCTGCATCATTGTGCTCATCTGACCAATCTCATCGAGGAAGATGGTCCCGCCATCCGCAGTCTGAAAGAAACCGGCCCGTGATTCTGTGGCGCCTGTAAATGCGCCCTTGAGGTGGCCGAACATTTCGCTTTCGAGCAAATTTTCGGGAATGCCGCCGCAGTTCACGGGCACGAATGGCGCCGCAAAGGCGAGCACTGGAGTAGTGAATTCCCCGTGCGACCAGCTCTTTCCTGTTCCGCTTTCGCCGGTAATCAACACGGTCGCCGTCGTGCCTGCCGCCTTCTCAATCGATCGATAAACAGCGTGCATCGCCTCACTGTCACCGAGCAGGCCCGCGGGCGACGAAGGAACATTTGGGCTTGAAGCCAAGGCGGCGCGGCGAAGGCGGGCACGATCCAGAGACCCACGAACGGCCTCGAAAAGCTCTTCGTCTGTAAACGGCTTGGGCAGGTAATCCTCCGCACCGAGTTTGACGGCCTCCACCGCATCGGGAATCGACGGATAACCGGTGATCATCATGACCTGGACATTCCTGTAATTGTCCCGAATGTGCCGAATCAACTCGATGCCCGATGTTTTCGGCATCCGCATGTCGGTGATGACAAGGTCAACCGGCGTTTTTTCCAGCAGCGAGATGGCGTCGGCGGCGCACGACGCCGTAAAAACCACGTACTGCCTCGATGCCAGATTGCGATGTAAAACCTCAAGCGTGGGCGCTGAATCGTCGACCACCAGAATGCGTTCCCGTTCGCGGGTCGTGTTCATGGCTTGCATTCTCCGCTTGCGGTCAGGTCGCGGCAACGAGGAAATGCGATGCTAAATGTCGAACCTCGCCCGGGCTCGCTCTCGACGTGAATGTCGCCATCGTGCGCCGAGACAATCCCATGAACAACGGAAAGCCCCAGGCCGGTGCCTTCGCCGACATCCTTGGTCGTAAAGAACGGATCAAAAATTCGCCTGCGAATTTCCTCGCCCATGCCGATGCCCGTGTCAATGACGCTTAGAACGACACGCCCGCTCATTTCATCGATGGACGTTCGCAGGGTCAACGCGCCGCCGGCGGGCATTGCCTGAATTGCATTCAGCGCCAGATTCACAAGCACTTGTTTGAGTTGCGAGGCATCGGCTTGAATCAATGCAGGCGAATCGGCAAGCTGGAGTCCAAGGGCGATTTCCCCTTTTGCGCACCGGGCCGAGAAAAGTGTCTGGCACTCCAATGCCAGTGCATTGACATCCAACGGTTTGCGAATCGCCGGCGCCTGCCGCGAGAACAGCAGCAGATTCTTGATGATCTGCCGGCCCTGCAGCGCGGCATCGATGATTTTCTTAAGATCGAGGCCGACTTGTTCGCCCATGCCTTCGGTCTTTTCGATCAATTGCGCGAAACCAAGAATGTTACCCAGCGGTTCGTTCAGTTCATGCGCCACGCCTGCGGCCAGTTGCCCGATGGTGGCCAGCCGGTCGGCCCGCCGAACCTGCTCCTCCAGCTTCTTGCGATCTTCGCCGGCCTCCATGCGCTCAAGAAGGCGGCCGATTTCGCGGGCGGCGCCTTCGATCAAGCTCTGCTCCTCGGGAAGAAAGGTTCCCTCGGCAAACTCGGCGCGGTCGGCCGTGTAAAACACTTCGACAATTCCGGTTTTGGCGGCTCCCCGTCATGATCGGGGCGGTTTGAACGTGCTGTGCCGCGCTTCGATCGCCTTCAACGTGTCTCTGTTGGCCGATCAGAATGCGCGCGCCGGCAATCTCCGGACACTGCCACGCCGATGGCAGCACACGGACGATGGCATCCAGTGTCTCGTGGAGCGCGCCGCCCGGCTCGCGGGCGAGGCCGGATATTTTGTAGAGGCACGTAAGTTCCTTGATCCGCTCTCGAAGCCGCGCTTGCGCACGGCGATTGGCCACGGCGAGGCCGAACGATCGTGCGACATTGTCGAACAGATCAGGCAAGTGCGGCACGGGATCGATGCGGGATTTGAATTTGAGTATCAGTTGGCCTGCCTGAGACTCGTCAATCGTAAGCGGAAGTTCAATCATCGATGGGTATCGCGAGTCCGAATGCGTCCGAATACCGGGGTTGTCCGGGAGCACATGAAATCGAGGCTCGCTCGTTGCATCGAGCGTCATCTCCCACTCGTAGTCGAGATCATCGTCGCTAAGCCGAACATAGACTGCGTCACATTTGAGGAGTTGCATAATCAAACGAGACGCCATGCGCAGAAACTCAATGCGTGGTAAGCCGCGGTTTGCAAGAACATGAAGCTGCTGTGATCCGGCCCAAACGGCCTGAAGATCAATCGATTGGAATTCCGATTCGTCGGTCATCATGTGTTCCAAGGTATGCCATTTCGACCGATCAGGCGAAGTATTCCAAAGGCATGTGGACCTTCGATGGGATTCCCTCATTCGACGGGTCGTTTGCAATTCTTGGCGCGAATGGACGATTGGAATTGACGATGCCCATCGGCGCGGCGGCAAGCGGCGGTCGGCAGGAATGAGAGGCGATTATGGAGCTGAGTCGCTCTCTATTGTTTCGGAATCGGCCGGCTCGCCCGTCGTCGACTCCGATTCGGTCGCTTCCTCTTCCTCATACACCGGTGCGACATCCCGTGCGCCCAGTGCGATTAGTCTACCCTCGGACTGTGCCGACCAGGTCGTGCCGGGGAATGTGGCAACGATATAGCGATAGTAAAAGGCGGCGGCGTCGATCTTGCGAATGCGCTCATAAATCGCGCGATCGTGTATTCCTTGTGCGCGAGGCTCTCGGTGATGCGATCGAGCGTTTGCGGGATCTGATATTCGGCGGCCTGCTCTGGATAAGCCCGCTGGAAATCCTGAAAATAGACCTCGGCTTCGAGCAGGTCCGCATCGTCGAACTCGACGCCGGGAAAACGCGCCAGCGCCGATTGTCCGCTGCGAAGCATCGCCACTTTGTGATACTTGCCGCGCGGATACTCGCGCATCAATCGCGAATAGGCCAACTCGGCTTCTTCGTATTCACCGTTGATGAAGTGATAGTCGGCCTTCACGCGCAGCGCCTGTTCGGCCAGCGGCGAATTCGGCGCCCAATAATCCGTGAGCCGGTTGAGCATCTCGATGGCCTCTTCCTCGCCATTGAGCCAGATCATGCCCTTCCATTTTTTGACTTTGCGATCTTTGAAAAGAAGCATCTCGGCGATGATGAGCTCCTTGCGCATTGCCCGATCGGCCAGCTCGGTTCCGGGCCATGCTTCGAGCAGTTCCTCAAGCCATTCGTAAGCCTTGATGAGGGTTCCCGATTTGCGCTTGGCATCCTCGGAACTTACTTCCGTCTCGGCCGCATAGAACAGCGCCTCGGACCGGAGGCCGGAATCCGTATAGACCTTGAACCAGTTTTCAAAGGCTTTGCGTGCCGCTTCAAATTCGCCGCGGGCCAGAAGCGACCGCGCCAGCGCAAGATCGCCGGCGGCCGTGCCGGGGATTGGCGGTGCGATTGCCTTCCACTCTCCTGAGTTCGGATCGAATTCGAGGCGTTCGAAGTAGGTTTCGTCGGCGGCCTGCGCGTGCGCGACCGCCGGCGCCATGGGTGCAATGAAGATCAAAACCGTAAACAGCGTGCGACCCATCCCTGGTTCCTCAAGGGGCGAACAGATGAACGACGGCGGCCATTGTATCGGGGCGTGACGGGCGGGCAACCGGAACTGATGTTATGATCGTGCGACACAATCCCGATTCGCAATGCCATCTGCAATTGAAAAAGGAACCTCATGTCTGACACCAGCATTTTTCGCAACCCGGCCGAGGAAACCTGGCGCCTGTTTCGCATCATGGCCGAATTCGTGGATGGTTTTGAGACGCTGGCCCAGGTGGGTCAGGCGGTGTCGGTGTTCGGCTCGGCGCGAACGAAGCCGAGTTCACCGTCCTACAAGGCGGCGGTCGAAATGGGCGGCAAGCTGGTGCAAAAGGGTTTCGCCGTGATCACCGGCGGCGGCCCCGGCATCATGGAGGCCGCGAACAAGGGGGCGCATCGGGCGGGCGGGACGAGCGTGGGGCTTAACATCACGCTGCCGCATGAGCAGGAGGCAAACCCGTATCAGACAATCAGCCTGGAGTTTAATTACTTTTTTGCGCGGAAGGTGATGTTCATCAAGTATGCGCTGGGGCTGATCTGTTTTCCCGGCGGATTCGGGACGATGGATGAATTCTTCGAAGCGATGACGCTGATTCAGACAAAGAAAAGTCCGCAGTTTCCGGTTGTGCTCTACGGCTCCAAGTTTTGGAACCCCTTCGTTGAATTCATGCGAGGCACCCTGCTCGAACAGTATGCGACAATCTCAAAAAATGATCTCGAATTATTCATGGTGACGGACGACATCGATGAAGCGGTTGAGCATGTGCGCCACGGCGTCGATCGGTCGCTCTCGGAATTGCGACACCCCACGCGGCGCGAGGAGTTGACGATGCCGATCGAACGGCACATCACCGGCGAGGGTTTACGGCTCGGTCGGCCGGCCAGACGCAAGATCATTGCAAAAAATGCCGCCAAGGCAACTCGCACCAAACGGAAAGTGCGTCGAAATTAAGGCCGGGCAATCGTTGTCGCGGCGGCGTCTGCGAACATTTGCCGCCGACGGCCGTATGGAATGGATGAGCAGACAGCCATGGATGAAGGCGAGGACACGCAGGCGGAGCCGCTTGAATATGCCCGCATGAAGGAAATTCGACCGTTGCCGGCGGGAGACAGCCCGCATGTGATGAGATGGGCGACGATTGTGCTCTGCGCGGCCGTGCTGGCGCCATTTCTCCTTGGGATCATCGTTTTGCTGGGAATTCTGATTTTTCTATGAACTGGAACATGGACTGGATTGTCGCGGCGTCGGCCGTGATCGACTTCGCGCTGGCGTGGGCAATTGTCCTCGGCGCCGGGAAGCGATCGGCGCGGAGGCGTAACTTTGAGACGGGCGACGCGGCGGCGGATGCGTTTGGCGAGCGCGAGCCGGGGCGAATAGGCATAGGCCGTGTGCTTGCGGCGGCGGCGGCTGTCG